>CAYVTA010000013.1:0-14480 GCA_964454355.1 uncultured Eubacteriales bacterium | reverse complement strand
AAAAAACAGCGAGAAAGAATTGTTACAGCAAATGAGTGTAGGGTCTTAATATCAAGACTTATGAATACAACAAAGAACCTGATTTCTATGGCTGATGAAGATATTACTGATTGGGTGCAGGAATGGCATGAAGAGCATCTTAAACGATGCAATGAACGAATTGATAACTTAGGATGGAATATATAATGAACAAAAAAGAAATCGCAGACCTGTTGCGACCGCTTCTTGAAAACATTCCTGAAGACAATGACGATGTTATTCTATTAGCTGATGGTATTGTAGATAATAAACTGTATGTTTCGAATTCTTTGCCTATTTTTAATCATCAGGGGCTTGACAGCTTTGATTGGAATGTTAATACGGGAAAATCAAGCAATAGCTTTCAGTTATACCTTCAGTCTCAGGTGCATTTGAGCATACTTGTTTGTGCATATAATATTACAGGAAACTCAGAATATATCAATGTTGCTGACAGATATTTTGAATCTTGGGTAGCATATGAACAAAGTGATAAAAGTGATAAAAATGCGTTAGTTTGGAATGACCATAGTTCTGCGATGCGTTTGATTTCGTTACTGTTTTATCTGTATTGTGCAAAGGATTCAATATCTGAATCGGAATTAGATTTAATAGAAAAACATATTGAATTTATTGTTGACGAAAAAAATTACACACCAAAAGCTAATCACGGCATTTTTATGGACCGTTCCGTTTTGTGTGCTTGTATTCTGTTAGGGGGACACGAAACCGAAAAATCTATAGCTGTAAACAGATTGAAAGAACAGTGTGAATTTGCGTATCTGCCTGATGGGGCACATTCTGAAAATTCCCCTGCGTATCAGTTTTATGTTTGGACAGCATTGCGGGCATTGTATGATTTTTTATCAAAAACTGATTCAACGAAAGGTTTTGAGTTTCTTCGTGATTGCTGTGAGAAAAGCGATGATTTCCTTGCATGGTTCATTCAACCTGACGGAAAATTTGCTTTTGTAGGCGACAGTGATGATGATAATCTTGATGCATCCGCATACAAAGGCGATAATCATGGAGATTTGTATAACTATTTCCTTTCCTGCGGTACTGAAGGTAAAAAACCAAAAAAGAATTATGCGTACTATGAAAATGCGGGGTACTACTTTGCTCGTAATTTCATTGATGACACACTGAAAGATACTTGGTTTATGTTCAAAGCAGGTGCGGTAACAAATGTTCATAAGCATGCTGATGATTTATCAATTTTGCTCAGTAGTAAAGGTTATCCCATTTTTATTGACTGTGGACGATATAACTATGTTTACGGTGACAAAATTCGTTCTTATGTAACAGGTGTATTGGCTCACAATACTGTTGTTGTAGACGGAAAAACATACAGCGTGTGTGCACAGCGTGTGGACAGAAGTAAAATAATTGAAACTGATTTTTCTTCAGAATATGAGTATATTCGTGGCAGAAATGACGGTTATGACGGAGTAAGCATAGACAGAGCTGTTTACCGTAACAATGATACGGTCTTGATTCACGATGATATAATTGCTGATAGTGATCATAGGTATTCTCAGCATTTTCATCTTGGAGAAAATATTGAGCCTATCAGTCTGACCGATAGAGAATTTGTCGGACGAATAGCAGACAGCGGTTATGTCGTAAGAGTTACGCAGCTTGCGGGAAATACAGTTTCGGATATACAGAACGGAAGTGACGTTGGCTCTTATCTTGGTATTGCTTCAAATAAGATGGGTGAAGCTCATTCTATTAATACGCTTGTGTTTAAAAGCTCTAATGTTAAGAATTTCAGTTTTGTTACGGAGATCACAATAGAAAAGGAAGCTGAAAATTATTGCAGTTGTGTTTATATTCCTGAGGAAATGCAGGTAAACGGCAATATAAATGTACAGCTTAAGCAATTGAAGAGAGATGTCATTCCTGCGAAAGTAGCTGTTGGTGCTCCGGAATGGGAGTATACTGACAGTAACCATATAAAATTTAATATAAACTGTGAATCAAAAGAGGATTATTTTGTCCATTGGCTTATCTATCGAGATGGTGGCTATTATAGCTATAAATATACAAAAAATTTAAGCGAATATGTACTTGAGCTTACGGAAATCGGTAATTATACTCTCGTATATTCTGTTCAGACCTCTGATGGCGATCGTCAGACGTGGATTTGCGATGAAATAAATTATCCCTGTGATTCCGGAAAATACGGATTTGGTATTGATGTATTTTCGCTTTTTTCAAACAAGCTTGATGAAAAAAGTGTAATTGAAGTTGCCGACCAGATTTTATGCGGTGAATTGAATGTATGGAATACCATGTCTGCAGAACCGTATCATATTTGGGATATAGATTGGAATATTACGGTTGCAGTTTCTCCTGACTCATATCAGATGCAGTTGCAGGGATTCAGGCATGTTATGTATCTGACACACGCATATGAAATAACGAGAAATTACGAGTATATTGCATATGCATGGAGATTTTTGGATAGTTGGAATGAATATTCAAAGAGTGAAAAGTCAAAGCTTAACCCAATGTGCTGGAACGATCATGCAATGTCAACAAGAGCTGATCATATTATTTATCTGCTTATAATATGTGAAAAGTATAATTTGCTTGACGAGAAAAAAATCGCTTTGGCTGATGAGGTTTTACAAAAAAGTGCAGAGTATCTCTGCGATCCCGATTATTATACGCAAAAAAATAATCATGGCATTTATCAGGATTGTGCATTGCTGTATATTGCCTATTTTCTTAAAAATGAACATTCAGCAGAATGGGTCGCAATTGCAAAAGAAAGGCTCAGAGCACAGTTTGAACACGCATTCCTGCCGGATATGGTGCACTGTGAGAATTCTCCCGAGTATCAGATAACTGTTATAGGGCTTTTTAAAGAGGCAGCAAAGATATTTGAGAATGCAAATGATTCTGAATGCGAGTTTTATAATGAAAAACTTTTGGATGCCGCAAGGTTTCTGACATATGTGACAAAGCCAAACGGTGCATTAGCCGAAATCGGAGATACCGATGGGCGAGCTGACGACACATTTAATCCTAAAAATGGATTCAGAGATCTTAAGTGTAGTGAGCTTGATTGGGCGACGTCCTTAGGAGCTGAGGGTGTTAAGCCTGAAGACAATATTGCTGTTTTTCCTTATGGTGGCTATTGTGTTTACCGCAGTTCATGGGAAAAGGATGAAATGGCAGATTCAGTCTGGTTTATGTTTAAATCAGGTTATACATCCAGAATTCATAAGCATGGTGATGATCTGCACTTTATGCTCAATGCCGACGGAAATGAGATTTTTATTGATCGTGGCAAATACGGTTATCAGATAGGTGACTTTACAACTGAAGCATTGCATTCCGCTTTTGGTCATAATACTGTGACGGTTGATTCCGACACATATCCCATTTCGTCTGAAAGGGGTTATATGACCGGACTGCTCAAACGTGAAAAACAAGGCGAGTTCAATTGTTTTGCCGGTTATAATGACAGTTATGATTCAGTTAGAATCAGCAGAGAAATTTTCTTTAATGATAAGAAAGTATTTGTGATTCATGACAATATTCAGTCTGATAAAAAGCATTTGTATACACAGCAGTTTCATCTTTCCGAAAAGGCTCAGGTGATCGCTTCGTATAATAACGAGCTGATTGCAAAAATTAAAGGAACATCATTGATCGTTCGTATCAGACAGCTTGTTGATTGTGATTGCAAAGTTATAGGTGAAAAGGACAATAATCCTGAATTCGGATATCGTTCCCGTACTTTTTCAAACACAACACCGTGTACATCACTTCTTTATTCAAAAACAGCCGATTGCACGGATTTTGTTACCGTTATCACCGTTGAAAATGATGACAGTGACATTGTAAACTCAAAAATGCTTGATGACAATACAGTTGTTGTCGGTAACAGTTCGATTGAACTGAAAACTGACAGGCAGCCTGATATATCTGACCTTAAAATTGAGTTTAGGGGAAAAACCTTGGTTGTTGATACTGATTTTGCTCCTGAAAACGGAACCTTATGTAAGCTTGGAGTTGTAGATATAAAGTGGCGAAAAATGCTGCTGGAAACTGAATTTTCAGAGGAATTTCCAATCAACGTGGACTTGCCGTTTTATGGTGAGTGTGCTGTGTTTGCACATATTAAAACACCTGACGGGCGTGATATAAAGGGAGTTATAGGTACATTCAGATTTAATCAGACAACAAAACATTTTGATGTCACTACTGATGAAACTAATAAGAGCAAAATGCCCCGTATTCTCAATTCATCTGTCAGATTCGTCTCTGAAAACAGTGCAGAATTTTCGGTGGATCTTGATTATTTCTGGCATTACGTTATTCAGTGGTATGTGTATAAGGACGGGCAGTGTGTAAAATGGGCAAGCACAACAAATGAATCGTCATATGTGTATGACTTCACTGTTTCCGGCAATTATTATGTACTTTACTATGTGGTGTCTGCAGATGATGACCGTTTGCAGGGTGTCATAGGAAATATTAAAGTTGAGATTCAGGAAGATTCACAACCTGAAGAATAATTTAAACCACCGGTTAACCGGTGGTTTTGATTTTATGAGGATATGCGGATATAACGGATTAAACAAATGCCGCATTTTCATACAGATATTCAACCCATTTTTCACATCCTGCATCAGTCAGGTGCAGTCCCATATAGACAGGGTCACTGCAATACTGTTCAGTAAGATATGTGCCTGTACTGTCATATAGAGCGGATGCAACATCAAGGTAATGCCAGCTCATCTCCTCACACATCTGCTTAAGACGCTGATTGTAAAGTTTGATGTTTGTATTGTTCAGCCTTGAGTCTGCACGAGTGCTTATTGCTGTCATAGGAGTCATTGACTGAATGTAAATGTCAACATTCGGTGATTTTGCCTTTATTCTTGAAATGAGCGTTTTGTAATTGTTTATTGAATCATCAAAGCTGTATATGCCGATATCGTTCATTCCCAGCATGATAAAAACTTTTTTTGCACCGGAATATCTTACACAGTCTTCAACAAGCGTTTTATTCCCGTTGTATTTGGGATGTACAGATTTTGAGGATATCTCCCAAAGTGCGTTTGCTGCACTCAAGCTGGTTGCTGCGTAGACCTGGCCTGTACCGAAGCATTTTGTTGATTTATGATAAGCTGCGAGCTTAACACTGACTGAATCTCCGATAAATACTGCATCATTAAAAAAGCTTTTGTCCGCTTTTGAAGCAGCACCGAACGAATCATAAACTATACCATCCACTGTTTCATTTTTAGCCATATGACCGTCAGTGTGGAAATAGTATATTTTTCCGTCTATCGTTTGTTTTCCCGTGAGCATTTTTCCGCCGGTGTAGTAGTATGTTTTACCTCCTGTCGTAACAAAACCGTCCATAAGATTTCCGGTTGAATCAAAGCAATAAACACTTCCGTCAATAGTAACTTTACCGGTAGCCATTGAGCCATCAGTGTTATAATAACGGTATGCGGTACCGTCGGAATACCATCCTGTATATTTTGCACCATTTACATAATAATATTGTTTGTTGTTTTCAGTGTATATGCCGTTGTAGCTTTTTCCTTTTTCATCAAATTTGAGCAAAACTCCGTTTTCTGTATAAGTTCCTCCGCTTCCTTTTCCGTTTTCGTCAAAGTGGTAATAGATACCGTTTACATTTTGAATGCCAGTGCACATTTTTCTGTCTGCATCAAAATAATAAAGTGAGTCGTCTATTGTTGCAAGACCGATTGCCATAAGTCCAAAACTGTAAAAATAGTAAGTGTTCCCGCTTTTATCTGTTGAAAAGCCGGTCAGCCCGTGCAGATTTTCAAGTGTGTAATATACATCAAGCTTTGCAGAGTACCTTAAAACAAGTCTTGCATCAGCAGAAGTTATTGTTCCGCTTGAGTTGATATCAATATCACTTATCTCTCCTCTGTAGGATGCAAGTGAAGCGGAAATTCTCATAAGCTCACGTGCTTCGGATGCGTTGCATTTTCCGTCATCATTCAGATCAAGAATAAGATCTGTAGAGTATAATGTGTAGTCTTTGCTCTCATGGGTCAATACAAGAGTTTTATTGCCATTGTGAGAAAACAACGGGCTTTCATAAATTACATCCTGTGTATCTGTAGCTGATTCAGATGCGGACACAGAAAAAATAAAGCACGAAAATAATGTGAGCATACATATGATAATTGAAATAATTTTGAAGAAAATTTTATGTTTCATGGCACACCTCATAAATTTATGTAAAACAGTATACAATGTAAAAAATTAAAGTCAAGAAAAAATAAGCTACGGTTTTTTATTTTTACTTTGGTTGTCACTCAACGCTATAACTGCACAGTAAACCTCTGCGGTATCGTTAAGATGAAGCACCTTTGCACATTCGTTGAGTGTTTTTCCCGAAGTTTTAATGTCATCAATAAGTAAAATCGTTTTTCCGCTTACGGCATTTTTGTCCCCACATCCGAATACACCGAAAACATTTCCGCTGCGTAAATACAGAGGCAGATCGTGCTGACGCTGAGTATCAAATAGCTTTTTAATTAGTGAGTTGTTCGGAATATTCAGCCGATTGCCCACTTCTGCAGCAAGTAGCTCACTCTGGTTATATCCTTTTTCCATTTGTTCCTTTTTAGTTTGGGGAATGAATGTAACAGCATCAAATCTGATGTGCCCAAAGTCTTCTTTTATGCAGTTTGCAATTTCTTTTGCAAAAAACTGAACCGAGTGTGCAGCTTCGCCGTATTTCCATCTTATAATTCCGTCTTTTACCAGTCCTTTGTAAAAATAAGGTCCTGTGATACCGTTGTAAAAATTAGCTTTACCTTTGCAATTGCAGTCCTTCTTGCTGGTTCCGCAGGCAAAACAGCGAGGACGTTCAATTTTTTTGACCTTTTCACGACACGAGGGGCATATTTCTGTTTTGTATTCAATTGGTTCGTTACAGAAACAGCATCTGTCAGGAAATATTCCCGCTCTGAACAGATCGAGCTGTTGAGAAATCTCGTTTTTAATCACATTTTGTCACCGTGAAAATTATATAGCATTTTTATTATTGTTTCAATAGAAAAATTTTTTAATATGTGGGAAATTGCTCGCTTTTGTGAGCAATTTGCTTATATAAAGAAACACCTTTCACCCAAGATTGGGGGCAGTGGGTTGATAAATAGTAAGATTTTTGCTTATTGAATAACTATTGACAAAATTTGTCAATTAATATATAATAAATACGGCTTTTTTCTCACACCCAAATCAAAAACAGAGATAAGTACCGTAAAAAAGTACTTATCTTTGTTTTTATGCATTTTTCGGAAAAGAAGTGTTGTCGATAAGATTTTCCGCTTTAATATATTCGTTTACAGAGCCAAAACCGTCTTTCAGATTTTCAAAAATCAGATTCAGTATTTCACTGTATAGCTTTTCATTGACCGCTTGTATCGTCATGTCTTTAGCACTGAATGGTTTTCCTATTCTGACACAGAGAGTTTTGCTTCTGAAACAGTAATCGCCCGTTACCGCAACAGGAAGTATCATAGCATTGTTTTTGCAGGCAAGAGAAGCAGCACCGTATTTGAAAGGCATTAGAATGTCATCTGTTTTGTTTCTTGTGCCTTCCGGGAAAATCCCCAGTGCATCGCCCTTTTTCAAAACTTCATTTGCTTCAAGCTTTGCTGCCTCATCATCTCCGTTTCTGTTTACGCATATACACCCCGTAAGCTTAAAAAAACGGGCAAAATGGCCGCTGAAATATTCACTTTTTGCCATATAGCTTATCGGTCGATGTGTTGCACATACAGTCAGGCACTGATCCATGATATGCTTGTGATTGCAGGCAATTACTACACCCCCTTTTTTGGGGATGTTTTCTTTTCCGATAATATGAGGATTGTACCAAAATTTGAAAATTGGCTTGAGGGCTGTTGTGATAAGAGTGTAGCTTATTTTTGTTTTTTTATCCATTAGGATACAGCCTCCTTTGCACTGTCTTTTTGAAGCTTCATGAAGTCTATTTTGTTAAAAGGTGTTTTTGGCATAACTTCGACAAATTCATATTTATATGGAATGCTGTGATGTGCAAGCTTTTTTTCGCAGTGATTACGTATCTCATTTTCCGTTTCTTTTGTTTTTTCTTTTCCTTCCTTGAGTATTATATATGCTTTCGGTACTTCCTTTTTGTATTGATGAGGGATTGGGACAGCAACGCATTTTTCAACAAAGTCCAATTCTTCAATCACTTGTTCTATTTGCGTGGGAAAAACATTGAAGCCTGATGAAATGATCATTCTCTTGATTCTTAATTTGTAGTGTATGAAACCGTCCTCATCAATTGATGCCATATCACCTGTGTGCAGCCATACTCTGCCGTCCTTATGAAGTCTTAATGTGTTAAGTGTTTCATCGGGATTATTTCTGTAACCCGGCATTACCGTGGGACCGCATACACACAGCTCTCCGTCCGAATTTGACGGTAATTCATTTATCGTTCCCGGTTCAACAACGCACATTCTGTTACCCACAAGCGGTTTTCCGATAGTTCCTGATTTGTATGCTTTTCCTACTGAAAGACTCAGTGCTGCCAGACCCTCAGTCATGCCGTAGCCTTCGCATATTTTGACAGTAGAATTATGATTTTTTAAAAATTCATTGACACTTTCCTCAAGCTTTGCAGGAAGCGAATCTCCTCCGCTGACTGCGTATTTAAGAAATGAAAAGTCCATATTTTCCGTTCCCTTTGCTTTGATAAGAGCTTCATAAAGCGTGGGAACGCCGAAAAGCATTGTAGGCTTATGCTTTTTGAGAATGCTTGCAAACTTTTTGGAATCAAATTGAGGAATCAGCACCGAGCAGGCACCGAAGCAGAAGCAGACGTGTACGCACACTCCCAGTCCGAAGCCGTGAAAAATAGGAAGTATTGCAAGAATTTTGTCTCCGGCTTCAACATCACGCAAAGTCAGCACGGACTGCATACCGAAAGCGTTGAAATTGCGGTTTGTCAGCATAATATCCTTTGGTGTACCTGTTGTGCCTCCGCTGTGAAGAATGATAGCAGGTGCGATATTCTCTTTGTCCTGCGGAAGGTATTCGGATGCCTTTTTGCCCATTTTTATAAAATCGCTCCAGCAAATAAATCTGCTGTCTGTTTCTTTGTTACTCTTCTTTGCGATGTTTTTAATTTTTATAAGCAGCTTCATTGCTTCCGGTAGTGTTTGGGTAGGAGATGCAGAAATTACTCTGTGTACTTTAGTTTCATTTATTACATTTTTGAGCTTGTCACAGCATGAGTCAAGACAAAGCACCGTCTTGCTGTCGGAGGAATTGATATAATTTTTAATCTCTTCCCGGGCAGAAAGCGGATGGATTATATTAGCAACCGCACCGATACGGTTAAGGGCGTAAATGCTTATAACGGCTTCGGGCGTGTTTGGCATGATAATAGTAACGATATCACCTTTCTTTACGCCAATGCCGTGATAACAGTCCGATATTTTCTCAACTTTTTTTATCAGTTCACCGTAAGTGAATTTTTTGCCGAAATAGTCAATTGCCTGTGCATCGGGGTGAGCTTTTGCGGAGAATTTCAGCATACCAAACATTGAGACATCAGGTATATCAAAGCCTAATTCAGAGGTTTTGTTTTCATAATCAAATAGAGGATTGTGATTGTTCTTATACATTATTAACACCTTGTTTCTGTAAATTTGTAAGTACTTTTTCCCTGAGTATCCGGTTTTCGTTTTTAAGATCATCCGTTGCTGTTCTGTAAGGTTTTTGAAAGATGATTTCTATACTATTTTTAAATGGAACGTATTTTCCGTTTATTGTGAAAGGAACGATAACGGTGTTTGTGTCGTGAGCCATTTTTACACTGCCCAGTTTGAACTCAAGAAGAGGAGCAGTGGTTTTATTGGTTGTTCCCTCCGGAAAGATTCCTACGATGCATCCTTTTTTTAGGTATGTTTCTGCGGATACAAGTGCATTTTTGTCTTTCTGTTTTCTGTTGACGGAAATCAGCCCTGCAGCAGTAAAAAAGCGTGAGGTAAAAGGGTTTGAAAACAGCTCTGATTTTGCCATGAAATGAACGCATCTGCGTGTGCTGGCTATTACTGCAAAGCAATCCCAAAACTCTGTATGATTACCTGCAAGTATCGCCGCTCCGTTCTGCGGAATGTTTTCTTTGCCCGTAATTTTCGGTCTGAAAACAAGCTTGAAAAGAAAAATAACCAAAGGCTTAAGTGTACGGTACAAAATAGGCTCGCTGACAAATTTGCCCTTGTTCATAAAATCCCTCTTTTTCTTGATTTTATTCGTTCTCCTTAATTCTTCACCCGTTTGGGCGTACAATATACAGCTAAAATAAAAAAAGTTCCTGAAAAAATCAGAAACTTTAATCTTTTTTAAGCATATGATTAATTTCTCCATGTTGACGGCATTGCCAATATTAGCATAGGGAATATTTCAAGTCTGCCGATAAGCATATTCAAACTTAATACGATCTTTGAAAAGTCAGAAAAAATTGAAAAATTATCAACAGGACTGATATCTCCGAAACCGGGTCCGACATTGTTTATACAGGTTATGACAGATGAAAGAGA
Source organism: uncultured Eubacteriales bacterium (assembly GCA_964454355.1). Taxonomy (GTDB): domain Bacteria; phylum Bacillota; class Clostridia; order Oscillospirales; family Acutalibacteraceae; genus UBA1081. The sequence goes on along the minus strand of CAYVTA010000013.1, from coordinate 3,867 downwards.
TGTCATAATATCAAAGTCATTAAAGGAAATGATCAGTGTGGAAACACCGATTGTCAGCATATAAATAAGAAAATATGCCGAGGTGCTTGAAATGACTTCGTTTTCCAGTACTGTGCCGTCAAGTTTAATACATTTGACACTTTTGGGATTTATTGCACGCCTTAACTGACGGATACCTGTTTTTATAAGTATAATAAGTCTGCCGACTTTCAAGCCACCGCCTGTTGAACCTGTACACGCTCCCGTGAACATTAACAGCAGAATTACAAACTGGGAAAATGTCGGCCACAAGGTGTAATCTGCAGTGAAAAAACCGGTTGTTGTTATTACGGATACTACCTGAAAACCGGATTCTCTCAAAGCTTCCCCTACGGAGCCTATCAGTGGGTAGATATCTATAGTTATAACTATGATACTTGCAACGATAATTCCGATATATGCCCACAGCTCTTCACTTTTAAATATTCGCTTGAACTGTTTTATTATCATAAGATAGAACAGGTTGAAGTTGATACCGAAAAGAAACATGAACACCGTTATGACAATTTCAGCGGCAATATTATCATAAAATGCTATACTTGTATTTTTGACGGAAAATCCGCCTGTACCTGCTGTTGCAAAAGCGGTGGTAATGCTGTCAAAGAATGATAACCCGCAAAGCTTTAAAGCGAAAATTTGTGCAACGGTCATTACAGTATAGATTTTATACAGAATACGAGCTGTTGCTCTTGTTTTTGAAACCAGTTTTCCTACGGTGGGACCGGGAACCTCTGCTCGCATGATATGCATTGACTGCATTTCCTTTTGTGGGAGAATTGCAAGAACAAATACAATAACACCCATGCCGCCTATCCAATGTGTAAAGGAACGCCAGAACAGCAGACTGTTTGGCAGTGCTTCGATATCAGTAAGAATTGATGCTCCCGTTGTTGTGAAGCCGGAGACTGTTTCAAATAAAGCGTCAATGTATGACGGAATTGCTCCGGAAACAGTAAAAGGCAATGCTCCGAAAACTGACATGAGTATCCATGACATTGCAACGATAACAAAGCCTTCTTTTGCGTATATTCTTTTGGTCACAGTCTTCGGCACATTCATAATAAGCCCAACCGCAAGGAGAATTCCTATAACGATCAAGTATGCATATGAATTATTTTCGTTGTAGTAAAATGATACTGCCAAAGGAAGCAGCATGAGTGCCGCCTCAACCATCAAAAAACGTCCTACAAGCTTGCAAACCATTTTGTAATTCATGTGTTTTCAGTCGCCTTATTCAAAAATTTGGTTTATACTTCTGAGCTGTTTGCTCTTTGATACAACAATTACATTGTCACCGAGTTCAATATGGTCGTTACCGTCAGGAAAAATAACTTTGTTTTGTCGTGTGATGCTGACAATGAGTATATCGTTGTGAATATTAAGGTTTTTAAGCGGAATGTCAATACCCCCGAAGTCTGCAGTGATTTTAAATTCAAGAGCTTCAATTTGTCCACCGACAAGCTTGTAGAGTGTCTGAACGCTGGATTCACCTGAATTTTCCAATGCTCTTACAAATCCGACTATCCTGTTTGCTGCGATTGCTTTTGATGAGAATGCACTGTCCATGCCTATGCTTTCAAGTACCTGGTACGAAACTCTGTTGACCTTTGCAACAGTTTTGCTGATACCCAACGAGGAAGCGTACATTGAAGCGATAATATTTTCTTCATCAATAGTTGTTAATGCAACAAAGGCATCCTGTTTATCAAGCCCCTGTTCGTATAGTATTGCTCTGTCAGTTCCGTCAGCGTTTATAATTGTTGCATTCGGGAGAATGGAACACAATTGTTCACAGCGAGCATTGTCTATTTCAATTATCTTAACGTTGTAACCGCCGCTTTCACAAAGCTGTCTGGCAAGATAATAACCCATTTTTCCGCCGCCGATTATCATAATGTTCTTCGTGCGGTGCTTATATATTCCTAATTTCTTTATAAATCCGACAAGCTCACTTCTGGGAGCTGTAATGTGAATTTTGTCTCCGCTTTTAAAAACAAAATCACCTTTCGGAATGTACACATTACTTCCTCTCTGAACTGCACAGAAAAGAACCTTGTTGTTAAATCTGTTGGGAACGTCCGAAACAGCCATTTCACAAAGAGGATTGTTTGCGGAAATTTTTATTTCTGCCAGGTCAACATTTCCTCTTGAAAACGTTTCAATATTTATTGCACTGGGGAAACGCAGAACCTTTGCAATCTCGTTTGCGGCATCGTATTCGGGATTTACAACCAAGCTCAGTCCCAGCTCTTCTTTAAAGAAGTGCATCTGTTTCAGATATTCAGGATTTCTGACTCGAGCAATGGTGTTTTCTGCACCGATTTTTTTAGCTACGAGACAGCTTAAAATATTGAGCTCATCCGAGGAGGTTGCTGCTATGAACAACTTCGCATCTTCAACTCCCGCTTCTGTCAGAACCTCATAGCTTGCACCGTTGCCGCATATTCCCATTACATCAAAGGAATTTACCAATTGCTCAATAATTTTTGCATTACGGTCAATAACCACGACGTCATGTTCTTCCTGGGAGAGATGTTCAACCAAAGTCGCTCCTACTTTGCCGTCACCAACAATTACAATACGCATTTCGTTTCTCCATACAGTAATCTAATTTTATAGCTGTATATTATCATATCCAATTTTAAATTTCAATCTTTAAATCCGTAATAATTGACTTTATTTTGATTGTTTGTTATACTTTGAATATATTAAATGTAAAGTATCAGCGATTTCATCTTAATATGAGGTGTTACAAATGGACCTTTTTACGAAAATCTGCAAGGCTGTGTGGGATAATACTGAAAAAGAGGACAATGCAAGACTTGCAACTCAGACAAAGCCGGAAGGTATAACTGAAGTGTGTGATCTTGCTTACATAAATGATGGAAACAAGTATCATCTTATGGATCTGTACTATCCTGAAAACACAACCGGAAAGCTTCCTGTTATTATTGATGTTCATGGAGGCGGTTGGGTATACGGCGATAAGGAGCTTAATAAATACTTTTGTATGAATATGGCAAAGAGAGGATTTGCCGTGTTTAATATGAGTTACAGACTTTTTCCCGATGTTACGGTAAACGAACAGTTGCAGGATATCGGTTTTGCACTCAGATGGATAAGCGAAAATGCAAAGGAATATCCTTGTGATATGGATAATATAATGTTGGTAGGTGACTCTGCCGGCGGACAGCTTGCCGCATATTCTGCAGTTCTGATGTCAGCACCCGAGTTAAGAAAAGTTTTCGGTGTTGCCGATTATGAAATGAAATTGAAAGCTCTTACGCTGATTTCTCCTGTTGCTTATATGAATGATGGTGTGATTGGTGTTTACGGCAGGAGAATGTGGGGCAAAGACTATATGCATAAAGCAACGCATATGTTTATGAATCTTGACAGTATTTTGTCTCTCGGTCAGCTTCCTGCGACAATGCTTATTACAAGCAGCGGAGATTTTATTGCCCATTCTCAGACGCTTAAAGCCGCCAATGACATAAGAAACAGGGGCGTTATAACAAAACTTTTAGATTATCCTGATTATGAAGGAAAAAAACTTGATCATGTTTTTAGTGTTATTTATCCCGAAAGCGGTGCAGGATGCAATGCGATTGATGAGTTTTGTAACTTTTTTAAAAAAATTATAACACTCAAAATGGCTATAAATAAAGGATTGTAAGAGATTAAAAAAAGTTTTTTTAAAAAAATTAAAAAATTTTAAAAAAAACGCTTGACTTTTGATTTGATATCTGTTATATTATTGGAGCCGCAAGGGTAATGGGAGCATAGCTCAGCTGGGAGAGCATCTGCCTTACAAGCAGGGGGTCACAG
>CAYVTA010000012.1:0-32340 GCA_964454355.1 uncultured Eubacteriales bacterium | reverse complement strand
GCTGATTACAAATCAGCTGCTCTACCAACTGAGCTACACCAGCAACTCTCAACGCAGGACATAATATATCATATAAAATCGTGATTGTCAAGCTTTTTTTTTAAATTTTTTTTGTTTTTTTATTTTTACCTCAATTTTGCTGTCGAAAAAGATGACAAAAAATATTTATTAAAAGTATTGTACATCTTTTTTTGCTGTGCTATAATAAGATGATTATAATAGCAGTAGTATTATGCAAATTTGTATAGACAGGTGATACAGATGAAAAAATTATGTGAATTTACAAAGCAAGAGCTTCTCAAATTTTATGAAGAGAGTCAGTCTCGATATGATGAATTTAAGAGCCGAGGTCTCACTATTGATATGTCAAGAGGTAAGCCCGGTCCGGAGCAGCTTGATGTTGCACAGGCTGATTTTGCAAAGTCCTTTGAGCTGACCGACTACAAGAGCAAGACAGGATTTGACTGCCGTAACTATGGTCTTCTTGACGGTATTGCAGAATCTAAAGAGCTTTTTGCTTCACTTTTGGGTGTTGAAACCAAAAATATCGTTATCGGCGGCAATGCAAGCCTTGAGCTGATGTTCAGTTTTATTTCGCAGTGCTGTTCTCATGGTATTGCAGGCTGCACTCCCTGGTCCAAGCTTGATGAGGTTAAGTTTATTGCCGTAGTTCCCGGTTACGACCGTCATTTTGCAATTGCAGAGTATTTCGGAATCAAGATGGTCAATGTTCCAATCAGCGAAACAGGTCCTGATATGGATATGGTTGAAGAGCTTATCAAGGATGAAAGCGTAAAGGGTATGTTCTGCGTTCCCAAGTATTCAAATCCCGACGGCTTTACATATTCGGCTGAAACTGTTGAAAGACTGGCTAAAATGAAGCCTGCAGCAAAGGATTTCAGAGTTATCTGGGATAATGCATACATCATTCATGATCTTTATGACACTTCGGATGAGCTTGTGAATATTTTTGATGAAGCAAAGAAGTACGGAACAGAGGATAATTTTGTTGAGTTCTGCTCAACTTCAAAAATTTCATTCCCCGGCTCCGGCGTATCTGCTCTTGCAGCTTCTGACAATAATATCAAGGAAATTCTTTCAAGACTTACAATTCAGATTATCAGCTATGATAAGATGAATCAGCTTCGTCACAGCTATGTTTTTCCGGATGTGGATGCACTTAAAGCAATTATGAAGAAGCATGCGGCTGTTTTAAGACCCAAATTTGATGCGGTTCTTGATGTGCTTGATGAAGAATTGGGCGGTCTTGGTATCGCTTCGTGGCATAAGCCCAACGGCGGTTATTTCATCAGCCTTAATGTTGACACAGGCAGTGCAAAATATGCAGGTCAGCTTTGTAAGGAAGCAGGACTTACTCTTACGGGGGTAGGTGCAACATTCCCTTATAAGAACGATCCCGAGGACAGAAATATCAGAATTGCACCTTCATATCCTTCTGTTGAGGATCTGAAAGCATCTGCTGAGCTTCTTTGTATTGCAGTAAAGCTTGCTGCGGTGAAGGAACTGTTATGATAAGAATAGGTCACGGCTATGATGTACACCGTTTTGCCGAAAACAGAGATTTGATTCTGGGCGGTGTAAAAATAGATTATGAATTTGGCTTGTTGGGGCATTCGGATGCGGATGTACTGCTTCATGCAGTCTGCGATGCACTTTTAGGTGCAGCCGCATTAGGTGATATCGGCACTCATTTCCCCGATACGGATGAGAAATACAAAGGTATTGACAGTATGCTTCTTCTCAAACATACAGTCGCTCTTCTTGCCGAAAAAGGATATAAGGTTGGCAATATTGATGCTACCGTTGTGGCTCAAAAGCCAAAAATCGGCAAATTTATACGTTTGATGGCAGAGAATATCGCAAACGCCTGCAATATTCAGGCTGATGCTGTCAACGTTAAGGCTACTACTGAGGAGAAACTTGGTTTTACAGGAAGATTGGAAGGCATTTCGGCTCATGCCGTCTGCCTTATTGAAACACTTTGACAGGCAGGTGAATTTTAATGCAATTCTTGGGATTGCTGTCCGTTTCGGAAACCCTTTCCTCAACATGGGACAGATTTTCCGGTGCAGTACTGAGTTTTAATTCATTTAAAGATGTTCTTGACGTTCTTCTCGTTGCGGTTATTGTGTATTCAATCATAATGCAGATACGCAAGACACAATCAATGCAGGTAATAAAAGGAATTGCACTTGTTGCGGTTATATATATCCTTGTTTACTTGTTTGAAATGAACGCAAGTAAATATATTTTCAGCACCGTTTTCAGCGATTTGCTGGTCATCTTCGTCATTATTTTCAGCGGAGAGATACGGCAGGCTCTTGAGAAATTCGGTCAGAAGAATAGTTTTTGGAAGCAGTTATTCAGCTTAAAAACGAGCGACGATACAACCTACGATGTTATCAACAGCGTATGCAGAGCTTGTGCTTCCATGAGTGAAGATAAGATAGGCTCACTTATAGTTTTTCAGCGTAAATCAATGCTCGGTGATATTACAAGACAGAGTGTGCCTATTGACTCGCTTGTTACAACAGATATGCTTTGCAGTATATTCTTCCCGAAGGCTGCTTTGCACGACGGTGCAATCGTTATAAGAGACGGCAGAATCGTTGCGGCAAGGTGTGTTGTTCCTCTTAAAAACGAAAAAGAGGTTACTGAACACGTAGGTACTCGCCACAGAGCAGCACTTGAGATAAGTCTTCGCTCCGATGCCGTTGCAGTTGTTACCAGTGAGGAAACAGGTATAATCTCCATTGCTTGTGACGGTCAGCTCAAGAGAGGTCTGTCCGATGCTCAGCTTCGTTCAATGCTGGTTGACCTGCTTGTTGACGAGCCCGAAGAGGAAAACTCAAAAAAGAGAAAGATATTTTCAAAAAAACAGAAGGGGGATAAGAATAAATGAGTCAATCTCCCGAAAAGAAAAAGAAACGTAAGGGATTCTCTTTCAACCGACTGATGGACAATAAAAAATTTGTTTTTCTTATTTCTCTGTTAGTTTCGTTTTTTATCTGGGTCAGTGTAGCTATGTACAAAAGCCCGGAGGAATCCTATACAATATATAATGTACCGATTACCATAGCTACGGAAAACAGTATTGTTTCGCAGAAGGGCTATACAAATTTCTGGCAGAGTGATGAAAAAATTGATGTCACCGTTACCGGTCCCAGATATCTCGTAACGGAGCTTACTGCAGACGATTTGATTGTTTCCGCAAATCTTAATACTGTTGATTCTGCCGGTGTTTCCGAGCTGGATCTTAAGGTGACACTCAAGGAAAACAGCACTGATATCACAATATCGGAAATGTCACAGACGTCTATTGAAGTGTATTTTGACGTTGAGAGTGAAAAGGAATTTGATGTTATTGTAGATTCTGACAGCATTCCGGAGCATATTGCACAGAACTATGATTTTGAAAGTGCGGAGCTTACTGTTTCAACCGTAAAGCTTAAAGGCCCTGAAACGGAAATAAATAAGATCGTCAATGTTGTCGGCAATCCTGTTTTTTCTCAGGAGCTGATGTATTCCACTCAGACTATTCCTGTTGAGCTCAGTCTTGAAGGCAGCACAGCAGCGGATACCGTCTCGGTGAATAAGTATGTTGAACAAGTGGATGAGATTGAATATTTTGTAAAAATCAATATCAGCCGTACTACGGAGCTTGTACCTGCCGTAACGTTTACGGGCAATAAGCTCAATGATGTTCAGACAGTTTTCAGTGTTAAAAGTATTGAAGTCAAAATTGATACGGAATACGAGCCGGACAGCGATAAGCTTACGATTCTGACGCTTGACTATCAGTCTCTCGAACCGGGAGAGTACACTTATACGGTAAATCTTGACACGCTTGAGTTCCCCTCGGGAATAACCGTTGTTGATGATGTGAAAACCGTTAATATTACAATAACTGTTTCATAAAAAATGATATAATAAGGAGGCGGATTGAATGAAAATGAGATTGACAATGTTGGTTGCCCTGCTTTTGGCTGTGGTCATGCTTTTCAGCGGCTGTGATATGTTTTTCTTCAACTCCGCCGAAAATCTTATACGTCCTCCCAAGCTTTCAGGCGATGACGGTGAATTGCAGGATGCATTTGAAAAATCTGTCAGTAAGCAGGGGGAATATGTACTCAAATATCCATCTTCAGGCTCCTATCGTTCCGCATATGTCAGATACGACTGTGATTCGGACGGCAGTGATGAGGCATTTGTTTTCTATTCACTGAAAACGGAAGAAATGTCCGTATATATGTATATGTTTGATTGTGTGGACGGCACATGGCTTCCTGTTGATGTTTTTCCCGGTGAGGGCAGTGATGTTTATTCCATTGAATTTTCCGACCTTAATGCAGACGGTATTGCGGAAGTGTTGGTAGGATGGAGCTCTCTTGACGTAAAGAGTAACAAAAAGCTGTCTGTCTACTGCTCCTACGGTTCGGGTGATGAGCTGGATTACAAAACTCTCATCATTGAAACTTATACAGGTATGCTTACCGTTGACATTGATTCGGACGGTGAACAGGAGCTTCTCGTTGCACTCATTAATTCTACGTCTGACCACTACACTACTGAAGCGAAGCTGTTTAAAATGTCAAAAAAGAGTGCAACGGAGTTTCAGATTACTGCGGTGGGATATATAAGCCTTTATTCAGAGATAACTGCATTTTTGTCCATAAGCTCGTCAACTGTAGGTGACAGGACATACATCTATATTGATGAGGCAGCAGGTGATACATACCTTACGGAGCTGCTTTACTGGGACAATGAAACAGGAACCCTCAATGCTCCGATCGAAACAGAGGTTCTTTCCATCGCCTCCTGTCCCACAAGCAGATCGCTGGATATCGTTTGTCAGGATATTGACGGCGACGGTGAAAAGGAAATTCCCGCAACCAGGCTTTTCCGGAACGGCTATATCGTTCGTAAGACTGCTGACGGAACAGACAGCAAGTCATCCTCAGAGAGTATGTATATCGTTGATTGGCTTGAATATGCTGACGGTGAATTTTCATCGGTAAGCACTTATATTGAAAATGCTGATAATAAATTCAGAATGGAATATGATGAAGAGCAAATGAAGGATTGGAGCATAGTTTTCTATCCCGATGACGGTACTTCACAGTTTTTCCTTCTCAGAGAATCGGAAGAAACGGAGGTTGAAGAGGAGTCGGTTCTTCTTTTCACCATCACCGTTACGGATGCTGATTCGGAAATAAACAAAAATAACTTTCTTGCTTCCGGCGAGGAGTTCACTTACACTTACCAGATAACGGCAGAAGGCGAAGAGCTTGGTATTACAAAGGGCTTTATATCGGCTCTGTTTTCAGTCGTGCACGATTAAGGATGTGATTTAGCAATGAAGCGGATTCTGGTTGCTGAAGATGAGTCTTCTATCAGAGATTTTATTGTTATCAACTTAAAAAGAAGCGGTTACGAAGTCGTTGAAGCCGAGAACGGCAGAGTTGCCATTGAAAAATACAATGAATGCGGCGGTGATTTTGATATTGCCCTGCTGGATATTATGATGCCGCAGATTGACGGACTTGAGGTATGCAAATATTTAAGAGCACAGAGCAGTACAATAGGTATCGTTATGCTTACCGCAAAGTCCCAGGAAATGGACAAGGTTACAGGATTGCTGGTCGGTGCTGATGATTATGTCATCAAGCCTTTTTCTCCGTCCGAGCTGATGGCTCGAATAGATGCTATTTACAGACGTGTAACGGTTAATAAGGACCTTGCGGATAAAAACAAATCCGCCGGTGAGATTATTGCAAGCGGCGAATTTATGCTTAATATGAGAACAAGAACTCTCCAGAAAGACGGCGAAGATGTTGAACTGACTCAGGTAGAGTTTCAGATAATGGAATATTTCATGACAAACCCCGAAGTCTCCCTTTCAAGAAACGATATACTTACTCATGTGTGGGGAGATTCGTACTACGGAGATGAAAAGGTAGTTGACGTAAATATCAGGCGTCTCAGAATGAAAATCGAAGAAGATTCTTCAAACCCTGAACATCTTACCACAGTTTGGGGCTGCGGATATAAATGGATACCTTAGGCGATGACTTTTAAAAATGAGTGCGAAGCCGCACGGTAAAAGGCGACGAGCGAAACCGTAATGTGTTCGACTCCCGTCGCTCTAATTGTTGGAGGTGTTGACAATGAGATCAGGCGGTATAACACGGCGTTGGGTGCTTAATACTCTCAGCGTTATCGTTCTTATACTTGTTGTTGTCAACGTCAGCTCATCAATATCAATAAAAGAGTATTACTACGCTATGGCGGAGAGTACTATAGATTCAAAAGTCCAGAAAACGGCAGTACAGACTTTTTTCAAGAGCTATACGGATTCTTCCGACTATATGTTTGAAGAGGGGGCGAGAGATTTTGTTGAAAATTTCAGCTACAGCTATCTTATGGACGTATGGGTTCTGGATGCTCAAGGAAATTTGATTGTTTCTTCGGCAGGTTTTACAGTCAGTGATTCCTCTGATATGCCCGATTACGCCGATGCCATTGAAAACGAAAGCGGCAGTGCCACATGGACAGGAAAAAACTCCGGTGGCGAAAAAATAATGGCAAAGAGTTTTGCTATTACCGATTCCGACGGTTCCGTTGCAGGTGCGGTGCGGCTTATCGTGTCTCTTGAGGATTTGGATGCTCAGCATATTGTATTTACTGTTCTTATTGCTCTTTTAAGCCTTGCGGCATTGGCAATGGTTGCTGTCAGCGGACTGTATTTTGTCCGTTCCATTGTAAGGCCGGTAGGACAGATCAATGAGACAGCCAAGCGTATTGCAAAAGGTGACTTTAATGCAAGAGTTGAGCATAACGGCAAAAATGACGAGATCAGTGAGCTTTGTGAAACGGTAAACTATATGTCAGCAGAAATTGCCCGTGCGGATGCTGTTAAAAATGACTTTATTTCAACAGTTTCGCATGAATTGAGAACACCGCTTACCGCAATAAAAGGTTGGGCTGAAACAATAAGAGACATAGGTTCTGCTGATGCAGAGCTTACGGAAAAGGGTATTGATGTTATTATCAGTGAATCAGACAGACTTTATAATCTTGTTGAAGATTTGCTTGACTTTTCAAAAATGCAAAGCGGCAGAATGGTTAAAAGGGCAGAACCTATTGACCTTATAGCAGAGCTTGACAGTGCAGTTAACGTGTTTAATGACAGAGCAAAGCGTGAAGGTATAACTATTGTTTACAGCCGACCTGCAATAACGGCTCCCATGTCGGCAGACAAAAATCTGATGAAACAGGTTTTTGCTAATATTCTTGATAACGCTTTTAAATATAATTCCCGAGGCGGCAGAGTCGCAGTGTTTGCGGAACGAACACCTGACAGAGTTATTATTTCTATCGCCGATACGGGATGTGGTATTTCAAAAGAAGATTTGCCATACATAACAGAAAAATTTTATAAGGCAAACATTTCCGTCAGGGGCTCCGGAATCGGACTTGCCGTCGTTGATGAAGTCATAAAACTGCATGACGGCAGTATTGATTTTGCAAGTACTCCCGGAAGAGGAACTGTTGTTACCATCGTTCTTCCCGTTGATTCGTCAATTGAGCTGACGGAAGATGATTGAAAGAGAGGATGAATTGAAAATGAATGAAAAAAATGAAAGACTCGGTAAGGCCGGAGGTCAGGCTCTTATTGAGGGTATCATGATGAACGGCCCTGAAGGTGCCGCCATTGCAGTGCGAAAAACTGACGGTTCAATTGTTGTTGTGCCTAAAGAAAATAAGCATATAAGAGACAAAATCCCACTGTTTAAAATCCCCATTCTTCGTGGTATTGTGAATTATGTTGAATCCATGATACTTGGCTATAAGAGCCTTATGGAATCGGCAGAGCTTTCAGGACAGCTGGAGCTGGAAGATACAGAAGAAGAAATGTCAAAGCTTGATAAGTGGATATGCGATCATTTCGGACCTAAAATGATGGCTGTAATTTCAACTGTAGCAATGGTTTTGGGTGTTGCACTTGCATTCGGATTGTTTGTTTATTTACCGTCATTCATTATAAGATTGCTGGATCAATATCTTCTTTCTGAATTTCTGCTTAATCACGCTTTAAGACCGCTGTTTGAAGGAATTATCAGAATAGCCATATTTATAGCGTATATTGCCGCTGTTTCAAAAATGAAAGATATTAAGCGTACATTTATGTATCACGGTGCAGAGCATAAGACCATTTTCTGCTATGAAGCAGGCGAAGAGCTGACTGTCGAAAATGTCAGAAAACACAGCCGTTTTCATCCCAGATGCGGAACAAGCTTTATATTTATAATACTTATAATAAGCATTCTGATATCTTCATTACTTTCTTTTGTACTTAATCAGTTTCCTTCCCTCACAATCGGAGGTACTCACATTCTTGATGTGTCATGGGCATGGGCTCTTATAAAAATTCTTATCTTACCTCTGGTTGCAGGTGTAAGCTATGAGCTGCTTAAGTATTCGGGCAAGCACGATAATAAGGTAATCCGAATTTTGACTGCTCCCGGTCTTTGGATGCAGAGACTTACCACTGTTGAACCTGATGACAGTATGATTGAAGTCGGCATTGTCGCACTCAAGGCTGTTGTTGAAGGCATGGACTCCGTTAAAGAGTATATAAAAATCGAAAATAATGACGATGCTGATTCTGACGGCGAGACACAGGCATGACAGACATTAAAAAGCTGATAAAACAGACTGCAAAGTGTCTTGATTTTTCTGATTCACCGGAAACTGAAGCCTTTGAGCTTGTAAAATATGCTTTTTCTCTTACAAAAAACGATATTCTTATCAATCCTGTCAGAGAAATAGAACAAGAACGACTTGAATTTTTTGACTCTGTTGTTCAAAGGCGTAAAAGCGGATATCCTCTTCAGTATATAATCGGTGAATGGGATTTTTACGGCATTACATTTAAGGTTAACCCCGGAGTTCTCATTCCCAGACCTGAAACGGAGCAAATAGTTTTTCAGACGAATAATTTTCTGAAAAATAAAAAAAATGCTGTTGTTTTTGACTTGTGTACGGGAACAGGGTGCATAGGACTGAGTATTGCCGCCAATAATCGGGATTGTAAGGTGTATCTTTTTGATATTTCCGAAGCTGCATTGTCGTGCAGCCGTGAAAATTCGGCTCTTGCGTTTAATAAAAATGTAACAGTTTTGGATTATGATATTTTTAAAGGCTATAGTCATGAGCTGCCTTTACCCGATGTGATAGTGAGCAATCCGCCCTATGTTACCGAGGACGAATTTGCATCACTTCAAAAGGAGATATTTTTTGAACCGAAGGAAGCTATCGTTGCTGACGGAGACGGACTCTGTTTCTATCGGGTATTGTGTGAAAAGTGGCTTCCATTTATGAAAAGCGGTGGATTTTATATGTTTGAAAGCGGTGAAGGACAGCCTGAAAAAATAGCAGAAATGCTCAAGGACGGTTCTTTTACCTGTGAAATTCAATCCGATTTGTACGGCGTTGACCGTTTTGTGTCGGGAATAAAGATATAAGGAGGAGTATTGTGTTATTTGATATTATGGATTATATCCGTTCAGGACAGTATGAGATGATATTTATTCAGGCAGCTTCTATTCTTTTTGTAATTTTCTGCACATTGCCTGTTCATGAATATGCTCATGCGTGGATGGCGGTAAAATTAGGTGATGAAACCCCCAGATATGCAGGCAGACTTACTTTAAAGCCTATGGCTCATATTGATCCCATAGGTGCAATAATGATTTTCCTTGTAGGATTTGGTTATGCAAAGCCTGTTCCTGTTAATATGAACAACCTTAAAAACGGAAGAAAGAGCTTCGCACTCGTAGCTCTTGCAGGTCCCGTGTCAAACCTTATAATGGCTTTTATTTTTCTTTTCTTCAGAGCTGTTGTTGATGTGCTTTATTTAAAGCTGTCACTTCCTGTTGCTGTTTATACGGTTCTTGCATATTTCTTTTTGTATGCCGCTTCAATAAACATTTCTCTTGCAGTATTCAATCTTTTACCTATACCGCCTCTTGACGGTTCAAGAATTTTCAATCTCATTCTTCCTCGGAAATATTATTACACTTTGATGAGATATGAAAGATATATTATGATTGCAGTTTTTGTCCTTATCTGGACAGGTATTCTTACAACACCGCTGTCATGGCTTTCTGGTTTTGTCTACAGCGGTATAAACTGGTTGGCAAGACTGCCCTTTAACCTTTTGGGATTGATTTAAATGGAAAAAATTCAGTATAAGACAGAGGCGTTTGAAGGGCCTCTTGATTTGCTGCTGCATCTGATATCAAAACACAAGCTTAATATAAACGATATTCCGATTTTTGAGCTTGTGGAGCAGTACATAGCATATGTTCAGATGATGCAGGAAGAGAATATGGAAATCGCCAGTGAATTTCTCGAAATGGCGGCAAGACTTGTTTATATAAAAACAGTATCACTTCTGCCGGTTTATGAGGAAGCGGAACAGCTCAAAAAAGAGCTGACAGGAGAGCTGATGGAGTACCGTGACTGTAAGATAATGGCAGAAAAGCTGTCAAAACAGTCCGGCGGAACGGAAAAACTCATCAGAGATGCAATGGAAATCGAAGCAGACATGACATATTCACGCCTGCATGATGCATTGGAGCTTTATTCAGCTTATATTAATGCTGCCGGCAAGAAATTGAGAAAACTGCCTGTTCCCGAAGATTCCTTCAAGGAAATTGTTGAAAAAGCGGTAGTTTCCGTTTCAGTGAAAATTGACAGTATTTATTCCGTACTTTCAAAAGCGGGAAAAATTAAGGTTTTTGATGTTTTCTCAATGGCGAAGAGCCGTTCCGAGCTTGTGGCGTCTTTTCTGGCTATTCTTGAGATGGCAAAGAACGGACAGATATATATGACAGGTGAAAATGAAGATTTGAGTATAGAGCTTGACCTTACTGAGAGAGGAGATGATGAAAACGGACAGTAAAACTTTACAGGCTGTTGCGGAAGCAGTTTTGTTTGCTTCCGGTGAGCCTCTTGATATTGAAAAAACAGCAAAGATACTCCTTGTTGATAAAGACAGTCTCGAAGAGTGTATGGTGTCTTTGCAGGAAAAATATAAAAGCGATGAACACGGCATTGAATTGCTTAACCTTAACGGAAAGTATCAATTTGCAACAAAAGAGGCGTATGCCTCACAGATAAGAGCCGTATTGAGCATAAAAAAGAACACACCTTTGTCTTCTGCGGCGTTTGAGGTTCTTGCAATCGTTGCATATAACCAGCCCGTAACAAAGGCTTTTATAGAACAAGTGCGAGGTGTTGATTGCTCCGGTGTCATCTCTACGCTTTGTCAGAGAGAGCTGATTAAAGAAAACGGAAGACTTGACTTGCCGGGTCGCCCTCTGTTATACTGTACTACAGATAATTTTTTGAGATGTTTTGAGATGTCTTCTCTGGACGAGCTTCCGGAGCTTCCGACTAAAACCGAGCCTCTTCCCGATGACAGGGAAAATGAGGATGAAGATTTTGACGGTCAGATGTCATTGATTTAATAAATTAAACAAAAGGAGGCGGTTCTTTTGGTTGCGTTACTCATAATTGCGGGCATTATATTGTTGTTTGCTTTAATATTGAGCATCAGAGCACATATTCATGTTGAATATGAGGATGAAATAACGGCTTATGCGTCATGGGCTTTTGTTAAAATTCCGCTGATACCTCAGCCTGAAAAGCCGCCAAAAGAAAAAAAAGCTGCAAAGGAAACTAAAAAGGAAGAACCGAAAAAGGATGCTGCCCCCAAGGAACAAAAAACAAAGGGTCCGAATCCTCTTAAGAATTTTTATGAGAACGAAAAAATTGAAGGTATCCTTCAGATTCTCAGAAGACTTCTTGAAGTAATCGGAAAATTCGGCAGACGTTTTGTCAATTCTTTTGTAATAGATAAAATGTTTCTTGAAATCTCTGTTTCAAGTGAGGATGCTGCTCAAACCGCAGAGGATTACGGAAAAATGTGTCAAAAGGTATTTCCTGTTGTGGGAGCCGTGTGTGCAAACTGCAATGTAAAGAAATATTCAATCGACATTGAACCCGATTACATAGGACACGGTTTTAACGAGTACGCATTTACAATGGAAATTTCCCTTAATCCCGGAAAGCTTATCAATGCAGTTTTGATGTTTGCCTTTGGAGCGATTTTTAAAGTAGGTATAAGAGTCATCAAAAGTATGGTGAAACAGAATCCTGCGGCACAGGAATCAAAAACGAAAGAAAATCCTCAAACGCAGACCTCTGCTGCGGATGAAAAAACGCAGGGTGCAGTACAGAAGCCTGAAACAAACGAAGAAACAAGTACTTTAAACAATAATTCAAATAATGATGAGAGTGGTGCATAATTATGAAAAACCAATCAGCAGAAAAAATTCTTGCAACAACAATCGAGAGAGTTCGTGACCTTGTTGATGTAAGCACAATCGTAGGCGATCCCATAACAGTAAGTGCCGACATTACGATTATTCCCATTTCAAAGGTTACTTATGGTTTCGCTTCAGGCGGTTCAGATTTTCCGTCAAGAAACAATGTTGAATTGTTTGGCGGCGGCGGCGGAGCAGGTATCACCATAAATCCCGTTGCATTCCTTGTCGTTAACAAGGGTGAGGTTACAATCAAGCATATTACTGCTGCTGACAATGCGGCAGAGAGAGCTGTTAACCTTATTCCCGAAATGTTTGATAAGGTTACAAATTATGTTGACAGACAGAAGAAGCCCGTTGTACAGCCTGAAACAATTGTAGAAACAGAATAATTTGTATTGTTAAAGTGATTATTTGTCCGCCGCTTACATAAGTTTTTATGTAGGCGGTGGTTGGTATGTTAAAAAAGTCAATATGTGTGCTGTTGATTTCGGTGTTATTTGTCAGTTTGTCTGCAGATTGCTTTGCTTTGGACTCAGGTGAGCTGTCAGCCTGCAGTGCAGTTGTGTACTGCAAGGAGACAGGTGAGGTAATTTTTGAAAAAAATTCCCGTGATCAAAGATCCATGGCAAGTACAACAAAGATTATGACCTCAATTATAGCACTTGAATGCAACACACCCCGCAGAGTAATCGAGCTTACCGAGGAAATGGTCAACGTTGAAGGTTCATCGTCGGGACTTCGTGCAGGAGATAAGATAACACTTGAGGATCTGGTGTATTGTATGCTTCTTGAATCGGGAAACGATGCGGCTAATTCCGTTGCAATGGCATTGTCGGGCAGTCTTGAAGGGTTTGCTGTTCTGATGAATGAAAAAGCTGAAGAAATCGGAATGCTTGATACTTCTTTTGTCACACCTTCCGGACTTGATGACGAAAATCATTACACAACGGCTTATGATATGGCAGTTCTTGCATCTTATGCTCTTGATAATGTTGATTTTCTGAAAATATGTTCCCAAAATACATATAAGCTGAGCTTTGTTAATTCATCAAAGTGTGTGACGCTGACTAATCATAACCGATTGCTCAGTGAGTATGAGGGCTGTATAGGTGTTAAAACAGGATTTACGAAGAAAAGCGGGAGATGTCTTGTCAGTGCGGCACAACGGAACGGTGTTACACTTATTGCAGTGACTCTCAATGCAGGCGACGACTGGAACGATCATAAAAAAATGCTTGATTATGGTTTTGAAAAGGTCGAAACTGCCGTTTCCGATAATGACTTTTCACTGTATACTGTTCCCGTCACAGGATCGGATAAATCGGCTGTGTGTGTAGAAGCTCAAAGTGTGATTTTAGCCTGTGTAAGCGGTGAAAAAAACAATATCACACGAAAGATATATCTTGAAAAATTTTTGTATGCTCCTGTTTCAAAGGGGGATATAGTTGGCAGTGCAAAGTATTACAACGGCGATATTCTGTTAGCTGAAGTGCCGTTGATTGCTGCCGAATCGGCTGATATGATTCAAAGTGAAGAAAAAATAACTTTTATTGAAAGGCTTTTGAGCCTGTTTGACAGATGGTGAAAAAATGGCGGATAATAAAATTCGTTTGCAAAAATTTCTTGCAGAAAACGGTGTAGCTTCACGGCGTAAGTCAGAGGAGCTTATAGAAAGAGGCAAAGTAAGGGTCAACGGTCATCCTGCATCATTGGGTGATAAGGTGGATCCACGATATGACCTGGTAACGGTTTCGGGAGAGAGAATTATCCCGGCTGAAAAAACAGGCAATGTTTACATTATGCTTAACAAGCCCAGAGGCTATGTTACCACAATGAGTGACGAAATGGGCAGAAAATGCGTTGCAGAGCTTGTTGAAAATATTGATGAGCGTATTTATCCCGTTGGAAGACTTGACAGAGATTCCGAGGGCTTATTGCTGTTTACAAATGATGGTGAATTTGCAAACATGATGACGCACCCATCAATGCATATTTCAAAAACTTACCGTGTTACGGTTAAGCCTCAGGCTGATGAACAGCAGCTTGTTCAGCTTTCTTCAGGTGTGGTTATTGATGGCAGAAAAACTATGCCTGCTTCTGTTCAGGTAATGTCTGAGGGTAACGAGAGAAGCGTTTTACAAATAACCATTCATGAAGGCAGAAACAGACAGATAAGAAAAATGTGTGAGGAAGTAGGTCTTGAGACAGTAAGACTTAAAAGAATTTCCGTTGGTTCTTTGAAGCTGGGCTCTCTTTCTGTAGGTGAGTACAGAGAGCTTAAAAAAGAAGAAGTTGCAGCTCTTAAGCGTTCGGCACAGAAGGTAAAATCAGCCAATGAGCAAAAACGCAGCTCGGACAAAAAACGCCGCTGATGTTGACAAGATAAATTAACTGTATTATAATAGATTAAATATATACGGAAGAGGTAACAGCTATGGTTAAAAGCATGACCGGCTACGGAAGAGCTCAGAAAGAGTTTGACGGACTTACCGTAACCGTCGAAATAAAAAGCGTAAACAGCAGATATTTTGAATTTTCATCAAGAGTATATAAAAACTATTCTTTTATTGAGGACAAGCTTAAATCAGCAGTGCACAGCATTATGTCAAGAGGTAAGGTTGAGTGCAGTGTTCAGATTGATGCTGCAGAGACGGATGATGTTATTGTCCAAATCAATGAATCTCTTGCAGCCGGATATGTCAACGCAATCAATTCCCTTGCTGATAAGTACGGACTTGAAAATGATTTTAAGGTTTCAGACCTTGCAAAACACAACGATATTTTTCTTATCAGAAAAGCTCCTGCAGATGAAGAAAAAATATGGAATTGTGTAAACGAGACACTTAAGGATGCTGCGGCTGCATTTGTTGAAATGCGAGCTGTTGAAGGCAAAAAGCTCATCGACGATATTCTTTCAAGAGCAGACCTTATCATCTCTTATGTTGAAAAAGTTGAAAAACGTTCCCCCGAAACAGTCAAGGAGTATAATGAAAAGCTTCTTGCAAGAATGACGGAACTTCTCGGTGATACAAGCGTTGATGAACACAGACTTCTTACCGAAGCTGCCATTTTTGCTGATAAGATCGCCGTTGCTGAAGAAACAGTGAGACTTCGCAGCCATATAGCTCAGCTTCATGAAATTGCAAAGAGCGAAGAGCCTATCGGAAGAAAGCTCGACTTCCTTGTTCAGGAGATCAACAGAGAGGCAAATACAATCGGCTCAAAAGCCAATGATATTGAAATCGCAAGACTTGTTATTGAGATTAAATCCGAAGTGGAAAAGATCCGTGAGCAGGTTCAGAATATAGAATAATACATAGGGTGATGTCTGATGAAGCTTGTAAACATCGGCTTCGGAAATATGATAAATGCACAGAGGGTAATTGCTATCGTCAGTCCCGAATCTGCACCTATAAAAAGAATGATAGTTGATGCCAAAGAGAAGGGTATGCTTATTGATGCCACTCATGGCAGAAAGACGAGAGCTGTTCTTCTTTCTGACAGTGATCATATTATTCTGTCGTATCTTCAGACTGAAAAGCTGGGCGAACGTTTTAATGAAGCTTCGTCTGACAGCAACGGGGAGGATGTTGTTGATGTTTGATATTGCGTCAAAGCTTGTTATTGTTTCCGGTCCGTCGGGTGCCGGTAAGGACACAATCGTTAATGAGCTTCTTAAAAAAGACAGGAGACTTTCTCTCTCCGTTTCCGCAACTTCAAGAGCTCCCAGAGGTGAGGAAGAGGACGGAGTTGCATATCATTTTCTTTCCGTCTCAGAGTTTGAGAAAAAAATAGATAACGGCGAATTTATTGAATATGCAAAATACGGCGAAAAATATTACGGAACGCTTAAATCAGATGTTCAGACAAGAATGGAAAACGGAAAGACAGTTATTCTTGTTATTGAGGTTCAGGGGGCTGCAAATATAAAAAATATGTACCCCGATGCTCTTTCTGTCTTTATTATGCCGCCTTCACGAACCATTCTTGAAAAGAGACTTCGTGCAAGACAGACTGAAGATGAGGATGCAATTTTAAAAAGACTGCTTATTGCACAGGATGAAATGAGCAAAAGCAAGAGCTACGATTTTACCGTGGTCAACGATGACCTTGACAGGGCTGTTGACGACGTTTACAAAATAATTTGTCAAAATAAAAAACTATAAAAGGAAGATGTAAATTATGCTTAACGTTGATATTCAGAAGCTTCTTAAAAATGGCGAGAGCCGTTATGAGCTTGTTGCTGCAACTGCAAAAAGAGCAAGAATGATTGTTGATAACACAGAAAAGCACTGTCCCGTTGTTGATAAGCCCGTTAGCGTTGCTGTTAAAGAGCTTGAAGACGGCGAATGGTCAATCATTCACTCTGCTGACTGATAAGCCGTTTGGAGAGATTTTGCGTTGAATTGCCCTGTAACAGCTTCGGTTGCTGTTGAGAATACTGCATACAGCTTCGATAAGCTATTCGATTACCTTATACCCGAGAGTTTGGCTGATAATATCAGCGTAGGGTGTAGGGTTTTAGTCGGTTTTGGGAACAGCTCAAAAAAACGTCAGGGTTTTGTTTTTGCTCTTTCGGATACAAAGCCCGAAAATGTTAAATTAAAACCGATAATCAGTGTTGAGGATTCTTCTCCTTTGTTGAACGAGGAAATGCTGAAATTGGCGGAGCGTATTGCCGATACAACATTTTGCACTCTTTTTGATGCGGCGAAGGCACTTGTTCCTTCGGGACTTTGCCTTAATGTAATTGAGAGCTACAGAGTTCCTTATGAATATATGGAGGAAACTCCCCGAGGATTGAGTAATGAGGAGCTTCAGGTGCTCATGTACCTTAGAGATAAGGATTCCTTTGTTCCGGAAGAAAAAATTTATAAGTCACTGGGCTTATTACCTGAAAACAGGATTGCTGAAAAGCTTTACAAGCAGGGCTATCTTATTAAAAATGTTGATACAAACCGAAAAGTTAACGATGCTGTTATAAAAACAGTTTATTTAAAGCCTGAATATATTGAGGAGGGCTCAATACCCTTCAAACTTACTTCAAAGCAGACTGCTGTTATTGACCTTCTCCGTAATATTGGCAGCGGTACAAGCCGTGAGATTGCATATTATACGGGAGTATCAGCTTCCGTAATTGAAAATCTTTACAGAAAAGGCATTTTAGCTTACGATGACATAGAAATTTATCGTTCACCTGAAAAAATGCGTCAGACACCTCGAGACAATTCACCGATAGCTCTTACTGATATGCAAAACAGGGCATATGATAAGCTCAAAGGGCTTTATAAGTCGGAAGACGCCGCCGCCGCACTGCTTTTCGGTGTTACCGGAAGCGGTAAAACGAAGGTATATATGAAACTCATTGATGATGCGGCAACGGAGAATAAAGGCGTTATTGTACTTGTGCCTGAAATTTCTCTTACACCCCAGCTTATGGGGATGTTCTATGCCAGATACGGTGAAAAGGTTGCCGTTATGCATAGCGGATTGTCTCTGGGTGAACGTGTTGATGAATGGAAACGCATCCGCAGAGGTGAAGCAAATATAGTTATCGGTACACGCAGTGCTTCTTTTGCTCCGGTAGAAAATCTTGCTCTGATGATAATAGATGAGGAGCAGGAAAGCACTTATAAATCAGAAATGACACCTCGATATCATGCAAGAGACATTGCTCGATTCAGATGTGCTTATAATAAGGCTTTGCTTGTGCTGGCTTCCGCTACACCTTCCGTAGAGACTTACGCTTCAGCCCTTTCGGGCAGATATACACTCACTCAGCTTACGGAACGCTATTCAAAGGCGGGACTGCCTGAGGTTAAAACTGTTGATATTTCCGTAAAGGAAAATATGAACGGTATGCAGACTATAAGCACGACTCTTGCTGATGAAATAAGGAAAAATCTTGATTCTTCACAGCAGACGATTCTGCTGATAAACAGAAGAGGATTTAATACATTTGTAGCTTGTACAAAGTGCAAAAGCGTTATGATGTGTCCCAATTGCAGTATTTCAATGACTTATCATTCTGCAAATGACAGATTGATGTGTCATTACTGCGGATATTCCGAGACTGTCAAGACTGTCTGTCCTGATTGCGGAGCCGAAACGATACGTTTTTCAGGCTTTGGTACTCAGAAGGTGGAGCAGGAGCTTAATATTCTCTTTCCCGAAGCAAGGATACTGAGAATGGATGCTGACACCACTACTGCAAAAAATTCCCACGAAAAACTGTTCAAAAGGTTTTCTGACGGGGAATACGACATAATGGTTGGTACTCAAATGGTGGCAAAGGGACTTGATTTTCCCGATGTTACCCTTGTAGGTGTAATATCCGTTGACCAGCAGCTATATAATGATGACTACAAAAGCACTGAACGAACTTTTGACCTGCTCACTCAAGTGGTAGGCAGATCCGGAAGAGGCGAAAAGTCAGGCAGGGCGGTCATTCAGACGCTTGCCCCTGAAAATGCTGTTATTGAGCTTGCATCGGCACAGGATTATCAATCATTTTTTGATACGGAGATTATGATTCGCAAAGGCTTGATATATCCCCCTTATTGCGATATTTGTGTTATTACTTTTGTCGGTCAGGGTGAAACTGCCGTAAGAAACGGATCGAGGGAGTTTTTCAGAATTTTTAAAGAAAAGCTTGCTTCGGAATTTGAAAATGAAAAGGTGGTTGTTCTCGGTCCCGTTGCACCTAAAATAGCGAAAATCAGCAACAATTACAGAGAACGGCTGATTATAAAATGTAAAAATTCTGCTTCATTCAGAAGGCTTATTTCTGAATGTCTCAAGGAATTTTCAAAAGTGCGGCTGTATTCAAAAATTACGGCATATGCTGACATGAATCCTGAAAGTATATATTAAATTTGTTGAGGTTGATAAAATGGCTTACAGAAAAATAAGAACAGAAGAAGATGAAGTGCTTAAGAAAATAAGCAAGCCCGTGGTAAATTTTGATGCAAAGCTTCAAATCCTGTTGGGCGATATGAAGGATACACTTGCAAAGGCGGATGGTGTTGGTCTTGCCGCTGTTCAGATAGGCATTCTCAGAAGAGTTGTTATTATTGATGTAGGTGATGAGCATGGCTTTATGGAGCTGATAAATCCCGAAATCATTGAAAGAAGAGGAGAGCAAAGAGAGCTTGAAGGCTGTCTTTCTCTTCCGAATAAGTCCGGAAGAACACTTCGTCCTCAGTGGGTGAAATTTAAAGCACAGGACAGAAAAGGCAACTGGTATGAGGCTGAAGGTGAGGGACTTTTCGCAAGATGTGTATGCCATGAGCTCGACCACCTTGACGGTTATGTTTTCACTCAGAGACTTGCTGAGGGTGAAAGAGTAAGAATGGATTAATTTACTTTGTTTTGAGGTGCTCAGAATGAGAATAATTTATATGGGAACTCCCGATTTTGCAGTTCCTTGTCTTGAGAGACTTGTTAAGGAAAATTTTGACGTTGTATGTGTTGTGACACAACCCGACAAGCCAAAAGGCAGAAAGCAGGAGCTTACTCCTTCCGATGTTAAAGTTAAGGCGACAGAGCTTGGAATTGAAGTATATCAGCCCACTTCTCTTAAAACACAGGAAGCTTATGATTATTTGAGTAAATTTGAGCCTGATTATATTATCGTTGCAGCTTACGGAAAAATTCTTCCCAAAAATATTCTTGATTTGCCTAAATATGCTTGCATAAATGTTCACGGCTCGCTTCTCCCCAAATACAGAGGTGCAGCACCAATTCAAAGAAGTGTTCTTGCGGGTGACAAGGTTACGGGCATTACTACAATGCTCATGGGGGAAGGTCTTGATACCGGCGATATTCTCCTTAAATCGGAGTATAAGATAGACATAAATGCAACTGCCGGTGAGGTGTTTGACGCTTTGGCACAGTCTGCTCCCGATTTGCTTATGGAAACTATTGAAAAGTTTACTAAGGGTGAGATCATTCCCGAAAAACAGGATGAAGCCGGTGCAACATACGCCGCAATGCTTTCAAAGGATGAGGCTGTCATTGACTGGAGCAGATCAGCTCTTGAAATTCATAATCTTATAAGAGGTATGTCACCATGGCCTGTGGCATATACCTGTCTTGAAGGCAAAAAACTCAAGGTTTATTCTTCAAGACTTACTGATGAAAATACATCTCTTGAGGCAGGCAATGTAAAAGAGGACAAGGCTTCAATTCTCGTTGCCTGCGGTGACGGCAAGATACTTGCCCTTACTTCCGTTCAGCTTGAAGGCTCAAAGAGGATGGATGCAAAAAGCTTTTTATTAGGTCATAAAATCGAAAAAATTCGGTGATATTTATGGATATAACATATTTTTCATACTATTCAACAAGCACATGGCTCTACATTGTTCTTGTTGTACCTGCGTTTATCGTTTCGCTGATAGCTCAGGCAAGAGTCAATTCGGTTTACGGTAAAATGGCAACCGTTCGTAACACAAGCGGTTATACAGGTGCACAGGCAGCGGCTGCAGTGCTTCGGCATTACGGCATAATGAATGTACAGATTGTTGAAACAACGGGTAAGCTGTCCGATCATTACGATCCCCGTTCAAATGTAATAAGATTGTCAAAAGATGTTTATTACGGAAGCAGTATTGCAGCAGTTGGTATTGCCTGTCACGAAGCGGGACACGCCGCACAGCACGCACAGGGGTATGTGCCGATTAAAATCAGAAATTCCCTTATACCCGTATGTAATATCGGCTCTTATTTAGGTATTCCTTTGGCTTTTGCCGGTTACTTTTTGGGCTTCGATGTTCTTATATATGTCGGTCTCGGATTGTATTCCGCTATAGCGATTTTTCAGCTTGTAACGCTTCCCGTTGAATTTAATGCAAGCTCACGGGCAATAAAAGTAATTGATGAAACAGGTCTTCTGCGTCAAGAGGAAGAAATAAAAGGTGCAAAACGTGTGCTCAGTGCGGCGGCAATGACTTATGTTGCATCACTGGCAGTTTCTCTTGCAAACCTTTTGAGATTTGTTATTCTTTTCCTCGGCAGAGGCAACAATAAACGAAGATAAGGACGAAAAATTATGGCAGATGCACGCTCTTCGGCGTTTCAGGCTCTTTCAAAAATTGAAAGAGATGCTTCTTACTCGAATCTGATACTTTCGGAGCTTCCCGAAGAGCATTCCTTGTCCGAAAAGGACAGGGTTCTTGCTCACCGTATTGTAAAAACGGTGCTTGAAAGAAAGCTTACCGTTGATTTTAATTTGTCTCTTTATCTCACGCAGCCGCTGAAGAAGCTCAAGCCTCAAGTACTTACAATTCTTCGGATGGGTGCGTGTCAGATATTATTTATGGATAAAATTCCGCCATCCGCAGCAATTAATGAAAGTGTAAAGCTTGCTAAAAAATGCGGCTGTGCGTTTGCATCGGGGCTGGTTAATGCAGTGCTCAGAAAAGTGAGTGCAAACGGTCTTATTTTGCCTGACGAAACTGATGAAAACTATTTAAGCATAAAATATTCATTTCCCGAATACATTTGCAAAAAATTTCAAGCTTATTACGGCAAGGATACAGCAGAAAAAATAATGAGTGAATCCTTGGACAGACCTAATATTTACATAAGAAAAAATACTCTGAAGAATGAAGAGCTTACCTGTGATGTCGATAAAACACGGCTTGAAAATTGCTTTATAATCAGAAATTCCGGTGACATTACAGCTCTTGATGACTTTAAAAACGGACTTTTCCATGTTCAGGATATGTCCTCTCAGATATGTGCCTGCGTACTGGGTGCAAAAAAAGGTGAAATAGTTATTGATGTCTGTGCCGCACCCGGCGGCAAAAGCATGACCGTTGCTCAAATGATGGAAAACGAGGGCAGGCTTATTTCCTGTGATATATATGAGCATAAGTTAAAGCTTATCAATGATACCGCAAGCCGTCTGGGCATTGATATTATAGAAACTGTGCTTCGTGACGGCACTGACAACGCTGCACAATTACCTCTTGCAGACAGAATCCTTTGTGATGTGCCGTGCTCCGGCTTCGGCGTTACGGGCAAAAAACCGGAAATTAAGTACAAGGATGAAAAAGAAGTAAATGAGCTTCCCGCTTTAGGCCTTGAAATACTTGAAAATTCGTGTAGGTTCTTAAAAAAGGGTGGAAGATTGGTTTATTCTACCTGTACACTGCTTGCGGAGGAAAATGTTCAGGTTTGTAACAAATTTTTAAAAAAACACAGCGAATTTAAAGCTGTAGATATAGATGAAAGCATTGAAGGCTTCAGAGACGGTAAAACTCTGACTGTTCTGCCGCATATTTATGACTGTGACGGATTCTTTATCGCCGCATTTGAAAGGATTGTGTAAAAAATGGAAAAGAAAGACATACTTTCAATGTCATTTGAAGAGCTTTCTGCGGCACTCAAGGAAATGGGTGAGCCTGCTTTCAGGGCAAAACAGATTTATCTGTGGCTTCATTCGGAATGTGTCACTGCTTTTGATGATATGACCAACGTTTCAAAAGCTTTGAGACAGAAACTAAATGACAGTTTTGTAATATTCGGTGCAGCTATTGAAAAAAAGCTTGTTTCGGAGTATGATGATACTGTAAAATATCTTTTCAGACTTCATGACGGTGAATTTGTTGAATCTGTTTTGATGAAGTATAAGTACGGTTATTCCGTTTGCGTGTCTACTCAGGTGGGCTGCCGTATGGGCTGTAAATTCTGTGCTTCCACACTGGACGGCGTAGTGAGAAGTCTTAATGCTTCCGAAATTCTTGCTCAAATATATGCTGCTCAAAGAGATAATAATATAAAAATTTCCCATGTTGTTCTTATGGGTATGGGAGAACCTCTTGATAATTTTGACAATGTAATGAGATTTCTTGAGCTTATTACTGATGAAAGAGGTCAGAATATGTCAATGAGACATATATCTCTTTCTACCTGCGGAATAGTTCCTAAAATTTACGAGCTTATGGAAAAGGATTTGCAATTGACACTGTCAATTTCACTTCACGCTCCTACAGACGAAATACGTTCATCTATGATGCCCGTAAACAAAAAATGGAATGTTGATACACTATTGAGTGCTTGCAGGGAATATGGTGACAAAACACGAAGAAGAATCTCTTTTGAATATGCAATGGTAAGCGGTGTTAACGATTCGGACGAATGTGCCCGTATACTTGCAAAAAAGCTTAAAGGTATACTTTGTCATATAAATCTTATTCCTGTTAACGAAGTCAAGGAAACGGGCTGCGTGCGAAGCAGTAAAGAGCGAATAGCTTCATTTTCTTCTGTCCTTGAAAAAAGCGGTTTTACCGTAACGGTAAGAAGAGAGCTGGGCTCTGATATCAATGCATCCTGCGGTCAGTTAAGAAGAAAAAATAAACAATAATTTGTCAGCGGTAAATCATTGTTTTTTTTGGGGTGATATTATGAAAATTTCAGCCGGTACCGACGTAGGTATGCGTCGTGAATCCAATCAGGATTGTTACGCTGTATGGGAATGTCCGGACGGTGCTGTTTTCGCTGTAGTGTGTGACGGAATGGGTGGTCATGCAGGAGGAAACGTTGCAAGCCGTATGGCGGCTGAGCGTATTCTCAACGAGCTTAAGAAAAATTACCGTGAGAATATGAGCTCTTCTTCAGTTAAAAACATGATTGAATCGGCAATTGTTCTTGCAAATCTTGATATAGTTGATGAAGCGGAAATAAATAATGAGCTTGAAGGAATGGGAACAACTGCTGTGGTTGCTGTCATAACAGATTATGTATGTGTTGTTGCAAACGTTGGTGACAGCAGATGTTACCTTGTTCATGCAGGTGAATCGGAACAAATTACTAAAGACCACTCTCTTGTTCAGGAAATGGTAGATGCCGGTCTCATCAGCCCCGAAGATGCTTCCCGTCATCCCAGAAAAAACATAATAACTCGAGCTTTAGGTATATCGGACGATGTAGAGGTAGATTTTTTTGATGTTGATTTTGGTTCTGATGACTTCCTTTTGCTTTGTTCCGACGGACTTACAAATCACATTACCGATACTGATATTATTGAATGCATCACCGCTGAGGATAGAGATTCTTATGCGGCTGAGCTTATCGCACTTGCCAATAAGAACGGCGGAGCAGATAACATTACGGCAATTGTTTTACACAATTAAAGGGGTGAGAAGTTTTGGAAAATTATACAGGTAAAGTTTTAGGTAACAGATACGAGCTCAAAGAGATAATCGGCATAGGTGGTATGGCTGTTGTTTACAAAGCCGTTGACAGTATTGACAATAAGATCGTTGCTGTTAAAATTCTTAAGGATGAGTATGTTGCAAATGATGACTTCCGCAAGAGATTTAAGACGGAGTCAAAGGCAGTTGCACTCATGTCTCATCCAAACATAGTTAAAGTGTATGATGTCAGCTTCGGAGAAAAGCTCCAATATATCGTTATGGAATATATTGAGGGAATCAATCTCAAGCAATACATTCAGTCAAAGGGTAAGCTTGATTGGCGTGAATCCGTAATTTTTACGGCTCAAATACTCAAAGCCCTACATCATGCTCATGAAAGAGGCGTTATTCACAGAGATATCAAGCCGCAGAATATTATGCTTCTCGAGGACAGCAAGACTATCAAGGTCGCTGACTTCGGCATTGCAAGATTTAACGACAAGAGTGAAACAAGAACTCTTGCAGACGGTGCAATAGGCTCCGTTCACTATATCAGCCCCGAGCAGGCAAGGGGAGAGATCGTTGATAATAAAACGGATATTTATTCCGTAGGCGTTGTTTTGTATGAAATGCTTACAGGCGAGCTGCCTTTCCAGGCTGCCAGTGCTGTATCCGTGGCTATAATGCAGCTTCAGCAGGAGGCTGTAATGCCTCGCAAGCTCAATCCTGCGATTCCGGTCGGTATTGAACAGATTACCATGCGTGCAATGCAGAAAAGCCCGAGAGACAGATATCAGTCTGCTTCCGAAATGCTTCTTGATCTTGATGAATTCAGAAGAAACCCCAATACAAGATTTAATTATAATTATTTTGTGGACACTCAGCCCACAAAATATGTTCAGACAAAGAGGGCAAGCAATTACGCATCCGGAAGATCTGTTTCAGAGGATGTCTACGAAGCTGAAAAGGCTGAAGAGGAATACACCAGGAAAACAGTCATAACACAAGAATTTGACGAGTCGGATGCAGAGTTTGAAGCCATTGCAAGCAAGAATTATACATTGCCTATACTGATAGGAATAATATTCGTATTTATGGTTGCAATTGTAGGTATCGCAAGCTATTTCTTTACGACCTCCGAAGAAGTGACTGTCCCCGAATTTGTGGGCAAATACATTGAAGAGATACGTGATGATTCGGACTATAAATACTTCTTCGATCAGGGATTGATAGAAGAGAATCTTGTTTACACAACTGATTATGATGAAGGTTATATTTTCTATCAGAGTACGGAAGCCGGCACAAAAATGCAGATTTCCAGCACGTCCTCATCTATAATCAAGCTTAATATAGCTTATACAAGTGAATCAATGACAGTTCCGGAAATGGAAGACGGAATAAAGCTTCAGCAGGCAAAGAGCAAGCTTTTGAAAATGGGCTTTAAGGTTCTGACTGAAGGTGAAGTTAACAACTCTCTTGACGTAAGTACAGTTATCAGAACAGATCCTCCTGCCGGTGAGAGCGTTGCTTACGGTTCAACTGTTACGATTTATTACGCCGTAGATGATTCCGATAAGGTTGCCGTTCCTGATGTCATTGGACTGAAGGCTGCCGTTGCCAAGAGCGAGCTTGAGGATCTCGGTTTCAGCGTAAGATATGAGTATAAGGAGTCAGATGTTTCAAAGTCAGGACTTGTCATTGAACAGTCTGTTGCCGCTGACACCGCTGTTATTGCAAGCATAACGGAGATAACTCTTGTTATCGGCACTACTTCCGAAAAGCAGACAAGTGTAACGATAACGCTTCCTGCACTTGCAGATTACGGAGATGTTTATGAATCTGTATATGTTTACGTAGGTGAAACTCTTTATAAAACCTATAATAATGTAAAGCTTGACGGTTCAACTCATACTGTTGAAATTGCAGGTTCTGATAAAACTGATTTCAAAATTTATATCGGTGAGCAGTTGGTTTGTACCGGTGATGTTGATTTTTCTGTTTCCTCACCTGAAGTTACAAACAAAACTGTAACACAGTATGTTTATGCGGCGGAAACAACTACCGCTGCATCGGAAACGACTACCGCTGCACCGGAAACAACTACTTCAGCGTCAGAAGTTCCGTATTCGGTTCCTGCTTATTCAGGAATGAAGTATGAACAGTATTACACAGCACTTATAAATGCAGGTTTTGATAATATTGATAAGCTTGACCAGGCATCTGACACTGTTCCTGCAGGTCAGGTAATTTCAGTATCTTCTTCGAAATCTGTTTACACAGCCGATGAGGTTGCAGATGCATTGATCGTTGTGTATGTAAGTACCGGACCGGCGGCAGAATAATATGCAAACGGAAAAAGGATTGATAATGAAATCTACAGCGGGTTTTTATTACGTCCGCTGTGAAGACGGAAAATTAATAGAATGCCGTGCAAGAGGAGTTTTCAGAAAACAGAAGATTACTCCTCTTGTAGGTGATAAAGTAATAATAGAACATGACGGTTCGCAAGGAACGGTAGCAGAGATTGAAACGAGAAAAAATTATCTTGTCAGACCTCCTGTTGCCAATCTTGATAAGCTGATAATAATATCGTCTGTAACCGAACCGTCTCCGAATCTTCTTATAATTGATAAATTGACAGCAATGGCGGTTGATAAGGGAATTGAGCCTGTTGTTGTTTTCTCAAAGGCTGATCTTTTCGATGCAGAAAAATATGTCAGCATCTATGAGAAAGCAGGTATAAGCTCTTTTACTTTTTCGTCTGTTACAGGACAGGGAAGAGAGAGCATTATGAACACCCTTAACGGTTCTCTGAGTGTGCTTACCGGTAATACCGGTGTGGGAAAATCCTCACTGCTGAATTGCATTGCACCTGAGCTTGAGCTTGCAACTGCACATATCAGCAATAAGCTGGGCAGAGGAAGGCACACCACAAGAACAGTTGAGCTTTATGAGCTTTGCGGAGGATATATTGCAGATACCCCCGGTTTTTCATCACTGGATTTTGAAAATGCAGAGATTATTCTAAAGGAGAATCTTCAGTTTTGTTTTCCGGAATTTGATGAATACATCGGTACCTGTAAATTTGTTTCCTGTGCTCATATAGGTGAAAAGGGCTGTGTTGTCTGTGAAGCTGTGAAAAACGGGTATATTCCTCAAACACGGCATGACAGCTATAAATTGATGTATGATGAAGTCAAAGACTATAAAGAGTGGGAACACTGAATAATAAATGAAAAGGAATGAGATATTGTGACAAAAATTGACATTTTTTCAGGCTTTTTGGGAGCCGGAAAGACTACGCTTATCAAAAAGCTTATAAAAGAAGCTTATGCGGGCGAAAAACTCGTACTTATTGAAAATGAATTTGGTGAAATCGGTGTTGACGGAGGATTTTTGCAGGATGCAGGTGTTGAAATTACTGAAATGAACTCCGGATGCATCTGCTGTTCTCTTGTGGGCGATTTCGGCAAGGCTCTTGAGAAGGTTCTCGACGATTATGCTCCCGACAGAATCTTGATTGAGCCTTCAGGTGTCGGTAAGCTCAGTGATGTTATCAAGGCTGTGCTTAAAATCGAGTCTCATGACATTGAGCTTGACGGATTTACCGCTGTAGTTGATGCAGGCAAATGTAAAATGTACATGAAAAACTTCGGTGAATTTTTCAACGATCAGATTGAGCACGCAGGAACTATTGTTCTGAGTCGTTCCGGTGATGTTTCCGAGGATAAGCTTAAGACTGCGGTTGAGCTTCTTCGTTCCCATAATGACAAAGCAGTTATTATAACTACTCCTTGGGAGGAGCTTGAGGGTAAGCAGATCGCACAGGCTATTGAGCGTAAGGACACTCTTTCTGCTGAACTGGACGAGCTTATTGAGGAGCATCATCACCATCATCATGAGCATGACGAAGACTGCGATTGCAGTTGTCACGACCATGACCATGAACATCATCACGAACATGAGCATGAACATGAACATCATCATCACGAACACGAGCATGAACATGAACATCATCATGAGCATGAACATGAGCATGAGCATCATCATGACCACGGTGATGACTGTAACTGTGGCTGTCATGACCATGAGCATGAACATCATCACCACCATGCAGACGAAGTTTTTGCTTCATGGGGTGTTGAAACTACGAAGAAATTTACTCAGGATGAAATCAATAATTGCCTTGATTCTCTTGAATATATGCACAAATACGGCATGATTCTCAGAGCAAAGGGAATCGTACAGTCTGCTGACGGCAAGTGGATTCATTTTGACTATGTTCCCGGTGAAGCAGATGTAAGATACGGTTCTGCATCAATCACAGGCAGACTTTGCGTTATCGGATCGAAAATTGATGAGGATGCATTAAAAGAATTGTTCGGAGTGTAAATAATTAGCTGACAATAATTGTTTGCCACACAGGAAGGTGTGTTTATACTATGAGAAACAGAGAATTACCTGTATATATTTTTACAGGTTTTCTTGAAAGCGGAAAAACAAAATTTATTCAGGGTACGCTTGAGGATGACCGCTTCAATACGGGAGAAAAAACTCTTCTTCTTGTCTGCGAAGAGGGTGAAGAGGAGTATGAGCCGTCGAGATTCTACGGCAAGAATGTCCATATAAAAGTTATTCAAGATAAATCAGAAATGAATCCGGATAATCTTGAAAAATGGGCAAAATCTATCCGTGCTGAGCGTGTTATGGTTGAGTATAACGGAATGTGGCTCATCAATGACTTTTTTGAGGCAATGCCGGATGGTTGGATGATTTATCAGCTTATTTTTATTGCGGATTCAACAACTTTTGCTCAGTATAATGCCAATATGAGAAGTCTCGTTGTTGATAAGCTGAATAACTGCGAAATGGTTGCATTCAACCGCTTTAATAAAGCTGATGACAGAATGCCGTTCCATAAAATCGTAAGAGGTGTTTCAAGACGTTGCGAAATCGTTTATGATTTTGATGACGGAACCTCTGAATTTGACGAGATAGAAGATCCGTTGCCATTTGATGTAAATGCAGATGTGATAAAGGTTGAAGACCGAGATTTTGCTCTGCTTTACCGTGATATAATGGAGAATATGAAGCAGTATGACGGCAAAACCGTAAAATTTAAAGGCATATGTGCAGTTAATAAGAAATTTCCTGAGGGTACATTTGTCTGCGGCAGACATATAATGACTTGCTGTGTTGATGACATTACATACTGCGGTATGCTTGTTAAGTGGCAGGGTAGTGATACAGTCAAAAATGCAGACTGGATATGGCTGACAGCGAAAATTGAAATTCGATTCAATAAGCTTTACGGCAGGAAAGGCCCCGTACTCACTGCTATTGACGTCGCAAAGACCAATCCGCCGCCTGAGACGGTTGCATCGTTCTATTGATATGAAGGTATATATTGCAGGACCTGATGTTTTTGAGCCGAATGCGGCAGAAATTGGGAAACGGTACAAAGCAATTTGTGCAAAGCACGGACATAAAGGTTTTTATCCTCTTGATAATGAATGTAATTCTTCTGCTCAAATATACAAAGGGAATATAAATCTTATTGAGCAAGCCGATGCAGTTATTGCAAACGGAAATAATTTCCGTGGTGAAATGGATATCGGTACAGCCTTTGAAGTCGGATATGCTGCTGCAAAGGGCAAGAAAATTTTTATTTATATGCAGGATACACGCCCGCTTATTGAAAAATACGGCGAAAAAGATGAAAAGGGAAGACTGACCGAAGATTTCGGTTATCCTTTAAATCTTATGTTAGCCGAATCAGCTCAAATCATCAACGGCACTTTTGAAGATTGTGTAAAGTTAATTTAAAATGAAAAATCGTCCGGTTCTGATCGGACGATTTTTAACATAAGTAGTTTGAAATTATCAGTTTAATGCTTTCCTTTTGGCTATTGTTCAGCTTTCTGTAGTTATCTATAAGCCTCGCATCATCAGCATTCAGCTCGTATGCAGTTGAATGCTCGATTTTTTTATTTATATCGGTATTCCCTATAACAAAATCCACAGATGTGTCAAAAAAATTTGCAATAGCGATAAGTGTTTCAATATCAGGCTCAATATTGCGGTTTTCATATTTGTTTACGGCTTGTTGGCTGACTCCGATAACATTCGCAAGTTGTTGCTGACTCACACCCTTTAAATTTCGTAAAACTTTAAGATTCTTTAACATTTTCTATCACCTATATTAATATAACAACTTTTTGGTGTTATGTAAAAAGCTTTGTGGTTGTTATTGGCAACAACCTAAAGTTATGATAATATAAAAGTATCTTTAATATGGAGGTAAAATTATGTCAAAAAAATTATTAAGTATTCTTCTTGCAATTGCAATTGTGCTGACAATCTCACCCGTAACCGTAATCGCAGAGGATGATGTGTTGAGTTATTTAACTTATGAAATCACAGACGGTGAAGTAACAATTACAGATTGTGACCAGTCAATCAGCGGTGATGTAGTCATTCCCGATACAATCGAGGGCTATCCTGTAACCATAATCGGTGATTATGCGTTCTATAATTGCACAAGCCTTACCGATGTATATTACAGCGGAAGCGAAACCGACTGGGCAAATATTTCGATAGATGATTACAAAGATTGTTTGACATCAGCAACAATTCATTATAATTGTGTTATCGAAGAACCTACTACAGCAGAACCTATTACCGAGGAACCCACCACAGAGACGCCTACTACAGAGTAGCCCTCTGCAGAGGAAGAGGAAACAGATTTCTTTAGCATGCTTAAAAAATTCATTGATGAAATTAAAGCATTTTTTTGAAAGAATTATAAAAATTCTTAAAGATTTTTGTTCAACAAAAGCATAAATAATTGACGCAGACACTTCGGTGACTGCGTCAGACTGCTGACAAAGTTCATTCCAAAAGGAATGGGCTTTGTTTTTTCTGTACAAAAGCCAAGAAAAATGGTTAATAGAAGCAGAAAAAGGGTGATAAAATGTTGAAAGAAACAAAAGGACAGCAGTTAAAATATGAGTTGGTAATGATAGAAAATTTAGTACCTGAAAAGCATTTGCTCAGAAAGATTGATAAGATTGATTTCTTCGGGATTTTTTAATATGCGTATAAGACATTAAAACGGAGCGTTTCTTGATAAAATGCTTATTTGTCCTTCGTTTTGTTATTTTCTGTTATTTTATCAAGAATAACCTTGTCTGCCGGACAGAATGAATAATTTTTTATTTCATCAGGCGTTATCCATTTGAGATCAATGTGTTCGAGCAATTTCGGCTCACCGGATTCAATTTCAGCGTTGAATACTGTCAGATGCACCTTGATGTCCGGATATTGATGTTCGGTTTCAATAAATATTTCACCTACCGCAACGGTAATGTCCAGCTCCTCGTGACACTCTCTTATAAGTGCTTGCTCAAGCGTTTCACCTTTTTCAGCTTTACCGCCGACAAATTCCCAGAGTAAAGCGTTACCCTTGTGAGCAGGACGCTGGCAAATCATGAATTTATCATTATCCCAAATAAGTGCCGCTGCAACTTCTACCATAAAATCATCTCCCGAAATGATTTTATACAAATCGGGAGAATTTTTCAAGTCGTTTATGAAAGTTCATTTGTAATGTTTTTAAATTTATTATTTCCTCGTTATAGTGAATAGTAAAAACGACATTATATCAGTGATTTTGAATAATTAATTTGTATAAAACAATAAAAAATAAAAAATTTAAAAAAAATTGCAAAAAAACACTTGCAAAATATGTAATAGTATGCTATCATATCAAGCGTTCCGAA
>CAYVTA010000011.1:0-33986 GCA_964454355.1 uncultured Eubacteriales bacterium | reverse complement strand
TATAGCAGATATTTCTTTTCAACACAAATTTAAGTTGTTTTATTAATTCCATTGTGTTATCATGTGATTGAATGAGGTGTTTTTATGGCAATAATCAAACCAAATTTTGAAAATATAAACGAATGGGATTTTTATGCAAACGATCTTCTGACCGAATATAAACAATCTATTGATGAAGGTCTTGATATAACGGATTATAAAGAGATATTTGAGGCGGTTTCAGCACTTGAGAACAATGAATACAAGAGTCAACTAAGTAATGTACTATTTCAGATAACCGAAAATGCTCACTTGGATAAAAATTATAAATTTATTGAACCATCTGATCTTGAATCAATAAAAAAACTATCCACAGGGTACAAATGCAATTCAACCGAACTGACAGATGAGGAGCTAAGAAAAAAAATTCACGGTGCATGGACCGGACGAATTGCAGGCTGTCTTTTAGGTAAACCCATTGAAGGAATACGCACTGACGAGCTAATTCCGTTTTTGAAGGAAACAAATAATTATCCTCTTCACAGCTACATTTTTAATTCCGATATCAACGATGATATGTATGACAAATACAAATTCGGATTAAGAGATAAATGCTATGCTGATACAGTAGACGGTATGCCGATAGATGATGATACAAACTATACAGTATTATATCAAATGCTTATAGAAAAATACGGCACAGATTTTGAACCGAAAAATGTTGCGTCACTTTGGCTTTATTCTCAACGCAGAGATGCTTACTTCACCGCTGAAAGAGTGGCATTTGACAACTTTGTAAAAGGCTTTGAGCCGCCCGAATCCGCAAAATATAAAAATCCATACAGAGAATGGATAGGCGCTCAAATAAGAGGCGATTATTTCGGCTACATTAATCCCGGAAAACCGGAAAAAGCTGCCGAACAAGCATATCGGGACGCCTGTATCTCGCATATCAAAAACGGTATCTACGGTGAAATGTTTGTTGCTGCAATGATTGCGACTGCCGCTGTAACTGACAACATAAACGACATCATTTTATCAGGTTTGGGACAGATACCGCACACATCCAGGCTTCATGAGGCTGTTTGCAATATAATTGAGATTTACAATAGCGGAAAAACTAAAGATGAATGTTATAAATATATTCATTCTGAATATGACGAGCATACAGGCTACGGATGGTGCCACACTATTTCAAATGCAATGATTGTAACTTGTGCACTTCTTTACGGCAACGGTGATTTCGGAAAATCCATATGCACTGCCGTTGAAGCAGGCTTCGACACAGATTGCAACGGTGCTACTGTAGGCTCAATTATCGGCATGAGAAACGGTATAGAATCAATTGATGAAGATTGGCGCAAGCCGCTGAATAACACGCTGCATACATCTATTTTCGATGTCGGAACTGTAAAAATAAGTGATATGGCAGAAAAAACATTAGAACATATCAAATAATAAATTATCACCCTGAGAAAATTTCAGGGTGATTTTTTGAAGCTCATCTTATATTTTTAAAAACATCTTTGAGTGCAGGATAAATCCTTTTGAACTTGCTATACTGTTCATTATATCTGGCGACAATTGCACTATCGGGAGACACGGAAATTGTAGGACTTGAAAATGCTGTTGAACAGTCTGCTACTGAATCAAATTCTTTATTGCCTACCATTGCAAGCATTGCACTGCCAAAACCCGGCCCCTCCTCATTCTGAGGAATTTCAAGAGTGATATTGAGAACATTTGCCATTATTTTTCTCCACAGTAAAGACTTTGCTCCTCCTCCGCAAAGCCCGCTTACATCAACTTTTACGCCCGCTGCTTTAACAAGCTCAAGATTATCTCTTGCAGCAAATGCGACTCCCTCAAGTACAGCCTGCACCATGTCTTTACGCTGTGTATCAAGGCTCATTCCTATAAATGTGCCTCTTGCGTCCGTATCATTAATCGGACTTCTCTCACCCATTAAATACGGTAAGAAATAAACACTGTTATTGCCTAAATCATCATCGGATATATCGGTTTGTTCTGCGTTATAATCATGAGTTTTCAAAATATCTTCATAAAACCACTTATTACATACTGCCGCCGAAAGAAAACACCCCATAATATGATAACCGCCGTCAGCATGACAAAATGTATGTATTGCATTGTTGGATAACCGGGGAAACTGCTCACAAGAAATAAACATTGTGCCTGATGTACCCAAAGAAATATTGCATTTTCCGTCCGATACTGTCCCACTGGCAACAGCCGCACCGGCATTGTCTCCCGATCCCGCAACAACAATAACATCATCTCGAAATCCCAAAAGCTCGGCAACATCACTTTTCAGTGTACCAACTATCTCATAGCTTTCATAAAGCTTCGGCATCTGCTCCTTTGAAATTGAACAGATATTCAGCATTTCATCTGACCAGCATTTATTTTTTACATCAAGAAGCAACATACCTGATGCATCAGAATAATCGCAACAATGAACACCTGTAAGCAAATAATTAAGATAATCCTTGGGTAACATTATTTTGCTGATTTTTTTAAAATTCTCCGGCTCATTCTCTTTAAGCCAAAGAATCTTCGGTGCGGTAAAACCTGCAAAAGCTATATTTGCCGTGTATTCGGCAAGTTTTTCTTTACCTATAGTATTATTAAGATATTCGGTTTCTTTATCGGTTCTGCCGTCATTCCAAAGAATAGCATTTCTTATCACACAATCATTTTCATCAAGAATAACGAGTCCGTGCATCTGACCTGCAATGCCTAAACCTTTAACTTTAGATGCATCAATGCCGCTCACCAACTCTTTTATTCCCGAAATCAAAGCTTCATACCAATCTTCAGGTTTCTGCTCACTCCAACCGGGATTAGGATAATATAACTCATAAAACCTTGTCACAGTACAAACAATTTCACCGTCGGTATTAACAAGTGACAGTTTTAATGATGATGTACCTAAATCTGCACCTATATAGTAACGCATTTATATCTACTCCATATCAGTTTCACACATTGATGTTTTTTCATCTTCATCAAAAGTTTAATAAACTATCTTGCAAAGACTTACAACAAGGATTATAACAAATCAAAACGGAATGTTCAAGATAATAAAAAATTTTTGTACTTACTCAACTACCGATATTATAAAATCTTAGTACAATGAAAAAAATCAGCATTATGCTGATTTTAAAGTTATTCAGATTTAGAAACAGAGATATTATCTGCTGTTTCAAGCATTGTTTCCGCAAAGATTGCATAACCTCTGGTCGGGTCATTAAGAAAAACGTGAGTTACTGCACCTACAATCAGCCCATCCTGCACGATTGGACTACCTGACATACCCTGTACAATTCCTCCGGTTTCTTCAAGAAGCTCCGTATCTGTAATTTCTATTACCATTGAGCGAGATTGTTTTTCAGCACTGTAAGATATTTTCTCAATTTGAATGTCATAACATTTTACTCCCTGACCGTCAATATTACACATAATTTGAGCATCACCAGTTTTAATCTCAGTCTGTGATGCGACCGGCATTAACTCCCCTGTTACGGTTTCTGTTTGAGAAAATGTGCCGTAAATACCAAATTCATTATTTACGACAAGATCGCCGAGAATTTTATCAGTAAATGTTCCCATCAACTGACCGGTAACACCTTTCTCACCTTTGGTAATTCCGGTAACGGAGGCAGTAAGAATATCTCCTTCACCTACGGGCAAAATAGCCTGTGTTTCACTGTCACAAATAGAATGTCCCAGAGCCGCAAAAACTCCCGTTCCGGAATCAACAAATGTTATTGTGCCGATACCGGCTGTTGAATCTCGGAGCCATAATCCACAACGATACTTTTCTTCCGATTCACAATAAGCAGGTGTCAAAGAAAAATAAAGAGTTTTTTCCAATCGCTGAGCAGTAATACTTATGTCTTTGCCATCACACGAAGAAACTTTCTTTGCAAAATCAGAAACAGACAATACCCGTTCATCATTAACCTCAGTGATAATATCACCAATCTGCAGACCACAGGCAGAAGCAGGATTAACATATCCGTCTTCTGTTACTATATCCTCAATTCCAACTATCAGCAAACCATCGGTATAAAGACGGATTCCGATAATATCGCCACCTACATTCACATATCGTCTGTCACTTTTTTCTGCTTTTACCTGTCCTACCGGTACTATTCCAAAAAGACTTACATCAGCCTCAGTAGTTTCATTGGAGTATGTTGAAACGGAAACTATACTGTCATTTGTTACTTTAACTTTATACACTTCATAAAAAGAAACTTCTTGTGCACCGTCATAAAACACAACCGTATCAGGCATATACATCTGCCCAACCAGCACTAGTGAAAATATTACGGCACATAACATTGATAATACGATATTAAATTTTTTTATTATTTTTTTCATAATGCACCTCCGACAATTTTAACGCACATTGTTAATGTTCCATTTCAACGACATTTTATTATCGGATTTTAATTTAACAGAAAAGGCAAAAAAACAACGCCCGCATAATTTGCGAGCGTCTAAAAATAATATATATGTCTTAATTATTTTTTCATACATTCAAAACACAGCCAACCGCCGTCTTCATGTCTTTCAGTAATTTTAAAGCCGTATGAATCAAGAGCATTTACTACTTCTTGTTCTCTGATATCAATTATACCGGAAACAATATAAACACTGTCATCATTCATGAATTTATCAACGCCCTCAGAGAGCATTATAATGGCATCGGCAACAATATTTGCGGCAATAACATCAAATTTACCGCTGACTTTATCGGTAAGATTACCGCAAAGTACGGTATATTGTTTTTCATCAAAACCGTTTCTGTTAGCATTTTCCATTGCGGTTTTAACTGCAAGCTTATCAATATCAACACCGACTGCCGACTCGGCACCGAGAAGCAAAGAGGCAATAGACAATATACCGCTGCCACAGCCTATATCAAGCATTTTGCAGCCTTTAGTAATATGTTTTTCAATTGCGGCAAGACAAAGCCGAGTGGTTTCATGTGTTCCGGAGCCAAAAGCAAGTCCGGGTTCAAGATTCAGTACAACTCTGTCACCTGAATCGACCTTATCTTTCCATATAGGCTGAATAAGGAGCTTTTCACCGACGGGCATTGGTTTAAAATACTTTTTCCAGTTGTTTTCCCAATCAGAATTCTTACATTCCGAAGAATCTACTTCATAAGGGATATTTTCGCTGGCTAACCGTTCCTTTATAAAAGAAATAGCTTCAGCAGGATTTTCTTCAGGAGATATATACACGTGAACAATACCTTTTGAACGGTCTCTGGCAAGGAGCTCTTCGTCAATAAGGTCAATATGTGCAATTTCCAATACAGCATCCTCCATATCAGAATAATCCTCAATGTATATGCCATAAGGAACAGTCATAGATACTATAGCTCCCGCTTCATCAACTTTTTCAACGGGAACGGTTACTTTAATTTCAGTCCAATCCATTTTTTACCTCTTATTAATACTTATTATGCACATCCTCAGCAAAGCAAAGAATATCTTTAAATTCAATTTCCTTGCCGTTGTCAAGCACAGCTTTACCTGTCATTTTTCCAAAAACCTGATGCTGATCAGTCACAACCAGCTTAACATCTATTTTTGCAGCTCTATCAAGAACAGGAACAAATTCAGCTTCAAATCTTCCGTCGGAAGATGTAAAAGTCCAAGGACTCATATAATCCTTTGTTCCGTCTTCTTTTACGGGAATATTAAAGCTTATATCATCGATTTTATGTCCCTTACCATTATAGAAAATAATGTTTTCACTTGCGGCTGATGTATCACCAAAACCATATCCTAAATTAAAACCAAAGGGTTTTCCTTTTATTGTACAGTTTCCTGAACTCCAGTACCAAGTGTTATCATAAGTCCAAACTCCTCTGCCCCAGTCAAGTGTACCGTAATTCT
Source organism: uncultured Eubacteriales bacterium (assembly GCA_964454355.1). Taxonomy (GTDB): domain Bacteria; phylum Bacillota; class Clostridia; order Oscillospirales; family Acutalibacteraceae; genus UBA1081. The sequence continues at coordinate 28,068 of CAYVTA010000011.1, read as the reverse complement.
TTTTCGGATTGAATTTATACTCCTTACCGTTAAACAATACGGAACCGGAAGCTCTCATACAATTGATTTTTCTGTTGTAATAAAACGCTGTGGGCTCTTCTGCCCATGGCGTTGCAATAACAAGAGAATCCATGTCAGGTTCTTCAAGTTTTATATTGCAGGAAAATGTCTTTCCATTCCAAAAATTCTCAAAGTTACATATAATTCTGCGTTCACTTGCTGTTTTGTAGAAATCGAGCTTTAAACTTTTATCATGATATGTAACATTTCCGCATTCAGTGGTTGCAGGCATTTTCATTTTGCCCATAGGGAAAGGAACAAGAACAGTATTTGTATGCTCCCACGGTACATCCGGATCAGAAAAATCAAGTAGACTGACAGATTGCAAACCGATATATCCGTCATCGGAAATCGTAAATGCAACGCCAAAATCATCACCCATAACAAGATAATAATCCCACTCTTTGATTTTAAACTTTGGTGCTTTAATTGCATTTCTGTCGTAAATCTGATACAGCTTTCTTGACCAACCCGGTTCAGCAAGATAACCATTTTTATCAAGTAAAGGTCGAACCTTTGTAACCTCATGATTTCGCTCTGACATTAATATCATCCTTTCAATCAAGATTTACCTTAGTTTCGGGAACTTTTCTGCCATGGTTATAAAACTTTCTGTCATGCAATGCCCATTGACGAGTACTAAAGCCTTTAGGCTCCACATCTGCAAGACAGCTTTCAATTTCATAAATATTTGCATCAAGTGAGTCAAGCTCTGAAAGAATTTCAGCTTCAAGGAACAACGGTCTGGATGCAGCTCCAAATTCAGGCTCACCGTGATGAGAGATAAGCATATGTTCAAGTAACATTGCGGTATCTTTGCTTATGTTATTTGCCCTCGCTATACGGTCAACTGCAATGGCTCCCATTACAAGATGTCCCACAAGATGACCTTCCGGTGTATATCCGTCAACGAGTCCCGAAGAAGAAATAATAAATTCATCTGTTTTACAGACATCATGAAGAATTGCTCCGGAAATCAGAAGTTCTCTGTCGACAGTGGGGTAAATCGACGCAACACATTCACACATTCTAACAATTGAAAGAGTATGCATAAGAAGACCGCCTCTTATTGCGTGATGAAGCTTAAAGGCAGCCGGACAATCAGTCATTTTGTCACCATATTCATCAAGTACCGCAGACACAAGCGTTTTTAATTCATCATTCTCAAAGCCATTAACTTTGGAACGGATTACTTGCATCATATACTTACCTTCGTAGTCTGCAGAAGGTATTATATCCGCCATATTGACATTATCATTATCCCAAACTGCTCTTGCTCTGTCTACTCTAAGCTGAGGCGTACCGTTATATTCGGATAATGCACCTCTGACCTTTATAATTGAATTGGCTTCCGGCAAAAATGCACCTTCTCGCCAATCCCACATTTTAGCGTTAATCTCGCCGCTTTTATCTGCAAGATTCATGTCAAGAAAAACAGAGCCGTTTTTTGCAGTCTTTTTGTCACAGCTTTTTACAAGCACAAATGCTTCAACGGTACCATTTCCGTCAATTTCCTTAAAGTTCATTTTTATTCTCACCCTTCTTTCTGAAAATGATAAGCTTACTCATAACATAATTAAACAATACAACAAAAATTGCAATTGAGAACTTTGCAACCCACTTGGTAACATTTTCATCATTGAACACTTCAAAGTTCAAAAGAAGGTTTCTTACAAGCATAAAACCTAAAAATTCAAAAAGAACGAATGATACAACTCTTGTGCTTACAAAAGAAACAAACTCCTTTGCTGCAACAGAAGGCTTCCAACACTTGCTTTCAAATACCAATATTTTATTTGTGATAAAAGCAAATAAAACAGACAATATCCAGGCTATAAGTGTTGACACATCTTCAAATGTTAAAAGTATCCGGTAACCGAAAACAGAAAAATCGGCTAAACTTTCATTTCCAAGCAATTGGTCAAAGGCATAGAATGTCACAAGATTCACTACCGTAGTAAGCACACCAAACAATGCATATGAAATAAATTCATAAGTCAACACTGTTGATAACACAGGTAAGTTTCTTAATTTATCAAAAAAACTTATTTCAAATAATTTGTCATACAACTTTTTCAAAGCTTAATATACTCCTTAATTTAATAAAATCATGATACCACTTTTTTTTGTATTTTGCAACAGTAAAAGGATAATTTTAATTGTAACGGTTATTATAACAAAGCAATCATTATTAAATTAACAAAGGGAGAATATGTTATGACAAAAAAAGTTACAATGGCAACCAGAACAATTGGAGCTGTAATGGCTGTAGGCGGTGCGGCAGCTCTTATCACGTCATCAATGAGTGCAGGGAGCTCAAAAAGACAGCTTAAAAAGAAAGCAAACAAAGCAATAAAAACAGTAACAAGTATTATGGAAAGCATACAGGGTGTAATGTAATTCAAGAGCGGAGAAGTCCGCTTTACATAAATTACAATTGATTTTTCGTCAAAATATGTTATTATATTTAGGGTGATACGAATGAAGAAGATTTCATGTTTATTTATTGTTTTTATTGTAATTTTTACTCTATCATCATGTTCTGAAGCAAACAATAATGTTTCCGTCATGCCGACAGGTGAAGCCGATATAAGAAATGTTACAACAGAAGAAAGTAAAACGGAACACACAGAATTGACAAAAAAGACATTTTATGGTGAAAATACAGGAACGGATAAGACATATACCGGTCTTGAACCTTTGAATGCAATTGATTTTTCTGTAATTGATCCAAACAACACTAAAGGTCTGTCAACAGAAAAGATATGTCACAGTTTTGGTGTTGCTTCTGGCGAGATTGCACATGAAATTTCACAGACAAGTCAAAAATACTTTGAAGACAATGGATTTAATGCATTAACACTTGACACTTCAACAGAAGAAAAAATTGTATATCTCACATTTGACGTGGGATACGATAACGGCTATACAGGAATTATACTGGACACACTCAAAGAAAAAGATGTAACAGCAGCCTTTTTCTGCACTGTTGATGAAATGAAATCCGATCCTGAATCTATAGCAAGAATGATAATCGAGGGGCACATTGTTGGCAATCATACCAACACGCATCCTTCTATGGACGAACTTTCACGAACGCAAATGTTGGAAGAAATAAAAGGATTTGATGATTATATCAGAACTAATTTCGGCTATTCCTCATTATATTTTCGTTTTCCGAAAGGCGAATATTCAGATTCAGCTCTTGACCTTGTAGGTTCATTGGGATATACCAGTGTTTTCTGGTCTCTTGCCTACTCTGATTGGGATACGTCCAACCAAAAGGGTGCATCATATGCTCTTGAGACGGTTGTTTCAAGAATTCATCCCGGTGCAGTAATTCTGCTTCATGCTGTTTCAAGTGATAATGCCCAAGCACTGGGAGATATCATTGATACTGTAAGAAATATGGGTTATGAATTCAAAAGTCTTGAAGATTATAAAAATTAATGGTATAATATCTTTGAATTATTTTTGCTCGGCAGGACTTACCCATTTAATATAGCGGTATAATTATTTGAAAGGAAATGTTTATATGCTTAAAGATATACAGAATGAAATTTTGAGATTAAAAAAGGAAAAGGATATCTGTATTCTTGCCCACAGCTATCAGAGTGAGGATATCCTTGAAATTGCAGATTTTGCCGGAGATTCATACGCATTAAGTGTAAAAGCGTCAAAGGCACAAAACAAAACTCTGATAATGTGCGGTGTTCGTTTTATGGCAGAAACAGCGAAGCTTCTCTCTCCGGATAAAACTGTTTATCTTGCAAATCCGGATGCAGGATGTCCTATGGCTGAACAGTTTAGTAAAGAGTATATTCAAAAACTCAAAGACACAGAATATAAAAATCATGCTGTTGTTGCATACATAAACACCACAACAGATCTAAAAACTGTCTGTGACGTATGCGTGACATCTTCTTCCGCTGTAAAAATAGTAAAAAAATTGCCTGAAAAAGATATTCTCTTTATTCCCGACTGCAACCTTGGAGCATATGTTGCCGAGCGGTGCCCTGAAAAAAATATAAAGCTTCTTGACGGAGGATGCCCTGTTCATGCAGCAATAAAGCCGGAGGAAGCACTTGAAGCAAAGAAAAAACACCCTAACGCACTTTTGCTTGTACATCCGGAATGCAAAAAGGAAGTTACTGCACTCGCTGACTTTGCCGGCTCTACAGCTGATATTATGAATTTTGCAAAAGAAAGCGATTCAAAAGAATTTATTATAGGCACAGAAAACAGCATTATACAGCATCTGCAAATAATATGTCCTGAAAAGAAGTTTTATGCAATGTCAAAAGCACTTATTTGTAACGATATGAAACTTACAACTATTATGGATGTTTACAACACTGTAAAAGGCATTGGCGGTGAAGAGATCACATTAAGTGATGATACAATAAAGAAAGCCGTTAAGTGTATAAATAAAATGATTGAATTGGGTTAAAATTATGCAAAAAGCTCTTATCGCAATGAGTGGCGGGGTTGATAGCTCCGTCACTGCTCAGATATTAAAAGAAAAGGGATATGACTGTATCGGTGTAACATTCAAAATGTTTGATAAACGTAACAGTCTCTTCGGATTTGATAAATCACTTGTCGATAATGATATAAATGATGCCAAAGCTGTTTGTGATAAATTGGATATACCATTTATAGCAATTGATGCATCAGCACAATTCAAAAAATACGTAATTGATAACTTTATTGAAACATATGAAAACGGCGGAACACCAAACCCTTGCATACAGTGCAACAGATTTGTAAAATTTAAGTTACTATACGACCTTGCAGATGAGAAACATTGTGACATTATTGCAACGGGGCATTATGCCCGCACAGGATTTGACAATAAGACAGGGCGATATTACATAAAAAAGGCTCTTGATCTGACAAAAGACCAAAGTTATGTACTTTATTCGCTGACACAAGAACAAATCAGCAGAACAGTTTTTCCTCTCAGTGATATATCAAAGGAAGATGCACGAAAAATTGCTGAAGCACATGGTTTTATCAATGCAAGAAAAAGTGACAGTCAGGATATTTGCTTTATACCTGACGGTGATTATGCCTCTTTCATTACAAGAGCAACAAACAAAAAATACCCGAAAGGTATATTTATCGATATCCACGGCAACACACTGGGCACACACAAAGGAATCATACACTATACTGTTGGTCAACGCAGAGGACTTGAAATTGCATTAAACCAAAGAATGTATGTAAAAAATAAAAATGTAACAGATAATTCAGTTACATTGTCAACAAACGCCGCCTTATTCGAAAAGAAGATATATCTTGAAAATTTCAACTTTGTGGGTGCAGATAACTTTGAAACACCACTAAACTGTACTGCAAAAATACGTTACAGCCACAAAGAAAATCATGCAATTGTGTACGAAGAAAACAACAATGTAGTCATTGAATTTGATGAACCGCAAAGAGCCCCTACAAAGGGTCAATCAGCCGTTATTTATGATGGGGATATTGTTTTAGGCGGCGGAATAATCCTGTAATATTAATGCTCCAACGGAAATTTCCGAAGGAGCATTTTTCTTTTTACATCAGAATGTATTTCATACCGGGGGTGGTTTTAAACTCAATACAATTATCGCACTTCTTAAATTTAATTTTCTTTCCGTCTGCTTGCTTGACGGAAATCACGGAATCTTCAGGAATTTGAATTTTACAATTACGCCCCGCAAGACTTTCAATCAGAATTGATATCACCTTTCCTGACTTAATTTCAGATGAAACAAGAAATGCACCGTCAGCTCTAAGGTTGCGAAATGACGCATTCATTGTCTTATCCCAACAAGGAAAAAGACGAATAACTCCTTCATGACTTTGCATTAACATCTCATTGATAGTTGCAGGAATCGTCGTAAGATGCTCAATTCCACCGCCATGATGTCGAAAAAGCATATTTGGTAAACCAAACATTTCAATATTCTGTCTTATTCCTTCGATTAAGAATGCAGGATCGACACCGATTCTTGCACCTGCGGGTAGATAAGAATTTGAACCGTTATCATCAAGTCGTCTGTCATTTATAAAATATGTGTTTCTTGCTATGCGAAGCGTCTTTTTATCGGATGAAAGTCCGACCTGTGAGCAAGGATAAATATGTTGCATTCCAACAGTATTGTCATTTCTCCACCTAAGCCCTTTTTTTGAATATCTGAAGCATCTCTTTCCGTGTTTTATACACGTAGGAAATTCACTGAGATTTTCAATAATCTCCGACCACTCTGGTATTTTATCAAGATTAAGCTCAAGCTCACGAGACATATCAATAACAGCATTAAACAACAGTCTAACTACGCCGAGCGAAAAAATGTTGTTTACAGCGTTTATCTGGTTTTTATGTGTAAAGTAATTAAACTTTTCGCCTCTATAGTAAGGAATTTCGTGTACAGCATCATTTTTTATAAAATATTCACCATTTTCCTTTACAAGAAAGTCCTGCCAGAATTGAGCAACGTTGAGAATATAATCATAGTAATTATTCAACGCATACTCCTTGTCATACGTCGAATACCAATGCATTATAGGGATAATAGCAGCATAAGCAGCATGACTTTTTTGTCCGAGAAATAATATTCCATGTTCTTTGCAGTCTTGCTGACTGTAAAGGTCAAGACCTTTAGGGCCAAAACTGACAGGAAATGCATATCCTTTACAATTAAACAACTCCGCAAAGCCTTTAGCCTTTACAGTCATTTCATTTATAGGACTCATATATCCGTCAAAAAGTTCAGGATGATTTGACGAGAATACACAATAATACGGAGCCTCATAATTATAATTCATGTGATAATCCCCGGCCCATGGAAAAAAATCATCAGTTATAAAATTACCAAAAAGTCCGGGCGGAAATTCTTTATTTCCCATACAGCAAGCAAGCATATAAAGAGAAGCATTATATCGTTTTTCAATTTCATCATCAGGCAAGGTTACTTTTGAAGCAGAAAAAAATGCTTTCCAATTGTTTTCAGTATTGGCTTTTGCCTCGTCATAATTACAATGGACAGCTAAATCAATACCACGGCTTACATATTGTTTATCGTCAAAATTAGTAACAACAGAAATACAATATCTAACTGTTTTAAAGCCGTCGGTTCTTCTTGTTTCAAGTCTTCGGCAACAAACCGCAACAGCCGATTCCCTTTCAACCTCTCGTCCATCAAACTTGCGAAGATACCATTTAAGCCCCATATCGTTGAATACATAATTGTTTGAACCGCAGGTATCAGGAATTTCAATATCCAGCTCAGGAAATTCGCCGTTATCAGGTGATTTTATCTCAACAAAAATTATATTTTCATCTGCAACAAAGATTTCCATCTCCGTTTTGCAAAATGTACAATTAAGCATTCCTCTGTCAAAATACTGTTTTATATTATATTCTGACAAATCAATATTTTTGAATCTTATAGAACCTACAGTTTTTATGCCGCCATCTTTATGAGCTCCCGGTGTAAATTTCCAGAAATCACATTTTGATATATGTATAAATAATCCATTTTCATCATCATCAAAAACAATGCCCAGATCGCCATTTCCACATAAAGCACCATTAGGAATTTTGTATACTATATTTCCATTTATTTGTTTTTCCGGTTTTTCTTTGATTTCATTATAGTATGTATTCATTAACACACCCCCATATTGTATTGATTATATCCTTTTTTTCTATATTTATCAAGTTTAATAAAAATATTTCAAGAATTATTTAAAAGATTATATGTATTATATTAAAAAATTTGACCGCCGTTGCTGTAACGGCGGTCCACTGATTTTATTTTGTAAAATTAATTATCTTTGCACTATCTTTTATATAAATAAATCCTGAAACGAGTGTTAAAATTGCTGTTATCCAAAGAAGTACGGATGATATTATATCAAGATTAGGCATAGTAAAAATATTCTCTTTATCAAGGACTATAAAGAGCATAATGAGTATTGAAAAACTCATCTGCGAAACTGTCTTGATTTTACCGTAAATATTAGCCGGAATGACAGCACCTTGCGAAGCGGCAACAATGCGAATTGCGGATACAGTAAACTCACGAGTAAGAATAATGAGGACAACCCAAATACTGCAAAAATCTATCTGCATAAAACACAAAATTACTGTTGTTGTGAGAATTTTATCAGCTATTGGATCTGCAATTTTTCCAAAATTTGTTACAATGTCTTTGTTTCTTGCAATTTTACCGTCAACTGCATCAGTAATAGCTGCAAAGATGAACACTATCAGGGCATAAAAGTAATTATGAGCAATAAATTCGGAACAAAAAAGAAATAAAAAAACAGGAGTAAGAACAATTCTTGTTATTGTCAGTTTGTTTGGTAAATTCATTTATACAATCTCACCTAAAAGGTCATATTCGTTGATGTCAAATATTTCAACATCAACCATATCACCTTCATTATAGTCACCTTTTCCGGTAAAATATACAACCGAATCAATTTCGGGTGCATCACGCCAAGTTCTGCCAAAATAACTGTCTGTATAAGGATCATATCCCTCGACAATACATTTAATCGTTTCACCTACAAGTAATTTCTGCTTGTACTGAAAAATATCAAACTGTTGTTCCATAATAACATCAGCACGGTGTTTTTTTATTTCATCGTCTATCTGAGCGTCAAATTCAAATGCGGGAGTGCCCTCTTCTGCAGAATATGCAAAACAACCCAAGCGGTCAAACTGAATATCATCCGCAAACTCAGCAAGATTGTTAAAGGCTTCCTCATCCTCACCGGGGAATCCTGTTATAAATGTGGTTCTAAGCACAACATCGGGCATTTTATCTCTGATTTTGTCAATCAGTGCAGTAAGAGATTCCCTGTCACCTGTTCTGTTCATGGCTTTAAGAACGTTTCTGTCTGCGTGCTGCAAAGGCAAATCGATATAATGAAGCACTTTATCACACTCTGCCATAGTATCAAGCAATTCATCAGTAATTCTGTCGGGATAACAGTAAAGCAGTCTGATCCATTCTATACCATCGATCTTATTAAGCTGACGGAGCAATTCAGGAAGCTTCAGCTCACCATATAAATCAAGTCCGTAACGTGTAGTATCCTGTGCAATAACAATCAGTTCTTTTGTACCGTCAGAAGCTAACTTCTGTGCTTCGGCAACAATATATTCCATTTTTCTCGAACGGAAACCGCCACGAATTGCAGGTATAGCACAATAAGTACAGCAATTTGAGCAGCCGTCTGCAATTTTAAGATAAGCCCAATGCTGAGGTGTAGTGAGAAGTCGTTCTCCATCAAGAGGCATTCTCTCCTTATCGGGAAAAGCATCGACTTTTTCATCAGACATAAGTGCATTTATAGCATCGACAATATCTGCATTTGCACCAATACCCATAACACCGTCAACCTCAGGAAGTTCAGAAAAAACCTCATCCTGATATCTCTGAGCAAGACAGCCTGTTACAAGTATCTTTTTGATTTCTCCTTCTTTTTTCAGCTCTGCCATTTCAAGAATATTTTCAATTGATTCTCGTTTTGCATCCTCAATAAAACCACAGGTGTTGATAACAACAACATCCGCTTCATACGCCACATCAACGATATTGAAGCCTGCATTCTGAAGTTTTGCAAGCATCAGCTCAGCATCAACTTGATTTTTAGGACAGCCAAGTGAAATAAATCCTACATTAATACTCATTTTCTGAGTCCTCCGCCAAATCATATTCAGAAAGAGCAGATTTGATATCGCTATATGTGTATCCCAATCGCATCAGACCTGCAACCATTCTGCGTTTACCCTTCTCTTCACTGAGGCAACCGCTATATTTTTTTTCAATAACGCTTATAATACTTTCAGTGTAATTGATATCGAGTGTCGACACAACACTGTCAATAATATCTCTATCGATCCCCTTTTGACTGAGTTCCTGACGGATTCTTGCAACGCCGTAATGTTTCTTTTCGGCAAGCTCCTTTGCATATCGCTCTGCAAAATCATAATCATCAAGAAATCCCAGCTCTCTGCACTTGTCAATGGCATACTGTGCAGAGAGACGGTCATATTTTTTCATAAGCTTTTTTAACAGCTCATCTTCGGAATGAGAACGAAGTGTCAAAAAACGAAGAGCCTGTGAATATGCAAGGCGTGCATTAACAAGCGTCTTCAATTCTTCAAGATCGTTATCATCAATATCACTACCGTCGGAATAATCAAGAGAATACCATATATCAGCTTCAATCGTCATCACATATTCATCATCTGCATACAATGACAACCTGCCGCCTTTTGCTATTTCTGTTTTAATAATCATTCGTCATCATCGTCAACCGTAACATCAAGTCTTGCTTTTACAGAAGAAGCAGACCTTGCCTTAGGCACAGGAGTTTTTTTCTCGTTTGAATCGTTTTTATCTGACTGCAATGCTCGTATCTTGGCTTCCACTTCTGCGGCAAATTCAGGGTTTTCATCAAAATAAATTTTAACATTTTCCCTTCCCTGACCAAGTCTCATATCACCGTAGGAGAACCATGCACCACTTTTATTAATAACTCCAAGTTCAACGCCGATATCAACCATTTCACCCGTCTTTGAAATACCTGAGCCGTACATAATATCAAATTCAGCAGTTTTAAATGGCGGTGCAACCTTATTCTTTACAACCTTACACTTCGTTCTTGAACCGATAACCTCACTACCGGCTCCCTTGATCTGTTCACTCTTTCTGACATCTATACGAATTGTAGAATAAAATTTAAGAGCACGACCACCGGTTGTTACCTCAGGGCTTCCGTAAATGACACCAACTTTTTCACGCAACTGATTAATAAAAATAACAAGAGTATTTGATTTTGCAATTGCACCTGCAAGCTTACGAAGTGCCTGAGACATCAATCTTGCATGAAGTCCTACATGAGAGTCTCCCATTTCACCTTCAATTTCAGCCTTGGGAACAAGAGCGGCAACGGAGTCAACAATAATAATATCAATTGCACCGGAACGTGCAAGAGCTTCGGTAATTTCAAGAGCCTGTTCACCGTTATCAGGCTGAGAAACAAGAAGAGAGTCAACATCTACACCAAGGTTCGCAGCGTAAACAGGGTCAAGAGCGTGTTCAGCATCAACGAATGCTGCTTCACCGCCCAATTTCTGAGCCTGAGCCACACAATGAAGTGCGAGTGTTGTTTTACCTGAAGATTCAGGACCGTATATCTCAACAATTCTGCCTCTGGGAAGACCGCCGATTCCTGTTGCTGCATCAAGAGTGATTGAACCTGTTGAAATAGCTTCAACATTCATTGAATTTGACTCACCAAGACGCATAACAGCACCTTTACCGTATTTTTTTTCAATCTGAGAAAGTGCAGTTTCAAGAGCTTTTTGTTTATCTGCCATATATGCTCATCCTTTCGGGAAAACTATTGTACAAATGTTCGATTGATATTATATATGATTTAAGCACATTTTGCAAGTAAAATTTCTAAATTAATCGTAATTTTTTTGTGTTAACAAAAAAATTAAAGATTTTGCGAATTTTTTTCAAATAATTTAAAAAAACACTTGCAATTGTCGGATAAATCTGTTACTATATACTGCGTAAAATCTTTATATTCTTACAAGATGCGGTAAATTGCAGTTTTCTGCGATCCGCATATGCAGTAAAAGGAGGTGCATTCCGCATGGCAAAATGTGATATCTGCGGAAAAGATGTAGCTTTCGGTATTAAGGTCTCTCACTCACACAGAAGATCTAACAGAACCTGGAAGCCCAATGTTATGAAAGTTAAGGCTGTTGTTAACGGCACACCTAAGAGAATTCATGTGTGCAGCCGTTGCCTTCGTTCAGGTAAGGTTACAAGAGCTGTTTAATTTTCAGTTTAGCTCAAAAAATTAAACCACCGATTTTATTCGGTGGTTTTGTTTTTTATAAATTTTCAATTTCAGTAATAAGATCTACTCTTCTCTGATGTCTCCCACCCTCAAATTTAGTAGAAAGGAACACATCAACAAGCTCTATGGCTGCACCTGCACCGATTACTCTTGCACCCATACAAAGGACATTTGCATCATTATGAAGTCTTGTATACTTTGCACTGAAATAATCAGAACAGCAGGCGGCTCTGATTCCCTTAACCTTATTTGCAGCCATGGAAATACCTATACCCGTGCCACAACAAAGAATACCTCTCTCACACTCACCTGATGTTATTTTTTCACAGGTTGCTTTTGCCTGAAGAGGATAATCTGCCGATGTTGCATCATAAACACCGCAATCAATATATTCAACACCTATATCATCAAGGTGTTTTCTGATTTCTTCTTTCAGAGGAAAACCTGCATGATCTGAACCGATAGCTATTTTCATTTTGACTGCTCCTTTTTTAACTTTAATTCACGTTCAGCCTGAGGCAATCTCAAATAAGACGGAACAAGCTGAGAATAAGATAGTATATTATCATTACTATTAAGCCGTTTTTCGGCAATAAATGCGACAGAAGATGCTCTCTGATAACTTAAAGCAGGGTTAGCTTTTATAATATTTAAATATTTATCTTTCAAATACTCATATGCGACATCTGCACCGTCACCTACAAGGATGACCTTCTTATCAAAGGATGCAATTTTACTTTCCAATGTTTCAAAAGAAAAAGCATCATCCTCACTAAGCCTTACAATATCATTATCTTTTGAAGCAAAAAAAGCACAATAAACCTGTCTGCACCTTGCATCCATAACAGAAGCAATAATACACTCACTGTCAGAAAACGGATATGCTATTGTTTCAAGAGTAGAAACCGGCACACATTTTTTATCTGTTGGCTGAGCAATACCTTTTGCTAAAGCAACGCCTATTCTGACTCCGGTAAAAGATCCGGGGCCGTTATCAACAGCAACGGCATCGATATCATCAACTGACAATTCAGCAAGCTCAAGAACATTTTTAACAAGCGGCAAAAGTGTTACAGAATGTGTAAGCCCTACATTTAAAAACATTTCAGAAAGAAGCTTACCGTCTTTTACAACCGCTGCCGAAGCGGAAGGAGCAGAGCTTTCAAGAGCAAGTATTACCATCTTACGTCACCTCCGCTTATCATAATTTTTCTGTAGTTTTCATTATCTCCCCTTGAAAAATCAACGAATATAGTATTATCAGGGAGAACATTTTCTATATTTTCACTCCATTCAATAAAAAGAATGGAACTGTCATTCATATAATCAAAAAAACCTGTGGAATAAAGAGAGTCCCAGCTCTCCACTCGGTACATATCAAAATGGTATAGATTAAGCTTACCACCATAATCATTCACAATGGCAAAAGTAGGGCTGCTGACATCTGACTCGTTGCCTAACGCTTTTACACAACCACGGGTAAAAACAGTTTTTCCCATTCCCATTCCGCCTCTATATGCAACAACATCACCGCCTTTTAGCAATGAAGCAAATTCAGCGGCTATTTTTAATGTATCATTTTCACTGTATGATTCAAAAGTTTTCATATTTAACAGCCTTTACACTTGAAAAAAAAAAAGAATACTATTATAATTAAATAAGATTATATATCTTTTCAGGGAAGAAACAATTATGAATAGAATTATATCACAATTAAAAAGCTTTATCAAGGAGACAGACAAAATTTTATTATTTTTATGTCTTGCTCTTTCTGCATTCGGAATTCTTGTTGTATCGAGTGCAACACATACTGGAGATACACTGTTTTCCCGTTCCGCAAGAGTTATGCTTCTTGCAGTCGCTGCAGGTGTACTGATTGCTTTGTTTATTTCATTAATAGACTACAATTTTATAGTGCGATTGTGGCCGATCATAGCTGTTGTTTGCATTGCATTGATGCTTGTACTGTTTGTTATAGGCGTAGGACCTCCGGAGCGACCTGATGTAAAAACATGGATAAAACTTGGAAGTTCAGGTCTCTATTTTCAACCATCTGAAATAGTAAAGCTTGGATTTATCATAACGTTTAGTGTACACATCGACACAGTACAAGAAAATATAAATTCATTAAAAAATGTATTGTTGCTTTGCGTTCATGCCGCAATACCGGTTCTTTTGGTTATCGCAACAGGCGATATGGGTTCAGCGCTTATATTCCTTATCATTTTTGTTTCTATGCTTTTTACAGCAGGAGTTGGCATAAAGTACTTCATTATTGGAGCTGTAGGAATTGCGGCTGTAGTTCCTGTAATTTGGACTTATGTATTCTCCAGTATTCAACGAGACAGAATTCTTGCTCTTTTTGATCCGGAAGCCTATCCGGACATCATTTATCAACAGGAGCAGGGATTGCAAGCTATAAGAAACGGTGAAATGTTCGGCATGGGAATATTTAACGGCAAGTATACTCAAGCAGGTCTTATTCCGGAAGCAGAAAATGACATGGTATTCTCCGTAATCGGTGAAGAGTTCGGTCTTGTTGGTTGCATAGTTACTCTTATTGTTTTTACATTGATAGTAATAAAGATACTCTCAATAGGAAAAAAGAGCAAGGACGGTACTGTTACGCTTATATGCAACGGTGTTGCAGCAATGATAGCAGGACAAGTATTGGTAAACATAGGAATGTGTCTTGAGCTTCTTCCTGTCATCGGAATAACACTTCCCTTTCTAAGCTCCGGCGGTTCCTCAAATCTTTGCATATATATGGCTGTCGGTCTGATACTAAGCTTGAGACGACACACACTTGAAAAAGAAATTGTTAATTTCAGATACAGAAATATAAGCAGAACCTTTAACTAACAAAACCACCGATTTAATGAATGAATCGGTGGTTAAAATTTTATTAATCAGCAAATTTAATATCAGCATATATCGGGAAATGATCAGAAACATATTTTCCATCAATTCCTGCTGTTACTACTCTGTAAACCTCTGCATCGAATTTAGCATTTACCATAATAAAGTCAATAACATTGCCGCTGTGCATAAATGGTTTTGAATCATGATAAGTTAAATAATCCATAGTATCTTCGGCTGTTGACTTTGTGTCAAAGAGAACACCTGAATCAAGCATCTTATTATAGTAATCAGAGCCTTCATTAAAATTCATATCTGCAGTGTATACAACGGGAAGATCTGAATACTTAGAAGCAAACTCATTAATCATATTGGCACTGTTATACATAACATCATCGTTTGCGTAATCAAAATGGGCGTTCATATGAACATACTGCTCGCCAGTTTCATTATTTTCAAGCACGACCCATGTGCAGATTCTGTAGCAATAAGCACCCCAACCCAAAGAAGGAACCTCAGGTGTATCTGAAAGCCAAAATGTGCCGCTGTCTATTGCTGTATATTTATCTTTCAAATAAAATATTGCGGCGTATTCACCTTCATCAATACCGTTATCTCTGCCTACACCAACATATGCATATTCATCACCAAGAGCTGCAGTGAGATACGACATCCATTCAGGAGTTGCTTCCTGAAGTCCAACCGAATCAGGATGTCCGTTCCTGATAGTAGCTTCAACAAGAGGCTCTCTGTCCTCACGAGTAGCGTAACCTACATCACCATAACGAATATTGAAAGACATAATTCTGATTGTATCATCATCTTTTTCCTCAAAATCCTGGATAACAGAAGGCTGAGTAAAATAATCAACTACATTGCTTATTGACTCTCCAACAGAACCAAAAAATGAGGTAATTGAAGTTATTAATGCCATAAACAAAGAAATAAAGATGTTAAAAATTTTTGAAAAATCCATAATCAAAACTCCCTATTAATCGTTTTTTTATTATAATACAATATTTTTCCTGAAGTTTCAATAGAATAATAGTATTTTTATATTCAATTCTGACTATTTTGGGTATATTCAACATTGATTTTTGCATTAGGATATGCTAAAATTTAGGATTGTATTACGATATTTTGAGAGGTTAGAATATGGCTGATTTGAGAAATGAAATAAACAGACGCAGAACATTTGCAATCATCTCCCATCCTGACGCAGGTAAAACAACACTTACTGAAAAATTTCTCCTTTACGGAGGAGCTATACAGTCGGCAGGCTCCGTAAAAGGTAAGGCAAGTGACAAGCACGCTGTTTCAGACTGGATGGATATTGAAAAGCAAAGAGGTATTTCAATCACATCTTCCGTTCTTCAGTTTGAATATAACAATTTTTGTATTAATATTCTTGACACTCCCGGACACCAGGATTTCTCCGAAGATACTTACCGCACTCTTATGGCTGCGGATAGTGCAGTAATGGTTATAGACGCAGCAAAAGGTATAGAGCCTCAGACAAGAAAGCTTTTCAAGGTCTGTGCGATGAGAAACATCCCCATTTTCACATTTATTAATAAAATGGACCGTGAAGCAAGAGATCCTTATGAGCTTCTTGATGAGCTTGAGACAGAATTCGGTATCGGAACATATGCCATGAACTGGCCTATAAGCTGCGGAAGCAATTTCAGAGGTGTTTATGACAGGGAAAAACAGCACATTCTTGCTTTTGATGAATTCCATGCAGGACGAAGAAGAATTGAAGGTATCGAGTGCGATATTACTGACACTGCAAAGCTCGACGAGCTCATTGGCGAAGAATTAAGAACAACACTTGTTGATAACATTGAGCTCCTCGACATTGCAAGCAGTGAATTTGACATTGATAAGGTCAGAAACGGTAAGCTTACACCTGTTTTCTTTGGTTCAGCACTCAACAATTTCGGCGTTGAGCCTTTTCTTCAGAGCTTTTTACAGTTGACATCAGCTCCCCTTTCCCATAAAACCGCCGAATGTATTGTGGATCCTTTTGATGAGCATTTTTCCGCATTCGTATTCAAAATCCAGGCAAACATGAATAAGGCTCACCGAGACAGAATTGCTTTTATGCGTATCTGTTCGGGTAAATTCGAAAGAAACAAAGAATATCTTCATGTTCAGGATAACAAGATGATCAAGCTCTCTCAGCCACAGCAGATGATGGCACAGGAAAGAGAAATTATAAACGAAGCCTATGCAGGTGATATAATCGGTGTCTTTGATCCGGGCATTTTTTCTATCGGAGATACAGTCTGTGATAAAGATATGAAGGTCAAATATAAAGGTATCATGACTTTTGCCCCCGAACATTTCGCTGAAGTGGAACAGGTAGACTCCATGAAACGTAAACAGTTTGCTAAAGGCATGAATCAGATTGCACAAGAGGGTGCAATTCAGATATTTTTCCTCCCCGACACCGGCATGGAACGTGTTATAGTAGGCGTTGTAGGTATGCTTCAATATGAAGTTCTCGAGCACAGAATGGAAAGCGAATACGGCGTAAAATTCAGAAGAAGAAATCTTAACTATCAAGTTATAAAGAGAATTGTTTCAACTCCTGTAGAGCCGAAGAATCTTGATCTTACTAATTCAATATGGGTTCAGGATGTTAAAGGCAGAGATTTGCTTATATTTGCAGGGCAGTGGTGCGTTGACTGGGCACTCTCTCATAACAAAGGTCTTGAATTAGACGATTTTGAAGATTTAGAAGTTCTTGAATAAACCAAAATTGCACAAATTACTCTTGACACTCCCATTTAGATTATGTTAAAATTATCTAAATGGGAGTGATTTTATGAGCGAACTCAAAGCCAATGAACAAGATTTAGTTCTCGAAAATGCAGAACTTGATAATTATGTTTATGAGGATCGACGGTATGTAGGAAACCGAGAAACCTTTGCCTATCTTCTTAACGATATATCAAACGTATTCAATATTAACGGCTACAAGGACAGATTCATTTGGGATGTAGTCAAAATTGACTTTAAAGTTAATGCAATTGTAAATGTTTTCACGGGAGCATGGGATATAATCAATGACCCGCTTATCGGTACTTTGGTTGACAGAACAAGAACAAGATGGGGCAAGTTCAGACCATATATGCTCTTCTTCCAGATTCCGTTGACTCTTATCGGAACACTTTATTGGTTTATGCCATATATGTTTCCTGCAACTGCCGGTACATATATTCCCAAATTAATTTTTTATTTTGCATTCAATGTTATTACTGAGACTGCCGGAACCTTTACAAGTATTGCTAAAACAGGATACATGACAACAATCACTCCACACCCTAATGACCGAGCGAGACTTATAACCATGGCTGAACTTTTAACAGGTTATATGGGGGAAGATTTGCCAGGTATAATCATGGGGCTTCTTATTGACCTGATAAACAACGGGTACATTCCAATGAAGCTCAGAACTGCATTTTTGGGAATGGGACTTTTTACAAACATCGCATCCTGCATCTTCACATTCTATTTCTTCATGGTTTCAAAAGAAAGAGTACCACAAACTTTGGAAAAGCCGGATTTAAAACAAGGCTTTAAGGCAATTTTCAACAACTATCCAATATTGTTGATTACACTTTCAAATTTTCTTGGCGGATTCAGCATAAGCACCAGCACTACAAACTATTTTATAGACGTTCACGGTTCTGCTACACTGCTGACAATACTCAACTTACCTTCAGGTATGATAGGAAGCATAAGCTATGCATTCGTAAAACCGATGCGTGAAAAATTCTCTTCAAAAGCTTTATGGGTCGGTGAAGATTTGTACACAAGATTTTGGTGGCTGTTGTTATTCGCTGTCGGTTCGGTTAACAAAAATTATACAAAAACAATATTTATGTGTATTGCCTTCGGAATACAGGCATTCTTTGACAAATGGGCTTTTGGTGTCAGAAAAGTCGTAAATGCCGAGCTCTACAACGAATCAATGGACTACTGTGAATGGAAAAACGGTTACAGAATGGAAGCAACCATCGGAGTTGCAAAAGACCTTCTTCAGAAAATCCAATCCGTTCTTCAGACATCAATTCAAAGTCTGATGCTTGATAAAATCGGATATATTCAGGGTAAAGCAATCGGCTCACAGTCTGATTCAACCAAATGGTGGTTGTTTGCAATGTGTACGGGCATTCCTCAACTAACAGGGATTCTTGCAGTTATACCAAAGTTCCTCTACCCTCTTTCAAAAGAAAAAAGAGAACTCATGTACAACGAATTGCTTGAAAGAAGACATCAAAAGTATTCAGAAATAGGAAAAACTGAATAATTATGAATTTCACATTTATTGTACATTGATTTAATACAATTAATCAAAATATACTCTGTTATAATATAACGGAAAATTTTGGCTGATTAAATGAATTTCAATTAGGCTATAATAAAAATATCCTCTGTATACATAATTCGTATACGGAGGATTTTATTTATGCAGTGGGGAAAAGTTGAGATATGCGGAATTAACACTTCAGAGTTAAAAGTGCTTAAAGAGCAAGAAAAAATCGACTTACTTATGAAAATAAAAAACGGAAACGCAAAAGCCAGAGATGAGTTAATTCAAGGCAATCTAAGACTTGTATTATCTGTGATACAGAGATTCACTAACAGAGGTGAAAATCTTGATGATTTGTTTCAAGTTGGCTGTATAGGTCTGATAAAAGCCATAGATAATTTTGATGTCAGTCAAAATGTACGATTTTCCACTTATGCCGTGCCTATGATAATAGGAGAAATCAGGCGATATCTCAGAGATAACAACAGTGTTCGTGTCAGCCGATCAATGCGTGATACTGCATATCATGCAATGCAGGTTCGTGAGGAAATTCAGAATACAACAAACAGAGAAGCAACCATTGAGGAAATTGCTCAAAGACTGGAGCTGCCGAGAAATCAGGTGGTTCTTGCACTTGAAGCAATTGTTGACCCGGTATCACTGTATGAGCCTGTTTACTCGGACGGAGGTGACACCATTTATGTTATGGATCAAATCGGTGACAACTCAACGGAGACAGATTGGATAGATGAAATATTAATAAAAGAATCTATCAAAAATCTTTCACAGAGGGAAAAACGCATACTTTCTATGCGATTTATGCAAGGAATGACACAGATGGAGGTTGCAAATGAAGTGGGAATTTCACAGGCTCAAGTCTCAAGACTTGAAAAAGGTGCTATAAAGAAAATCAAAAACCAAGAATAAAAAGCTGCAAAAAATTTTAACTTTATAAGATTAAGGCGACAGATTCACACCTGCCGCCTTTTGGTTATAATTTATGATATTACAGCAATACCGGTATAATCACTGTAAACATAGGGTAATGGATTTACTCTCGTACCGTCAAGCCATACTTCAAAATGAAGATGATAGCCCGTTGAATTACCTGTTGTACCGATTGAAGAAAGCTGTTGTCCGGCTTTAACATAATCACCTACATTAACTCTGAAAGAGCCTTCAAGAGCATGAGCATAGCCTGTTACAACGCCATCACCGTGATCTACTCTGATATAATATCCCCAACTGTAATGATATGTTGCAAGAACAACAACGCCGTCGGCAACAGCAACGATTCTTCTGCCTTTGCAGGAACCGTTATCTGAAGAAACAATATCAATTCCGTAATGTCCTTTCGAAGGTTTATATGCCTGTGAAAGCCAAAAACAGTTGTCAGGTGCCGGCCAAATAAACGCTCCGCCCTGGTCTCTTAACAAGCGTGGAGAAATAGGAGAATCATCATCACCCACAGGCACTCCGAGCGTGCCGACTTTTACAAGCTCATTAACAGGATCGTTTGCATTGTATCTCGACAGTTCACCTGAACTTGAAACAAGTGTGCCGTCAACATAAGTATCAGTGTAAGAAACAATATCTCTGCCGGGTTCGCCCTGAACAATTGTCATTGTAGTTCCAACATAGAAATTATTGTCATACTGTATAACCGTATCATAATCGCTTGTTTCAACACTTGTATATGTTACGGTTGTTTTTATGCTGACATTACGTTTACCCTGACTTATAAGCAATGTTGAACCTACGGGGATGTTATTCAAATCAAGATTTTCATTGAGTGCTAAAAGCTCATCTTCGCTTATATCGTATTTTTCAATAATGTCTGAAATACTTTCATTTTCAGCAACTGTATGTTCAATATGCTTACTTTCCCAACCGTCAAAATAATCAGTCAACTTCTCTGCAGACCATATTTTTTCGTTATCAGGATAAAGTCCTGCCACAGTCTCGATTTTGCTTGCAAATTCAACTGTACAATCTTTTGATTCATAGCCGTTTTCAGATGCATAATCACTTAAAATTTTATTAGCAACACGGTTAAAAGTATCTTCACTTTTTACGGCACAAAGGAACTCTCCATCCACGTACACACCGCAGGCATTTACAGCATTATCATCTACGGCTGCAATAATGTTGTTACACACAGTTTCAGTGTCATCAATATTGCCTGCCAATGTTAATGTAACCGTATATTCCGGCACAGATACATCAAGTTGTGCTCCTAATTGAGAAAAACGTTTAAGAGCCAAAGTCTGTGCCTCTTTATATGCATTCTCATCACTCACTGTGCCAACACGTTCACCGTTGACTGTTACATCAAGTGCAAAAGTTACCGCATTTAACGACGATGAAAGTCCAATAAGGCAAATCACAGCTATAATAGGAACAACTGTACTCAAAAAAGCTCTGGTAAATTTTTCGTGAACTCTGAAAGTTCGTCCGATGTAGCGAAAGAATATAAAAATTCCGAGCGAAGGCTTTTCTTTAAATTTTGACGAAATCGTAGGAAGAGCTCGCTTTACTTCTGCAATAAATTTTTCACCTTCATAAAAAAGAGCTTTGCAAACACTAAAAATGCAACTTATAATATATACCAAAAAAGAAAAAGGAACTGACGTAATGCGTAAAACAAACAAAGATATTATTCCGTAAATAAAACGAAACAGCTTATAAAAAAAGCTTCTATAGGCTTCTCCAAGCATACATACATTACTATAAAACTCATAAAAAAAATTGTTATCTCTGCGCATTACCAATCCGTCCTCCTTTCCTTTTGTAAAAAAGGCTTCGAAGCATAAGCAAACGAAGCCATTTTGTTAATTTTTATTCAACATCAGCATCAGCATTCTGCATAGCTTCAGGCTCGGGATTCTGTTCCGGTTCGGCTTCTGGTTCAGCTTCAGGTGTCTCAACTGCTTCTTCACCTGCTGATTCAGTTGTTGTCTCTGAATTTTCAGTTGTTGCTTCTGCATCACCGGCATCGGAAGTTGTGGTTTCTTCATCGGATGCAGTAGTAGTTTCGTCATCAGATGAAGTTGTTCCTTCTGCTTCCGTTGTTGTTTCATCATCCTGAGCAGTTGTGGTCTCTTCATCCTTTGTAGTATTTTCAGATGTTGAGGACTGCTGAGACGTGCGTGTTGTTTTTTCTTCCTTTGTGGTAGTTTCCGCCTCAGTTGTAGTTTCCGCCTCAGTTGTAGTTTCATCATCAGCAGATACTGTCACATCTGCAACAGAATCCTGTTCTGATGAAGATTCTTCAGGAGCCTGAGTAGTTGTTTCGACATCAGAAGAATCAACAGGAGTATAATTTGTAGCAAAATACAAACCGGCTGCAGCTGCAAGAACAATTACCAAAACAGCAATTGGAAGAAAACTTATTAATTTCTTTTTAATATCACGCTCTTTGGGTGTCACTGCAACATCATCAATAATCTCTTCTTCAATAACATCATCTGATGAATCTGCAACAACCTGTTCCTGAGGAAGAGCAGGCTCAAAGGCTGCAAATAATGCTTCGTCATCCGCCTGGATTTTAATAAGCACTACAGAACAATCCTTACCGTCTGCGATAGGAAGAAGCTTAAAAAAGCTGTGTACCATTTTTTTGAGCTCATCACCTGAGTCAAAAATTTTAACAATACCGTCATAATCAAGGTCTTCTGCAGCATCTGCACCAACAATCGCAAAAATATCGCCATCTGCAATATTGTCTATGATCTGAAAACCTCTTCCGCCCTCATCTTCTGAAAGTGCAATTTCAAACAACTCCCCGTCCGAAAAGCGAAGTAAATGAGTGCCGCCTGTTTTCGCAGCAACAATGCAATCATCATAAACACCCATTACACCTAAAGAAAGTGTACTGTTTTCGATCTCGCATTTCTCCACAACAGCATTCATATCATCAAAATATTTATCGATAACTGCCTGTGAGTTGCGTGGAGAATCATTAATTTTCTTTACATAATCATTAAATGCTCCGGCTGCACCATTTGCAAAACACTTCTGATTACCCGAAGCAAGCAAAGCAACATAAGGCGGTTTTACACTGCCTGCTGCTTTAAATCCTTTATCTGCATCGTCAGTAGAAATAACTTTTCCGTCAAGATTAAGACTGTCGCCGTTAAACCCCTTTGTGAGACGGCTCTTTGTAACAGCAACAGATTCAGTAAGTACTACAGACATACTTTCACCTTCTTATAATATTCAGTTAATGTATTCTATCATATTTTTTTTGTACAGTCAAGATAAACACAATATAGATTTAATAAATTATTATTTATGGATAGATTCATTAATAAGTTTCTGTTTTTCCTGCCAGAGAGGAAGCGATAAATCTACATAATAATTGTGAGGATATTCAAAACGTAAAACTTCTTCCCAAAGCGTATCCACCTGTTCAGCACAATAAGCTCTTATATCACTGACCGATGGAGAGTTATAAACACACTTACCTTTATCAAAAATTTTCTCAAGCAATTGTCTGGCAACAAAATTATCAACCTTTTTACTTTTCCATGAGTAATCGGGATCGAAAAGTTCATATTCATTAAGTTCGGAAATATTTTCATTCTCAAGTGTCAGCAAGTCAGCAATAGCTTTTCCTGTTTCCATGTCAAACAGTCGCCAAAGAAGCTTTGGACATGGGGTTGTTATTTTTGTTACATTTTCACTGATTTTAATACAGTTTTTAATCTTACCGTCCTTTTCGATAGCGGCAAGCTTATACACACCACCAAAAACAGGGGAAGATGCACTTGTAATAAGTCTTTCACCCACGAGAAAACCGTCAACTCTGGCGCCGTGACTGAGCATTTCTCTTATAATATGTTCGTCGAGCGAATTAGAAGCATAAATATCACAATCCGGGAATCCGGCATCATTAAGCATTCTTCTGATTTTTTTTGAAAGATATGCCAGATCTCCACTATCAATTCTGATACCCTTAGGCCTGTACCCTCTTGGCAATAGCTCACGCTTAAACGCTTCTATTGCATTCGGTACACCGGAATTAATGGAGTTATATGTATCAACAAGAAGAACACAATTATCAGGATATTCTCTTGCATAGGCACAAAACGCCTCTAACTCGGAATCAAATGACTGTATCCAAGTGTGGCTCATTCCTCCGAAAACAGGGATACCAAATGTTTTCGAAGCCTGTGCATTTGTTGTTGCACTGCAACCGCCAATATATGCAGCCCTTGCACCGAGAAGTGCTGCATCCGCACCGTGGGCACGCCTTGAACCAAATTCAACAACGCCCCTGTTTTGTGCTGCTCTGACAATTCTATTTGCCTTAGTTGCAATAAGAGTTTGATGGTTGATAGTAAGCAGTACCATGGTTTCAATAAGAAGAGCCTGTAAAATAGGACCTCTTACCTTCACTATAGGTTCCCCTGCAAATACAGGCGTGCCTTCGGGAACAGCCCATACATCACATTTGAATTCAAAATTTCTCAAATAATCAAGAAATTCCTCCGAGACACCCTTTTCTTTTAAAAATTCAATATCATCAGCATCAAATTTTAAAGCAGAAAGACACTCACAAAGTTGTTGTGTTCCTGCCATTATACAGAAACCTCCAACCTGTGGCATAGGTCTGAAAAACATATCAAACCATGCTATGGTATCCTTCATCCCCTCTTTTATAAAACCGTTTGCAAGAGCAATTTCATAAAAATCCATCATTAAATTACATTTATCTGACTTATTAAACACAATAATCACACCCAATTCAGGTATTATATTTTAATAATAACACATATCAAACTGAGAATCAAACACTATTTTCATTTTTCAACAATAAAATGTTACGAAAATTTGTAAAAATTTTAACAAAAAAATAAATAATTCCTCAAATGCTTGAAATTTATGTATTATTATGTTAATATATATTTGAAAACTTGGAGGTGCAGTTATGAGAGTAAGAAAACAAGAATTAGGAACTCGCAATATTGCCGGGGAAAGAGTTGAACAGCGTAGAAAATCCCTCGGAATGAAACAGAAGGACTTGCTTACACAACTTCAAATCAGAGGTATAGATTTAAATGCCTCAGGCCTCTCAAAGCTTGAGGGACAGCTCAGAAGTATCAGTGATTATGAGCTTGTTGCTCTTGCCGATGTTTTAGGCGTAACTATAAATTGGCTTGTTGGACAAGAAGACTGATAATAAAAATACAAATCAATAATTATCGGCACCCTCTGCAAGGAAGGTGCCGAATTTAATTTTTAATCTTTTTTAAAATATTCATACAAATCTGAACACAGATAGAGAGAACCGCACACTATCAGCACACTGTTATCATCAAGAGCTTCAACAGCGGCTTTCAGTCCTGCAATTTCACTTTCAAAACTTACTGCATTTTTACCGTGTCGCCGAACTAAATCGGCAAGTTTATCACTTTTCATCGATCTTGGGTTAGAAGGCGTAACGGTAAATACAGAATCAAAGTATGGGCAAAGTAAAGAAATAACTTTTCCAACATCTTTATCCTCCATCATTCCCATTAGTGCAACAATCCTCTTATTGTGAAGATTTTTTTTCAAAACAGAAGCAAGAGCTTTTGCAGAACCTTCATTATGACAGCCATCAAAAATTACAAACGGATGATTTGAAACAACCTCGCATCTTGCGGGATTTTTTGTTTCTGCAATACCATTTTTTATTGCTTTTTCAGAAATAAATACACCTTCATTTTTAAGTATATCAATTGCGGAAAGTGCCAAAATGCAATTTTCAATCTGATGTGGTCCGGGAAATGGAATAAATATTTGTCTTCCATTGTAAATAACAGTACTTCCGTTTATTGATTCCTCAATCATGGTATATTGAGAAATATTTGCAACAAGAAGCTCACTGTTCATCATTTTACACTGTTCATTGATTACTTTCAATGCATCGGCAGTCTGTGATGTACAAGTGACACAGGGACAATTATTCTTGATAATTCCGCATTTTTCATATGCGATTTCAGCTATACTTTCACCCAGAATTTTCACATGGTCAAGAGAAATTGAAGTAATAATACTCATTAGTGGTCGTTCAATAACGTTTGTTGCATCAAAGCGTCCGCCTAATCCTGTCTCAAGCACAACAAAATCACAGCCCGAATTTTTATAATAAAGAAATGCAGCAGCGGTCACAGCTTCAAATTCAGTTATAACAATATCTTCAGTTTGGAGTTTCTCAATTTCTGCTTTTACTGTTTCGGTAACACGTTCAAGGTCATTTTCACTTATCATTTCACCGTCAATTCTGATTCTCTCACGAAAATCAACAATATACGGTGATGTATAAAGCCCTGTTTTGTACCCGGCTTCTTTCAGTACAGATGCAATGAATGAGCAAACTGTGCCTTTACCATTAGTTCCTGCAACATGGATGCAACGAAGGCTTTTTTCAGGATTACCCAGTCTGGCAAGAAGAATTTTAATTCTGTCCAACCCCGGACGAATACCAAAGGTCAAAAGTGAATGATAGTATTTTTCTGCGGATGTCATAATATCACCTTTTAAAGGAAATTGAAGCGGACTGAAAAACAGTCCGCTGTAATTTTTAAGTTATCCAAGCTTTTCAATACTTGATTTAAGAAGTGCAATCTTCTCCTGAAGCTTTGCACCGTCTTCTTTCTGCTGTGCAATAACATTTTCGGGAGCTTTTGCAAGGAAACCGGGATTATTAAGCTTATTTTCAATAAACCCAAGTTTCTTCTCAGCATCAGCAAGCTCTTTTTCGAGCCTCTTTTTCTCAGCAGCAAAATCAACAAGTTCAGCAAGAGGCAGATAAATTGTTGCATCTGCTGTAACTACGCTAACACAGCCTTCTATATCAAAGCTGTCACCTACTTCAACTTCAGAGGCGGAGGCAAGACGTTTAAAGAACTCTGTACCTGTTGCAAAAGTATCCTTATATGAAGTAGCAATATAAACTTTAGCTTTCTTTGAAGGTGCAACATTCATCTCAGCACGTCGATTACGGATTGCCTTAATAGCATTCATGATTCGCTCCATCTCTGCTTCATCTGCATCAAACACGAGAGAATCGGAGAATACAGGCCAATCAGAAATCATAATGCTCTCACCTGAATGAGGAAGTGTCTGCCAAATTTCCTCTGTAATGAAAGGCATAAAGGGGTGAAGAAGCTTTAATGTGTTTGACATTACATATACAAGCACACCCTTGCAGCCTGCCTTTGCTTCAGCATCGTCACCGTTAAGTCTGATTTTGCACAATTCAATATACCAGTCACAAAGAATATCCCAAATAAAATCGTAGAGCTTCTGAACTGCAAGACCCAGCTCAAACTTTTCAAGTGAAGATGTAACATCCTTAACAAGCTCGTTATACTTTGTAAGAATCCACTTATCTTCAATTGAGAGTTTTTCGGGAATATACGGTGCCGGCTCATTCTCATCAAGATTCATAAGCACAAAGCGAGCAGCATTCCATAATTTATTTGCAAAGTTACGGCTTGCCTCAACCTTTTCATCAGAGAAACGCATATCGTTTCCGGGGCTGTTGCCTGTAGCCAATGTAAATCTCAATGCATCAGCACCGTACTGATCGATAATCTCGAGGGGATCAATACCGTTGCCCAGGGATTTTGACATCTTTCTGCCCTGTGCATCTCTGACAAGACCGTGTATAAGAACAGTATCAAAAGGAACGTTGCCTGTATATTCGATTGCTGAGAAAATCATACGGGAAACCCAGAAACCGATAATATCATAACCTGTTACAAGGGTATTTGTAGGGTAATAATGCTTAAGGTCAGCTGTTTCTTCGGGCCAGCCGAGGGTTGAGAAGGGCCAAAGTGCAGATGAGAACCATGTATCAAGAGTATCCTCATCCTGAACAAAGTTCTTACTGCCGCAATGCGGACAAACAGTCATGTTGGTTTTTGAAACAACAGTTTCACCGCAATCATCAC
>CAYVTA010000010.1:0-34313 GCA_964454355.1 uncultured Eubacteriales bacterium | reverse complement strand
TTTAATTACTTTATAATAAGATATTGACTTAATGTTCAAAAAAGTTGTATAATAACAGAAAAATGCGGAGGTTTGAAAAAAATGTCAGTAAAAATATCCGAGTTTGGCATTCTAAACGGTAACAAAAAAGTTGAAAAATATACCATAGAAAACAACAAAGGGACTACAGTATCTTTTGTAACATACGGTGCTACACTTATATCAATCAATGTTCCCGATAAAAACGGGAATAAAGCAGATGTGCTTGTGGGCTTCGATGATCTTGAAGGATGTGTAGAGCGTACAGATTATCAGGGGGTTGTTGTTGGTCCCTATGCAAACAGAATCGGTAATTCAACATTTTCAATTGACGGAACAGAATATAAACTAAACTCCAATGAAAATGATATAACCTGTCTTCACTCCTGCGGCGAATTCAACACAGCTGTTTGGAGTGCTAAAATAGTTGATGATAGCGCTGTAGAGCTTTGTTACACAAGCACGGACGGTGTTAACGGCTTCCCCGGAAATGTCAATGTTTCCGTAAAGTACGCATTATCAGAAAATGATGAATTAATGATTGAATACAACGCTGTTTCTGATAAAAAAACAGTGATAAATCTTACAAATCATGCTTATTTCAATCTTGGCGGTTATGATTCCGGCTCTATTCTTGATCACACAATGCAGATAAATGCAGATTATTATACTCCTGTAGATAAGTTAAGTATTCCTACAGGTGATATTGCCGTTGTTGATAATACACCATTTGATTTAAGAAAGCCCGAAAAAATCGGAAAAATGATAGATTATAAAGATTGCGAGCAGCTTGTTTTTACCGGTGGTTACGACCATAATTTTTGCATAAATGACTATGACGGAACTGTTAAAAGTGCTGCAATTGCTTATGATCCTAAATCCGGAAGAAAACTCGAGGTTTTGACAGATTTACCCGGTATTCAGTTCTATGCAGGCAATTTCCTTAAAGGAATTATCGGTAAGTCAGGAAAACCCATGAATAAGCGTAGTGGTTTTTGCCTTGAAACACAGTTCTATCCGGATACTCCAAATCATGCAAATTTCCCTCAATGTATATACAATGAAGGGGAGCAATACCATACTGTAACAATATTTAGATTTTCAGCAGAGTAAATGTTTAAAAATCCTATTGAAAAATTTTTCCTGTTGTTATATAATATTTGTGTTTAAGATATAGGAGGTATATGCCTTATGAAAAAATATTTAAGGAGTAGTCTTTGCTGTCTGCTTAGCATTTTGCTTGCGTTTAGTACGCTTATAATTGCTTTTGCAGAAGAAGGAGATTCTCAAACAACACCGGTTGTTGTTGTTAATGATATTGATGCTAACCCGATTTACAACACAGACGACGGATCTGTTGTTTTTGATTGGAGAGACTATCAATATGATTTATTGTTTGCTTCAGGTTTTTCTTCAGAAATAAGCAGCTTGATAAGTACAGAAACCATCATGGGTATCATTAATGGCAAGCTTACCACAAGCGATATTTCATCGGTTTTGCTTGATTCTTTTGGTTTTAATGATGATATCAATTCGATAATCAATGCTGTTCTTGAGGTTGCTCTTGAGCTTGTCGGCACTATTGACTTGTCAAATCTTGATCTCAACTCTATTCTTTCTTCAATCGATCTTAAAGCATATGCTAATAAGCAGCTCGATGCAATAAAGGCTGATATTGAAGATGCTAAGCTGCTTGCGATGAATAGTGATGGTACACCTCTGCATTCTAACATTGGAATTATAAGTTATAATGAGTCGCTCGAATATTATTATTCACAGGATAAAAATTTTGCGACATTACTTGCAGGTGAAATAGGACTTGGAATGGCAGATGAGTTCGGCTATGAAAATGTATATGTATTTACATACGACTGGCGTCTTGATCCTGCCGCAAATGCTGAAAATCTTAATTCATACATAAGCGATGTTAAGAGTTCAGTCGGTGCAGATAAAGTTTCCGTTATTTCCGAAGGTTATGGCTCACTTATTGCAACTGAGTATCTTGCTGAGTATAGTGATAGTGCAGCATCAAACGTTCTGAACTTTGTTACAGTTTCGTCTGAATTTCTCGGTACTTCACTTGTAGGTGATTATTTTAAGGGTGCCATCGTTGATGAGTTCACTAATATAACAACATATACCAGTGCATACGTTCGCTATACAAATGACCTTTCAGATAACCCTATAACTGCTTTTGTGATTTGGCTTCTTAATTATCTTATGAATACGGAATGGGAAGCACAGAGCTTTTGTATAGATATTGAGCAAATGATTTCATCTGTTTATGACCTTCTAAATGCCTCCGGCGTTACGGAACAGTTCGGATATATGCCCGGAATTTGGGCACTTGTTCCGGTAGCAGATTATGAAAACGCTGTTGCTAACATGTTTGATGAGAATACTGAGACAGAGCTTTCTTCAGCAGTTAATGCATTTAAAGAGAACCAGAAGAATTATTCATCAATTCTCAACGATGCAAAAGTCAGCGGAGTTAATGTTTATGTTGTTGCAGCATGGGATCTTCAGCTTCTTCCTATAGGAGAAAATAGCAGCGTTCAGAGTGATGGTATAGTTGATACAGCATATGCTGCTTTTGGTGCAACCTGTGTTGAACTTAATGATGTCGCATATGCAATGCAGGCTCAACAACAGATCTTCGACGGTCATGACCATATGTCTGCGAACTATGATATGCTTACACCTTGGTACTCATATGGCGGTGCTTGTTATTATATTGATGCTTCGACTTGTGCTCTTCCTGAAAACACATGGTTTATTAAAAACATGAAACATGGAACATTTGACAGTAACAGCAATTCAATTGATTTTCTTGTTTGGCTTGTCGAGTCAGATGCGGAACGAACAGTATGGCAGGATGTCGCATATAGCCAGTTTATGAATTATAACAGATACTATCAGCCCGGTATTCTCAGTTGTAACGGACTTACAGCGGTTGAGCAGCTTACTGAAGGAAAATATCTTCTCGGTGACGTAAACCTTGACGGAATTATTACTGCGGAGGATTCGAGACTTGCAGAGAGGATTGTTGAAGGTCTTGAAGCTGTTGAAGAAGGCTCAATTCCTTTTATGAATTCTGATGTTGACGGTGACGGCATGATTACATCTGCTGATTCACAGCTTATTCTTGATATGTCTACCGGTGTTGATCCGAAACATTCAATCGGTATAAAGGTCGATATGGATACTTCGGAGTCGGGAATGCAAGCATCCATAAGTAGTGTCGAACTTACTCCTGTTTACAATGCAATTACAAATCAGCTTGAAGTAACTGTAGCAATTGTTAACCCAATTGGTACATATGCCGGTAACTTTGTTCTTGATTACGAAGAAGATATGCTTACTTATAATTCCGTTGTTATTGAAGAAATTGACAATGTATATGTTTCTGCAGGCAGCCCTGACGGATACGGAAGCGTACTTACATTTGGATATTCAACATCCTCAGCTATAACATCAAAACAGTGCGACGATGGAAAGCTTGTTCTTGCTACATATATTTTCGATGTTTCAAGAACCGAAATTAAGTCTACAACGCTTACAGCAGGTTCAACATATTTTTATGAAAACGGTTCAAAGACATATACTGAACCTGTAAGCACTTATCTAGATGAGGAATTCTTCTTTATGCTTGGTGATGCTGACAATAACAGATATATTTCTGCATCTGATGCAAGATTTGTACTTAGGGTAGCTGCAAAGCTTGAGACGATTGACGATGATTTAACATTTAAGAGATGTGATGTTGATAAGGACGGTAAAATTACCGCCGCAGACGCAAGACTTATTCTCAGAGCATCTGCACAGCTTATTGATTCATTTGAATAAATTACAAATATAAAAGAATCCCTCTGCTTTAAAAGCAGAGGGAAATTTTTTTGCAAAATTGAAAACCCGCCATGCCGACTGCTGTCGATAATAACCTGCTCTTTGGCAGGGTGGGTGCCGCCCGATATCTTTGCGCTCCCTTCTTCCGTAAAAACGGGAGGTCTGCATCCCGATATAGCGGAGCAAGGCTCCCTTTTTTTGTGTGTTGGGTTAATATAAACAACAGTATTTACCGTACACAGCAGGAAATTTAATTATTCGTCATCAAACTCAAACATATCAGAAAGTCTTTCTTCAAACATCTTGCCGACTTTCATAAATTCATCTTCATCCTCAATGGGTTCAAGATAGATCTCATCACCATCGTAATTACGAAGCAGAATGATAAGCTCACCGTCTTCATCTGCAACCTCATCATCGTAAACGGGTAGGAGAGCCACATACTCTTTATCTTCAATTTCAAGAGTATCAAGCTCTTCAAAAATATGCTCTTCACCGTCTTCATCGACAACACTTACTATTAAGGGTTCGTATGACTCTTCGTTTTCATTTTCATTAAATTTAATTTCATCACTCATAATTAATCACCTTTTTGACTCTCTCTTTTGTATATATTTTAACAGATAATTGCTTGTGTGTCAACAAGCAATACTGTTATTATTCTGTAAATTCTGCTTGCCAATAGCAATTGAAATCTTTTCCTGCTTCAACTGACTGAATGCAGTCCTTTTGAGAAAAATCATCTTTGCGTGTATGATCATCATTTACACCCCACCAGGGTTCAATACATACATAAGGCGCATTTGGTTTTGCCCAAATACCAAGATAAGGACAATCTCCCATGTCAAATATAACCTTCCTTGAGTGTTTATCGCTTTCAAGGGTAATATGTTTAGATTTGATGTCAGTAAAAATAAGAGCATCGCCGTCAAAAATATTCTTTGTGATAACAAAAGACTTTTCATTTTTGAGAACAGGAATCATTTTACCTGTTCTGAGGCACTCTGTATCAATTGAAACAGTATCGAGTGTTTCATTTTCATCGAATGTTAGTCTATCGCCTATTTTACAGTTAAACCCGGGATGACCACCGATAGAAAAATACATTGTCTTGTCATTTTTATTGGCTACAGTATGCGTTACCTTTATAGATTTATCAATGAGCTCAAAAGTAACATAAACCTCAAAATGATAAGGAAATATTTTAAGTGTATCTTCATCATCAGTCTGAATAAATGTAATTTTACTGCCTTCTTGCGAATAAAGTTGAGCCTCACGTTTTCTGAATAAGCCATGTTTAGGCATTGTATATTCTTTACCTTCCAGATAATATTTATCGTCAAGAACTCTACCTATAATAGGGAAGAGAACAGGTGATTGACCGTACCACACATCGGGATTGCCTTGCCAAAGGTATTCAAAACCTGTTTCCTTTGATTTAATGCTTGTTAATTCAGCTCCCATTGATTTAATTCCTGCTTCAAGATATTCGTTAGAAATGTAATAAATCATATAAAATTTAATCCTTTCAATTATTATAGAACAATTGTATCACATTATTCTTAAAATAACAATAGCCGACGAAAAAAACCGTCGGCTGAATTAAAAAAATTATTTTAATTTTCAGATGTTCCATTTTCATTCTTTTTTCTTGAAAGAATTAAATTTGTGATTATACCAAGAATTAATGCACAAGCAATTTCAGTGATTGTAACCTTTCCGAATGAAACTGTTAGTCCGCCAATACCGCAGATAAGTATTACACTTACAACAAACAGATTCTTATTCTCATCAAGGTCTATTTCCTTAATCATCTTAAGACCGGAGACAGATATAAAACCGTAAAGTGCAATACACACACCACCCATTACGCATGATGGGATTGTGTTTACAAAAGCAACAAACGGTGAAAGAAAAGATATAACCATTGCAAGAATTGCTGTTGCGATAATTGTTATAACCGAAGCGTTTTTTGTGATTGCAACGCAGGCAACTGATTCACCGTAAGTTGTATTGGGGCATCCTCCGAAAATAGAACCTACCATTGAGCCGATACCGTCTCCGAGAAGAGTTTTATCAAGTCCGGGATTTTCAAGAAGATCCTGTTCAACAATACTTGAAAGATTTTTGTGGTCTGCAATATGTTCAGCGAATACAACAAACGCAACGGGGCAGTATGCAACAGCAACAGAAATTACATCTGAAGCTGTAATTTCGCTAAATCCTTTTATTGCTTTAAAAATTGTAAAATCAGGAACAGAGATAAAAGACTTTACGGAAATTGTTTCAAAACAATTAACAAGAGCAGAGTAGTCGATAATCATAAGTTCTGTACAGCCTGTCAATTTTCCGATAACATATAGAATGCTTGCTGTCAAATATCCTGCAAGAATACCTACGATAAATGGGATGAGTTTAACAGTCTTTTTTCCGAATGTTGAAGCAATCATTGTAACAAAAAGTGTTACAAGTCCACAAAAAATAGCTACATAAACGGATCCACCTTCATAATTTGAGGTTGTAAGGTCGCCAATAGCATTTCCTGCCAAAGAAAGACCAATAATTGCAACAGTGGGACCTATAACAACAGCGGGCATTAGCTTAGAAATCCACTTAACACCTACAAACTTAATTATGATTGCAATTATCACATAAACAAGAGCTGCAAAAATTGAACCAAGAATAAGACCAAGATACCCAACGGTTATAGCACCCGAAAAAGCTGCTGTCATTGATCCTATAAAAGCAAATGAAGAGCCCAAAAATACCGGACTGTTTGCTTTTGTAAACAGAATATAAACAAGTGTACCTGCACCTGCACCAAAAAGAGCTGCTGCAGAGCTAAGCTCACAGCCTTCAACGCTGTTATTGATAATAACAGGGACAACAAGCGTTGCAGCCATAATTGCAAGCAACTGCTGGATTGCGAATACGATTGTCTGAGAAAACTTAGGCTTGTCTTTAATGCCATAAATAAGTTTCATAGAGATTTACCCCCTAAAATCTAATGTGTAAATGATAAGCCATTGTCAAAAAAAGTGACCCTGCTGATGCAAGATCACATAATAACACGCATTAATTGTAATATTATTATCAAATCTTGCAAGTATCACAGTACAAGCTTAAAGATTTACTGCATTAATAATATCACTAAATGACAAAATTGTAAAGATGTTTTTATATTTTTACTGATTTTTACATAATAATTAATTGATTATTTAACTTTTTCCTCTGCAGATTTTACAGCCTCTCCGGAATTAAGAACAGGGTAGGTGAAGCCGTGTTCGCTAACTGTTTCTGTAGCACTCGAAATTATTATCTCTTTTATCTCTTTTCCACTAAGCTCAGGATTTACAGTAAACATCATTGCTGCTGTTCCTGACACAATGGGAGCTGACATTGACGTTCCAGACATATAACTATAATTATTGTCTAAAACAGTACTGTAAATGTATTCACCGGGAGCTACTATATCAACACTTCCGGCATTTGAAAAATAAGTATATGAATAATCACTTCCAATTGACCCTACAGTGATAATTCTGTCTGCCACATCTTGATTGATTGCATCAGAAATAAAAAATGAATATTTTGCATCAACATAATCAGGTTTTGAGTCAAATAAGTTAAAAACATCTAATTTTTCAAGAAATTTTTTATCTCCATAGCCGAAGTAGGCTGAATTTATTCTGTAAAGGGAAGAGTTTGTACTATTTCCAGCAGCGATACAGATAACAAATTCTTTATCTTGATTCAAAATATTAGTGAGAAGACTGGAAAATAATATATTTTCTTTTTCAACATAATCAATTGCTTCTGCATCACCGAGTTGAGCTGAAACAGAAATATACGAATTATATCCCATACTTATATTAATAACTTTAACATCATTTCTGAGAAGCATATCACAAATACATGCGATCCAATAAGATGTTGATGTGTTAATTCCATTGTAGGAATATAAATCAGCGTTCGGTGCCATCCCTGGAGAATCTGAATCAAGAGAAGCGTTAATTATTCCGGCAACATGAGTACCGTGAGACTCAGCCCCGTTCAAAATGCCGTTATAAAGAGTTACAGTGGTGTATTTGTCTCTGTTTACAACATTTAGATGACTGTTATCGTAATCTACCAACACATCAATCATGCCAACATTCACATCATTATCATATTTGAAATAAGTTTTCCAAGCAGCAGGTATATTAATCATTTCATAATAATATTCGGAAGTGCCAATTGTAGATTCAGATTTATATGAATCGGCAGGAGTTTCTTCAAAATAGTCGGGGAGTACAATTTTAAAAATATCACTTTCTGTAAGTGCTTCACACATTGACGAAAGCTCAGTTAATGTCATATTTTCAACAAACTCAATTTGGTAGAAATTGACTTCATTAATATATCCGCAAATTTTAGCATCATAGTATATTAAAAATGAACTAACATCGTCAAACGAGGCACTATCAATTGCAACAGCAATAGCAGTATTGTCAACATATTTTAGTCGAATATCATTATCAGCAGATTTGATGTCATCAGCAGAGATTTGTTTAATATAAAATTCATTATCTGCTGATTGAGCAAAATCTGCATACAAATCAAAATATTCACCAAAATCATTAAGATTCGGTGCCGAATAACTGACAGATTCAAATAATAATAATCCTAAACATGAAATGAAGTAAATTACAGTTAGAGTTGCTACTGCAATTACAAATCTGTATTTTTTTAAAAAACTCATAATATCATTCCTTTTAACTAAATATTATAATAAAAACAAATTTTTGTCAACAACGCAGTAATACAACAGATAGTAACGACATACAAAAAAGTTCTAAAGCATTTTAGATAAAATTATTGACAACAGCCAAAAGATTTGATATAATTATACAAAATAAATATTTTGTATAATATAGGGAAGTTAAAAAGGAGAAATTTAGCTTATGATAAACTATAAACCTGATTATGAGGCATTGCCAAAGCTTCTTTGCGATTATTTATTATATATTGATGCAATTAAAAACAGATCACAGAAGACAGTTTTTGAATATTCAATTAACTTGAGAGAATTTTTAACTTATTTGGTAAGTGAGAAAAAAATATGTGATTCGGATAAAATTGATATTAGAATTTGTGATGAAAATTTTTTCAGGGAAATTACACTTGGTGATGCGTATCAGTATTTGTCATATTGCAAAAATGAAAAAAATAATTCTGCTACAACAAGATATCGTAAGGTCGTTGCAATAAGACAGTTTTTTAAGTATTTGACCGACAACCGCCATATTCTTGAAAACAATCCAATGGAAACATTAGATACACCAAAAACACAAAAAACTTTGCCCAAATATTTGACACTTGAGCAAAGCATAAATTTACTTAATTCAGTTGATGGTAAAAATAAAGAACGTGACTATGCGATTTTGACAATTTTTCTCAATTGCGGCTTACGATTATCAGAACTTGTGGGATTAAATTATACTGACATTCGATCTGACAAATCTATGCGTATTCTTGGCAAAGGAAATAAAGAAAGAATTGTATATTTAAATGATGCGTGTGTTTCTGCAATTAAAGAATATATGAAGGTTCGTCCTAAGGATGGTGTTAAGGATAAAAATGCATTGTTTCTGAGTAACCGCCTTCAACGAATCAGTCCAAAAACAGTTCAATATATTGTTAACACATTTTTGGATAAATCCGGTCTCGGTCAAATGGGATTATCAGTTCATAAACTCAGGCATACTGCCGCAACTTTAATGTATCAATACGGTGAAGTTGATGTTCTTGTACTCAAAGATGTTTTGGGGCATGAAAATTTAAGCACAACTGAAATATATACACATCTTGTTGATGATCAGAAGCGGAGTGCAATTGAAAACAATCCTCTATCCAATTTGAAAACTACTAAAAAATAAACATATACGAAAAAGCTTTTACTAATATTGTTTCTATAGCTGCTGCAGCAAGATTCAAACAAAGATATATAGCAAAACGTTTCAAATATGCAGTAGCTACAGAACCTTGAGGTTGTTTTTTTGACAGAATAATCAATAAAATTTCTTTTGACATTATCCATGCTGTACAGCATTCTGATAATAGTGCAGTTGCACCAAAAATCCCTGCGGGAAAAATTGTCAGTAAATAATATCCCATTCCGGTTATTGAGTAAGTTGAAAATAAATAACCGGACAGCATACCATAGCCGATACCTTTGACTACGGGAATTAAAGGTATCATAATAGTTCCTATACAACTAAGTCCTGTACAGAATGTTGAAATAAAAAACAGGAAATTTACACCGAACACATTTATAAAAATTTCGTAAGCTTTTTGGTTGTTCCTGTCATCAATATATAAATTAAAAATTGATGAAAAATCTGAAATTAATTCTGATGCACTTCCCTGTCGTATAATTCCTGAGCCAACGATCATTCCTGCCATAAACAGTGCAATTATAATTATCATGTTTTTTACTTCTTTTTCTTGCTCAGTTGAAAGTTCCACTGTTTTTTTAAATCGTATAGTTTTTATCTTCATAATCATTAATTCTCCTGTTTAGCTTGCTTTGATATTTGAACCTATAACGCATCCGATAAATCCTAAAATCAGACCAATAGGAAACATAAAATATATTTTTACTGATAGCTCAGCATTGTTGAAGCAGAGAAGAATAAGAAACTCAATCACATTTACAGTAATTGTAGATATTAGCCCGACAAGTAATTTGTTTTTTTTGACATATATGCTTGCTGCTAAAGAACCAACGAGTACAGATATTCCTGATGATATTAAAACTAAAATGTAAAATTTATCAGATGATATATCTGTTTTTAATAAGACCAACGAAAATATTGCAAGAAATAGAATAAAACTTATGATTCCAAAAATAGTGCTATTTAGTAGATTCCGAGGTATAGAATCTATTATTGGTTTAACAATTCTTTTGTTTTTTCTTTTTTGCATAATAAAAATCCCTCCGTATCTACAACATAGATATGAAGGGATTTTATTGAATATTACTTAATTATTCATCATCTTTTGCGGCAGAAACAGTTTTATCACCTTCAGTGATTTCACCTTTCTTCTTACGTCTGCCTTTGCCATTTTCAGCTTTTTCAGCAGCCTTAGCAGCTTCCTGAGCAGCTCTCTCAGCCTGAATTCTGTCATCAGCAGTATTGTTTGTCTGAATAGCCCAACGAGTAATCTTCATCTTATTTCTGTCAGCACCGGTTTCAATAACAAGAGAATCTTCTTTTACAGTTACAACTCTTCCGCAGATTCCTCCGATTGTTGTTATCTCATCACCGATCTGAATAGCATCACGCATCTCCTGCTCTTCTTTTTGCTTTTTCTTCTGAGGTCTGATCATAACAAAATACATTACTGCAAAAAGAACAACCATAAGTATGATTGTGGACCATGAAGATGTAGTGTTTGCAGTTTCTTCTTCGAGAACTTTAAATAATAAATCCATTTATATTTCCTCCGAAATTTAACAATATTAAACATATTATAATATAATGATTTAGATATTTCAAGTACTAAATTAAAATTTATTTAATTCTTGCATCTAAAACATCAACATATTTTGTATAGAACTCGTCAAATGTATCATTTTCAAGTGCTGATCTGATTTTTTCCATAAGACTGTTATAAAAATAAAGGTTATGCGTAACAGCAAGACGCAAAGCGAGAACTTCTTTTGCTTTAAACAAATGTTTGATGTATGCCCTTGAATGATTCCTACATACAGGACAGTCACATTCATTGTCAATTGGTGAATCATCACGGTCATATTTTGCATTATTTAGATTAATTATTCCATGCCAGGTGAACAGATGTCCGTGTCGTGCATTTCTGCTTGGCATTACACAATCAAACAGATCTACTCCTCTTTTAACAGCCTCGATAATATTTCCGGGAGTACCTACACCCATAAGATATCTAATTTTGTCTTTAGGCATATGAGGCTCAACAGCAGATATAATTCTGTACATATCTTCCTTCGGCTCGCCTACAGCCAAACCACCTATCGCATAACCGTCGAGATCAAGCTTTGCAATTTCTTTCATATGTTTGACACGCAGATCCTCATATGTGCAACCTTGATTTATACCAAAAAGCAACTGATTTTTATTGATTGTTTCAGGAAGTGAATTGAGTCTGTCCATTTCCTTTTTGCATCTGATGAGCCACCGTGTAGTTCTTTCGCATGACTTTTTTGCATAGTCATATTTAGCCGGATTTTCAACACATTCATCAAATGCCATTGCAATTGTTGATGCTAAATGAGATTGTATCTGCATACTCTCTTCGGGGCCCATAAAAATATGCCTGCCGTCAACATGAGATTGAAAATATACACCCTCTTCTTTTATTTTTCGCAATGAAGAGAGAGAAAAGACCTGAAATCCTCCGCTGTCTGTTAAAATTGGACCTTGCCATCCGGTAAATTTATGAAGTCCGCCCATATCATAAACTATATCATCGCCGGGTCTTACATGAAGATGATACGTATTACAAAGCATTACCTGACAGTTAATATTTTTTAGGTCAAGTGCAGAAAGACCACCCTTTATTGCAGCACAAGTTGCTACGTTCATAAAACCGGGAGTTTTAACTGTTCCGTGAACAGTCTCAAATTCACCAAGTCGGGCAGTACCGACATTTTTGATAAGCTTGTACATTTAAATGTTCCTCCTAAACTATAACCATTGAATCTCCAAAACTGAAAAATCTGTATTTTTCTTTAATAGCTGTCTGATATGCATTCAATACATTTTCTTTGCCGGCAAAAGCAGAAACCAACATTATAAGTGTACTCTCCGGCAAATGAAAATTAGTTATAAGACCGTCAATACACTTAAATTTGTATCCCGGATAAATAAATATATTCGTTGAATCACTGCATTCGGAAATATTTCCGTTTTCATCGCTTGCAGATTCGAGCGTTCTGCATGATGTTGTTCCGACAGCAATTACTCGACCGCCATTTTTTTTTGTAGTATTAATTTTATTTGCTGATTCATTCGATATCCAATAATGTTCAGAGTGCATCTCGTGGTCTTCAATGTTTTCTGCTTTTACAGGTCTGAATGTTCCGATACCCACATGAAGAGTAACATACGCAACTGTTACACCTTTTTTCTCAATCTTTTGTAAAAGTTCCGGTGTAAAATGCAAGCCTGCTGTAGGAGCTGCTGCCGAGCCAAGTTCTTTTGAATATACAGTCTGATAACGTTCCTTATCACTAAGCTCATGAGTAATATAATGCGGAAGCGGCATCTCTCCTATTTCATCAAGCACTTCGTATATATTTGATGCATTATATGAAAACTGTGCAATTCTGTTTCCATTATCAAGAACATCAACAACTTCGGCATTAAGCTGTCCTGTGCCAAACACAAAATTATCACCTTTACGAGCTTTTCGTCCCGGTCCTGTAATTACTTCCCATTTGTCATTGCCAAGGTTGTTAAGTAGCAGAAATTCAACCTTTGCACCGGTAGGTTTTATTCCATAAATTCTTGCAGGAAGAACTCTTGTATCATTGAGAACAAGACAGTCTCCTTCTTTTAAATAATCAACAATATCATAAAAATGCCGATGTTCTATTTTACCTGACTCTCTGTCAAGATGCAGCAAACGAGACCTATCTCTGTTTTCAATCGGCTCCTGTGCTATCAATTCTTTAGGTAAATCGAAGTAAAAATCTGTTTTTTTCATTTATTTTGCACCAAATTTCTGAAATTCTTTTAATTAAGTTGACACCCGAAAACAATAGTGATAATATATATTATAATATAACGGATGTGCGTATATTATATTGCAATTTCGTTTCAATTACAATAGTAAATTAAAATTTCTTAAAATTCGGAGGAACAAGTTATGAAAAAATATAAGGTTGGTATAATAGGTGCAACCGGCATGGTTGGTCAGCGCTTTATTACTCTTCTCAATGATCATCCATGGTACGACATTACCGTACTTGCAGCAAGTCCCCGTTCCGCAGGCAAAAGCTACAGAGATGCTCTCGGTGACAGATGGGTAATGAAAACAGCTATGCCTGATAAAGTTAAAGAAATGGTTGTTCTTGATGCAACATCAGATATCGAGAAAATTGCTTCCATGGTTGACTTCGTATTCTGTGCAGTAGATATGAAAAAAGATGAAATTAAGGCTCTTGAAGAAGCTTATGCGAAAGCAGAGTGCCCTGTTGTTTCAAATAACTCTGCACACAGATTTACCGATGATGTCCCCATGATTATTCCCGAGATAAACAATGCACATCTTGAAATTATCGAGTCTCAGAAAAAGCGTCTCGGTACGAAGAGAGGCTTTATCGCTGTCAAATCAAACTGTTCTCTTCAGAGCTATGTTCCCGCACTTTATCCACTTGATGAGAAGTTCGGCGTTAAGGATGTACTTGTTTGTACATATCAGGCTATATCAGGTGCAGGCAAAACATTTGAAAGATGGCCCGAAATGGTTGACAACGTTATCCCCTTTATTGGCGGCGAAGAAGAGAAAAGCGAAAAAGAAC
Organism: uncultured Eubacteriales bacterium; assembly: GCA_964454355.1. Classification (GTDB taxonomy): domain Bacteria; phylum Bacillota; class Clostridia; order Oscillospirales; family Acutalibacteraceae; genus UBA1081. Next base: position 19,903 of record CAYVTA010000010.1, on the reverse strand, counting down.
CTCTTAAAATCTGGGGCAAAGTTGTTGACGGAAAAATCGTTCCTGCAACAGAACCTCATTTTACAGCTCAGTGCTTAAGAGTTCCAGTTTCTGATGGACACATGGCAGCTTGTTTCGTTCGTTTTGAAAATAAGCCTACAAAGGAAGAAATCCTTGAAGTATGGAAAAACTTCAGCGGCAGACCTCAGGAACTTAAACTTCCTCATGCACCCAAGCAATTCCTTAACTACTATGAAGAAGATAATATGCCTCAGACAAAGATCAACAGAGATCTTGAGGGTGGTATGGCAATTTCCACAGGTCGTTTGAGAGAAGATTCACAGTATGATTACAAGTTTGTTTGTATTTCACACAATACATTAAGAGGCGCAGCAGGCGGCGCAGTTCTTCTTGCTGAGTTGCTTTGCGCTGAAGGTTATATTGAACCCAAGAACTGATTAAGGAGAGATTCTTTATGAAAAAGCCGGTAATTTTTGAAGGCTCCGCAATTGCAATTGTTACACCTTTTACCGAAGATTTAAAAAAGATTGATTATGATGAATTTGAAAGAATAATAAACTATCAGATTGATAATGGAACAGATGCGATCGTCGTATGCGGAACAACAGGTGAAGGCTCAACACTTTCAAATGATGAGCATATTAATGCTATGAAATTCTGTGTAGATGTTGTAGGCAAGAGAGTGCCGGTTATTGCAGGTACAGGTTCAAATGATACATTCTATGCTGTTGAACTATCCAATGAGGCTGAAAGTGTTGGTGTTGACGGTCTTCTTATGGTAACTCCCTACTACAACAAAACTTCTCAAAGTGGACTTGTTGAGCATTACAACTATATTGCTGACAGAGTTTCTGCTCCGATTATTCTTTACAACGTCCCCAGCAGGACAGGTATGACTATCAAACCTGAAACATATGTAGAGCTTGCAAAGCATGAACGTATCGTCGCAACAAAAGAAGCTTGCGGTGACATTTCTTCAATCCAAAAAACAGCAGCACTTTGCGGCGATTCTCTTACAATTTATTCAGGTAACGATGATCAGATTCTTCCCATTATGGCTTTGGGCGGCAAGGGCGTTATTTCAGTTTTGTCTCACGTAGCACCCCGAGTTGCACATGACATAGCAAGAAAATATCTTGACGGTGATATTGAAACATCCAGAAAGCTTCAGCTTGAGTATCTTGATCTTTGTGATGCTCTCTTCTGTGATGTTAACCCCATCCCTGTTAAGGAAGCTATGAATATGTGCGGTTGGAAAGTCGGCAGATGCAGAATGCCTCTTGGTGTTATGAATGATTCATCAAAAGCTGTACTTTATAATGCTCTTAAAAAGCATGATCTCGTAAAATAATTAATTTTAGTCGGGTAAATGATTTTTGCCCGACTTTGTTTTAACAGGATGTGATAATAATGATTAAAGCAATTTTAAGCGGTTGCTGCGGAAAAATGGGAGCAGCAGTTACAAATGCAATTAAAAACCGTGAGGATATTCAGATTAGTGCAGGTGTTGACATATTTGAATGCGATACACTTCCCTATCCTGTATTCCCTGCGTTTAACGAGGTATCCTGCGATGCTGATGTTATAATTGATTTCTCTAATCCGTCTGCACTTCCTTCAATACTCGAATATTCAGTTAAAAATAATGTTCCTGCTGTTTTGTGTGCCACAGGCTATACCGCAGAGCAAAATAAAATGATAGAAGATGCTTCAAAATCGGTCGCAATGTTTCGATCAGGAAATATGTCTTTAGGCATAAATCTTCTTTCGGAGATAGCAAAATCTGCTGCAAAGGTGCTTGGTGGCTCTTTTGATGTGGAAATTGTTGAGGCTCATCATAATCTTAAGCTTGATGCACCCAGCGGTACAGCACTTATGCTCGAAAAAGCAGTTGAAAAAGGGCTTAATTACGAGCCTGAACTTGTGTATGACAGACATGACCGTTCACAAAAAAGAGATAAACATGAAATCGGAATGCACTCCATCAGAGGCGGAACAATAGTCGGTGAGCACGAAATTATTTTCGCAGGTAATGATGAGATAATAAAATTGAGCCATACTGCACTTTCAAAGAATGTTTTTGCAGTAGGTGCAGTCAATGCGGCTATTTATATGAAAAACAAAACATCAGGTATGTATGACATGTCTGATGTGATAAACGGATAAATTATTTTATAGAATTACAGTCTCACCGAAAAGTGAGGCTGTTTTTAACTATATTAGTGAATTATTATCAATTTATGTGTTGTTGAAAGAGTTAAGTGTTTTATATATAATCATATCAGAAGGTGCGCATCTTCAAAATATAACGGAGATGATTCTATGAAACTTAAAATCGGAGAAAATATTAAATCACTCAGAAGAATCAAGGAAATGACGCAGGAAGAATTTTCTGAAGTTCTTGGCGTTTCGTGTCAATCTGTATCCCGTTGGGAAAACAATTTATGCTATCCGGACATTGAACTTATACCAACTATTGCTACATTCTTTGGGGTTTCTACTGATAAACTCATGGGAATTGATGAAACTGCTGAAAAAGAAGCGATTAATAAATATCTTGATGAATTTCAAATCGCAATAAGCAAGGGTAATATTGATGAATGTATAACTATTGCTCGTAAAGGTGTAGCAGAGCACCCCAATAGCTATGCACTTTTAGATAAACTTATGTATGCACTATTCGGTTCAGGTGACGATGACGGAAATATACCTGAATGGAAAGAGAATATGGAAAAGTATGATTCAGAAATTATTGCTCTTGGCGAAAGAATTATGAAATACTGTCCTGATATAAATCTCAGACTTGAAGCTGCTTCACGACTGGCTTTTCATCATATTTTGCACGATAGAAAAGAACTTGGCAAACAAATTTATGAAACCTTTCCATCAATGGAGTTTTGCAAAGAAAGACAGATGTGGTGGGCACTGGAGAAAGATGAAAAACTTCCTTTCTTAAGAATTGCAATAAAGCAAAGTTATGAATTTTTAAAGTCTTTTATATGGCTTTTAGCAGATGCGGATGTTGTAGATGTTGAAACCGAGTTTGTTGCAATCACAAAAATTTTTGAACTCGAAAAACTTATCCTTGATGGCAACCGTCCACAAACTGATTGGGGTGATGCATGGCTTACTTTCGATATCGCCAAACGATACTCTCTTATGGGTGATTATGACAACACGTTTAAATATTTACATTTGGCTGTTGATAACGCAAAGGCTTTTGATAATCGCCCTGACGAACTGAAGTACAATGCTGTGTTAGTTGGTGAAATTACAACAAAAAGAACCGATTTTGAAACTTCTGACACACGTCCTCTTTGCGAGATTCTTCGTGATAAATGGCTGATTCACGATGAATTTGATGCTGTAAGAGATACAGAACAGTTTAAAGAAATAATCAATATGCTCAGATAAAAATAGTGGTGCCTCATCGTAGTGTGAGACACCATTTTTTTATTGATACAGTTTAGCCAAACCACCTTCAGAAGTTTCTCTGTAGGTATGTTTTAAATCCTTGCCTGTTTCATACATTGTCTCTACAACAAGGTCGAAAGAGATTTTTCTTGTTGTTGAAAGGAAATTTGCAAGATTAAGGGCATTTATAGCTCTCATTGCGGCAACTGCTCCCCTTTCAATACACGGAATCTGCACAAGTCCGTTTATCGGATCACAGGTAAGTCCCAAATGATGCTCCATAGCGACTTCCGCAGCATATTCGATCTGATCTATACCCATTTCAAACAATTCAGCAAGTGCTGCTGCTGTCATTGAGCAAGCTGTTCCTATTTCTGCCTGACAACCGCATTCTGCACCACTCACGGAAGCATTAGTTTTCACTATGTCTCCTATGATTCCGCCTACAGCAAGAGCATTAATTATTTTTTCATCAGAAAAGCCTTTCTTTTCCTGCATATATTTGAGAGTTGCGGGCATAACACTGCAAGCACCGCAAGTTGGAGCTGTTACCACAGTATTGCCGGATGCATTTTGCTCTCCTACTGCAAAAGCATACGCACAGACAGTTCTGTTCTCTCTTGTTACTTCACTTTCGTCTATGTGGCGTTGATTATAGAGATACTGTGCTTTTCTTTCTACGCCCAATCCACCTTCAAGTATTCCTGTTTCGGAAAGTCCTTTTTCAATACATTCTTTCATTGTATACCACACGGTAAACAAATATTCTTTTATTCCGGGTTCATACAGATAAACATAATCACTTATACGCATATTATGCTTTTTGCAGAATGCAGCAATTTCACTGAATGTGTTTTCAGGATAAATGTCTATCTTTTTTTCATCAGGCCTGCCTTCAATCGAAACATCACCACCGCCAATACTCATTGCTCTCATAAAAGCAATTTTCTCACCATTCTTGTAACCATAAAAATCCATGGTGTTTTCATGGGGTAAATCAGTTGATTCTGCGTCAAAAACGAGCTCTGTATTCAATTCTTTAAATGGACCTGTAACAGCTATGTCCGTATGATGTCCTTTACCTGTTTTTGCAAGCGAACCGTAAAGAATAATTTTTACAGAATCAATATCGGGATTTTCATCAAGAAACATATTTGCGGCTTTATCAGGTCCCATTGTATGAGAACTTGAGGGACCAAGCCCGATTTTATAAACATCAGTAATAGATTTCAATTAAATCACCTGTCCGGCATAAACAACCTTTGTGTTTTCAGTATTTCCGCTTAATTTGTAATCAGTAAGCTTTCCGTTTTTCCATTCTATATCAACTTTAATATTTCCTTTCGCACGAAGTCCCTTTACTGAGCCGTTTTTCCATTTATCAGGAAGTGCAGGAAGTAAATATATTGTATCAAAAGTAGATTGCATAAGCATTTCAGTGATGCCGCTTACAGCACCGAAATTACCGTCAATCTGGAATGGTGGGTGTGCATCGAACATGTTGGGATATGTTCCACCGCCGCCTTTATAGTTAAGTACATACTTATTATCTACAGGGCGTAACTGCATATCAATAAGCTTTAATGCATGGTTACCGTCCCAAAGTCTTGCCCAGAAGTTGATTTTCCAACCAAGGCTCCAACCTGTTCCGTTATCACCTCTGTATTCAAGGGTTTTCTTTGCAGCTTCAATAAGTTCAGGGGTATCTTCATGATTAATAAGTCTTGCCGGATGCAAAGCATAAAGATGTGAAACATGTCGGTGGTGAGGTTCACACCATTCTACATCATCATACCATTCAAGAAGGTCACCTTTTGCCCCAACCTTAAACGGAAGAAGCTTCGGCTGTTTTTCATTTATTTCATTAATAATATCGTCACTTATTCCTAAAATATCAGCAGCTTTTTTGCAGTTAATAAACAATTCTTTGATTATTGACATTGACATTGTTGATGTCTGAGATACAGAACATTTTTCTTTACCATACCAAAATTCATTTTCAGGTGATGTTGAAGGTGCAATCATAAGATAGCCGTCTTTATCCTCTACAAGCATATCAAGATAAAATTCAGCAGCTTTTTTCATTATGGGATACGCTGTTTCTCTTAAATAATTCTTATCAAGTGTGTACTCATAGTGCTCGTATATATGACGGCAAAACCAACCCGATGACATAGGCCAGAAAGACCATTGAGAACTGCCTTGAACAGGTGTTGACATTCTCCATATATCGACATTGTGATGTGCAGTAAAGCCTCTTGCGTGATAAATTTCCCTTGCTGTTTTTTCACCTGTAACACTAAGCTCTTTTACAAGCTGTATAAGCGGAAGATGCATTTCCGGCATATCAATCATGAGTGTGGGAAAATAATTCATTTCCGTATTTATATTCGTTGTATAATTAGAACTCCAAGGCGGATTAGTTCTGTTATTCCAAATTCCCTGTAGATTCATTGCCTGGGTTCCTTCACGAGAACCTGAAATAGTCAAATATCTGCCAAAATTATAAAGAAGTCCATAAAGTCCCGCATCATCATGCGAACCTGAAAATTCAGCAAGACGCTTGTCTGTAGGAATATTCTCTTTGTTATTAGTACCCAATTCGAGTTTTACTCTTTCATAGAATGATTTATAATCTTTAACATGAGATGCTTTTATTACTTCATAAGGAATACTTACAGCACTATTAATTATCGAAATAGCAGTATTTTTATATTCTTTACCTTCAAGATGGGGATGTTTATCAAAACCGTTAAAGCTTGATTCACAGGTAAAATAAAGAGTGGCATAATTTGCTTTTTCTACAACAATTTTGCCTGCGTCAGTCTTTGAATGTCCGTCAGTAATGATTTTTATAATACCACGAAAGCTCATGCCCATTTTCGCAGGATCAGATGAGTACCGTTCATAATCAGCAGTTTCATATTCTTCATTACAGGGGGAATTAGACGGACATAAACCGTCAAGAATAATACAATCATCACCATCTGTCCAAACAGAGTTTTTCAATTTTGAGGACATTTTGACAGTTAGATTAACTGATTTTTCTGCACTTGCGGTGAAATGCAGAACAAAAACATTGTCAACAGCAGTAACAAATGATTCTCTCTTGTAAGAGACACCGCTTTTTTCATATTCTACAGTATGGATAGCCGATGAGAGATCAAGCAATCTTCTGTAGTTCTTTACTATTCCCTTAGTGCAGGCAATTTCAATATCACCAAATGGCATATAAGCCTGTGAATTATAGCCTTCAAATTTTTTTTCAAGAATATTTTCTGCTTCACGGAGCTTACCATCAAGCGCAAGTTCCCTTGCCTTTACAAATGCATCATATGAACACAAATCCTGATAAGTTCGAGGATAACCTGTCCATAATTCATCGTAGTTAAGTGAAATAAGCTCATTCTGAGCTCCGCCATATATCATCGCCCCGATTTTACCATTACCTATCGGTAATGCTGATGTCCATGTTTTTGCAGGCTTTTTATAGTAAAGTAATTCAGAATCTCTTGCCATTGTTTTTTGCTCCTTTTTCTGCAATTCCTGTTAAAAAACAGCGTTTGAATATATAATAAACTATATGAGTAGTATTTTCAATAAATATTTTTAATTATTATTGAATTTTTATATTGAATTTATTTGTAAAAAATAGTACAATTGCAGTATCTGTGGAGGAACATGACATGAAGTATGATGTACTTGTTATAGGCGGCGGTGCCGCAGGATGTATGGCAGCAGGTTTTGCTGCACAAAACGGAAATAGTGTTTTATTAGCCGAACGTAACGACAAAATAGGCAGAAAAGTAATGATAACAGGCAAGGGCAGATGTAATGTTACAAATGCTTGTTCACTTCTTAATGAGTTAATTGAAAACGTTCCTGTAAATGGTAGATTTTTGTATGGAGCATTTTCAAGGTTTATGCCTTTTGATACTATGGACTTTTTTGAAGAAGCCGGTGTCGAGCTTAAAATAGAACGAGGTAACAGAGTTTTTCCTGTTTCAGATAAGGCTGTTGATATTGTAGATGCTCTTAATTCTTTCGTTAAGAACGCAGGTGTAAAGCGTATAAAAGCAAGAATTACAAAATTTAATGTTAATTGCGGAAGAATAGAATCGGCAGTTGATGAAGATGGCAACATCTATGTAGCAGAAAAGTATATCGTGACAACAGGTGGTAAATCCTACCCCCTGACCGGTTCAACAGGTGACGGTTATTCCTTAGCAAAACAGTGTGGACATACCATCACTCCCCTCAAGCCTTCACTTGTACCTCTTGTAACATCTGATGACTGGACAGGTCAGATTCAAGGACTGTCATTAAGGAATGTTTCAGTCACAGTGAGAGATAATGATACATACAGTGAAGTGTTTACAGATTTCGGTGAAATGCTGTTTACTCATTTCGGTGTAAGCGGTCCCGTTGTTTTAAGTGCGAGCTCTCACATGAATGACATTAGAGATGATAAATATTCCATTGAGATTGATTTAAAACCCGGTCTTACAAATGAAAAGCTTGATGCAAGAATTATACGTGATTTTACAGAAAACGCAAACAAATCAATTTCAAATGTTCTTGTAAAGCTTCTACCACACAAATTGATTCCCGTTATTATCAATTTAAGCGGTATACCGGCAGATTTAAAGGCAAACCAGGTCACAAGAGATATGAGACAGGAATTGGTTTATTTGCTTAAACATTTTACAATTAATATTAAAGAATTCAGACCTATCGAAGAAGCGATTGTAACATCGGGAGGTGTCAGCGTTAAAGAGATAAATCCAAAAACGATGCAATCGACATTGTGTGATAATCTATACTTTGCCGGTGAAGTTATCGATGTGGATGCATACACAGGCGGATTTAATTTACAGATAGCATTTTCAACCGGCGTTCTTGCCGGAAAATCAGTTTAAGGGGTGTTTTTATGATAAACATAGCTATTGACGGGCCTGCTGGTGCAGGAAAAAGTACTGTTGCAAAAGCCGTTGCAAAAAAATTAGGTTTTATTTATGTTGATACAGGAGCATTGTATCGCTCTATAGGTGTAAATGCACTAAAAAACAAAATTAAACCAACAGATAAAGAAAAGGTTATTGCACTTTTGTCTGACACAAAAGTAGATTTGAAGTATATTGATGGCACACAGCGTGTATTTCTTAACGGTGAGGATGTTTCAGAGGAAATTAGACTTCCTGAAGCATCCATGGCTGCATCTAATGTTTCATCAATTCCTGAAGTGCGTGCATTTCTTTTGGATTTACAACGTGATATGGCAAAAAATAATAATGTTGTTATGGACGGGCGAGACATTGGAACAGTTATACTTCCTGATGCACAATACAAATTCTTCCTTACGGCATCGGCACAGGTCAGAGCAGACAGAAGATTCAAGGAACTCAAGGAAAAAGGCATTGATGTCGATTTTGATTCACTTCTTGAGGAAATCATTCAGCGTGATTATAACGATTCACACCGTGAAACAGCACCCTTAAAACAAGCAGACGATGCAATTCTTATAGACAGCAGTTTCCTTACTCTTGAAGAATCCATTAACGCAATCGCTGATAAAATTAAGGTGTAATTTATGAAGATTATTTTAGCAGATACTGCAGGTTTTTGCTTCGGTGTAAACAGAGCCGTTAATAAAGTAGAAGAACTTTTGTCTGCCGGAAAAAAAGTTGCAACACTTGGTCCGCTTATTCATAATCCTCAATACATTGAATCCCTTTGTAAAAGAGGTGCATCAATTGTAAACACACCAACTGATGTAACTTCGAACAGTGAACTCGTTATAAGAGCTCATGGAATTACAAAAGAGGAATTTGAACAAATCAAATTATCAGGAATACATTTTTCAGATGCGACTTGCCCATTTGTCAAGAAAATTCAAAATATTGTTAATAATGAATCGACGATTAATAACATTCTTCTTATTGCCGGTGACGAAAATCATCCTGAAGTAAAAGGATTCAGAAGTTATTGCAGAGGCTCATCATTTGTGTTTAAGAGCTATGATGAGTTATGTATGATTTTTGAAAATAACCCAAAAATAAAAGAAAAAGAAGTAGTTTATGTAGCACAGACCACTTTTAGCATTGCAGAATATGAAAAATGTACAGAGCTAATAAAAAAAATCTGTACAAACATAAAAATTTTTGATACAATATGTGATGCAACGTCAAAAAGACAAAAAGATGCTTGCAATTTATCACACGAGTGTGATATAATGATTATCATTGGCGGCAGGATGAGTTCAAATACACAAAAACTCAAGTCCGTCTGTGAGAAAAATACAAGAACAGTACTTATTGAGTCCGCAGAAGAATTAAAAGATATTGATTTCAGCGGATGTTCAACTGTTGGTGTTACGGCAGGAGCTTCTACTCCTGTCTGCATAATAAAGGAGGTAATTTCAAAAATGTCCGAAACAATTAACAACCCTATTGAATCTGCAGAAGCTATTGGACAGGCTGTCGCTGATTCAGAAATGTCATTCGAGCAGGCTCTCGAAGAATCATTAAAAAGTCTTAATTCCGATCAGAAGGTAGTGGGCACAGTTCTCCGTGTCACTCCTACTGAAATTCAGGTCGATATAGGCAGAAAGCAGACAGGTATCATTCCTTATGACGAGTTTAGTGCCGATCCTACAGTCGATCCCGCACAGTCTGTTAAGGTTGGCGATGAGCTTAATCTCATCATTATGAAAACAAATGATGCCGACGGTTTTATTACCCTCTCCAAGAAGCGCTATGATGCACAGGCTAACTGGATAAGCATTGCTGCTGCAAAGGATAACGGCGAAGTACTTGAAGGAACTGTTGCTGAAATTCTTAACAGAGGTGTAATCGTTATTTCAAACAGCGTAAGAGTGTTTATCCCTGCTTCACAGGCCACTCTTTCAAAAAATGACAAGCTTGAGGATCTTCTCGGTAAATCTGTTCAGCTGAGAATCATTGATGTTGACAACAGAAGAAGAAGGGTTATCGGTTCTATTAATTCAGTTCTCAGAGAAGCTCGCAAGGCTTCCAGAGATGCATTCTGGGCTCAGGTTGAAGTTGGTCAGAAGTACACAGGTACTGTTGTATCTCTTACAGAGTTTGGTGCTTTTGTTGAGCTTGCAGCAGGTGTACAGGGTCTCTGTCACAAGTCAGAGCTTTCATGGAACAGAATCAAGCATCCTTCCGAGGTAGTAAATGTAGGTGACACAATTGAAGTTGTAATAAAAAACCTTGATGCTGAGAACAAAAAGATTTCTCTTGGCTACAAAAAGATTGAAGATAGTCCTTGGGAGATTCTCAGAAGAGACTACCCTGTTGGCTCTACAATCGACGTTCAGATCGTAAGCCTTACAACATTCGGTGCATTTGCACAGATCATTCCTCATATCCAGGGTCTTATCCATATTTCTCAGATTGCAAACCACAGAGTTGAGAAGCCTCAGGATGAGCTCAACATAGGTGATACAGTAAAAGTCATGATTACAAATATTGACTTTGAGAAAAAGCATGTTAGCCTTTCTATAAGAGCACTTCTTGCTCCTGAAGAAGTTGCAGAGGAAGCAGCTGTAGAAGAGGATGAAATTCCTGAGGGAACTGCTGTTTCTATTGATGAACTTCTTGCAAAAGCGGAATCTGAAGAAGCTGCAGCTGAAACAACAGAAGAATAATTAGTTTTCTTAATATTCAAAGGACGATACTTAAAAAAGTACCGTCCTTTATTTTTTAATTAAGATATTGTGAAACAAAATCAATGGTTGCATCAAAGCATTTTTTTGCCTTTTTGAAAACCGTTACGATTGACCATCCATGAAGTCCTGTAATTCCGTCTGACTTGTAAAGCAAAAACGGAACATTATTCTCTTGCAATTCCTTTGAAAAATCAAAGGCTTCATATCTTAATTTATCCTTATCAGTCCACACGACAAATGAAGGAGGAAAATTATGGTCTATCACAGGAGAATAGATACTTCCCTCTTCCGAGTTAAGTAGTTTTTTTGTACTTTCCAAATCCTTTCCAATGAATGATTCTATCATCATTTTTACATCGGGAAAATGTGATTGTTCTTTATTGTCATCAGTTAGTCTGCACAAATTATAACATCCGCTATGAGCAACAAGAGCATTAATTTTGAAAGTATCTTGATGTTTAAAATTTATACCTAACTTATCAAGTCTCGGAGGATTACTTATACAGGATGCAACATAGGATATAAAATATCCTCCCGCACTCTCCCCTGCGATAACGATTTTGTCAGTATCAATTTTATTCTTTTCTGCATTATCAAGAATAAAATCTATAGCGGCGTATATCTCCTTGAGCTGATGAGGGAAAATCTTTTGAGGTGCATATGAATAACTTATTGATGCAACGTAAAAACCCTTTTGTGCCCAGTTCTTTACATATGAGTTTCTCATTCCTGTGAGTCCTGATATCCAGCCACCTCCGTGAATGTAGATTAATAAGGGCTTCTTCTCATTATTAATATCCTTACGTGTATATGTATTTATATACTGTAATTTATCTTCCCCGTATTTAATCTTTCTTTCATATAACAGATTTTTGGGCGTAGGTCTGTAAAGAATACAGTATGCCAGCAGTTCCGTAAAATTGTACCAATACTGCCCTATAAGACCTCTTAAATACAATTTATCCAATAGACTCACCTCTTAGTGATATTTTGGAAGATAATCACCGTGAGTTTCAATAAGGTCATCAACCATTATTTTAATAGTATCAATATCAAGCTCACTGCCTGTATGAGGATCGAGCATTGCAGCCTGATATATGTGTTCCTTCTTAAGAGTCTTTGCGGCTTCAATAGTGAGCAACTGCACATTAACATTTGTCATGTTCATTGCAGCACACTGAACAGGCAATGCACCAACATAGCAAGGATGTATGCCCTGACCATTAATAAGACAAGGAACTTCTACGCAAGCCTCTTGCGGAAGATTTGTTATCAGTCTTCCATCATTAAGTACATTTCCACCTATCTGGTATGGAGTGTCTGTCACAATTGATTCCATAATATGAGAAGCGTATTCATTTGAACGATTATGCTCTTTTATGCCTTTTTCAAGCATTTCAGCATATTCTTTTTTCCATGATGCAATCTGATTTACGCATCTTCTGGGGTACTCATCAAGCGGAATATTGTATTTTTCAATAAGCTCAGGATATTTACTCTTTATGTAAAACATATTGTATTCAGCATTATGTTCGCTGGATTCAGTACAATAATAGCCGAAGTGTTTAATGTATTCAAGACGAACTTTGTTACTAAACTCAGGATCTTCAAGCTTTTCAATCATCCTGATTTTAATTTCAGGATAAAGGTCTACACCGTTCTTATCCTTTATTTCAAGGAGCCATGCCATGTGGTTTATACCGGCAATAAGTTCTTTTCTGCCTTCAAGCTTATCCTGCATACCAAGCTGATTAAAAAGATCTCCGGAGCATGTCTGCACGCTGTGACAAAGTCCTACAGTCTTAACACCGGTATATCTCTGCATATAACCCGAAAGCATAGCCATAGGATTTGTATAATTAAGGAAGAATGCATCAGGACATACATCCTCCATATCAGCAGCAAAATCAGCCATTACAGGAATGGTTCTGAGTGCTCTCATTATTCCGCCTATTCCAAGTGTATCACCTATTGTCTGTCTTAAGCCATATTTTTTAGGCACTTCAAAATCGATAATAGTACAAGGATCATAAAGACCAACTTGAATTGCATTAACGACAAAGTTTGCACCTCTGAGTGCTTCCTTTCTATTTTCTACACCCAGATAACATTCAATCTTACCATAGCCGCCTTTTGCCTTACGCATGGCTTCAAGAATCGTTTGACTCTCTTTGAGTCTTTCGCCATCTATGTCATAAAGTGCGAAGACTGAATCACGCAAGGCTTCTGAACACATGCAATCACCTATAACATTTCTTGCAAAAACGGTACTGCCTGCGCCCATAAATGTAATTTTCATAAAAATTCCTCCTTAAGAGTAATACTTTTTGTGCTTATTATATCAGATTCTTCATAAAAATCAATCAGATTTTATTATTTTCTGCACAAAAATATAAAAAGAAAGCCGATTACTCGACTTTCTCAATTCTTCACTTATAAAAAGTGTACAGAACACCCGTATTTGTTGCTGTATTGTCAACATACCATGACATACCAATTTTTACAACAACAACTTTAATTGTCGCAAGTGTTGTTTCTGCCGCTTTAACATATACAGTAATGCTCTTTACTTCGCTAATGTCATCAATTGACACACCATAGGTTTCAAAAACTGTTGTATCGCATTCTGTCTTATACTGTTCAATATCAATATCGACCTGTTCATCTGTAACAGCAACTAATCTGTAATTTTCTCCGTAAACTGCTTCATAAATACCTGTTGATTCAAAATTTAACTGAACACCGGTATTCTCATCAAACACATCTTCTGTTCCTGTTAGCTTATCGCCATATGTTGAAACATTTGATTCAAAAGCGGTAAAGAAAACATCATCACTCAGATACTTATCACCAAAAACACTCTGACGCACTTCAATAAGCTTTTCGATATATTTTGTATAGATAGAATCATAATCATCCCATCCATAACTTTCGATAAGCTGTTCATAGTAAGGATACATAGCATCAATAACCTTACCTTTAAGCGTACCGTCATCATTTACTGTCGTGTCACTCATGTATGATTCATCATTATAACCCACAAAATCGTCTGTATTGTCACCGGGCTTATAATCTGTATCTCTGTAAACTGCCGGATATATGTAATATTTGCGTATATAATCGCCATACTTACTGTCGTAGCTTGCAATAGTGTTTTTGTACGCATTATAACCATCACCGGTCTGAATGATTGTGTCAACATATGTTTTTGCGACTTCTTCAGGATGGAAAGCGGTATATCTTGCACTGAAAGTTGCTATGCAAATAACAACAAGTACAGCAGCAATTGCAACAAAAGTAATGATACCGTAAAGCTTCGTGTTAAAGTTTTTTTCTTTAGTTGACATATTTACACTTTCCTCCTTAAACATTATTAGAATCAACAGGTATTCCTACCGATTCACGACGCTCTATAAGTGTCTTTGTAATCATTTCTTTCTTCTCTCCTACCATATCATAGAAAAGGATTGGCACGGCCTGTAAAACAACAAATATAGCTGGGATAATTGTATAAATCATAAGAAGCTTATTGAGTGTAGTGTCAGTCTGAGTCGCATAAGCAACATTTGCATCGGTTGAAACCATATAGCCTGACCATGTATAAAGCAGCCAAGGACCGAGAGCTTTTGTAAAAGCGGATGCAATTTTAGAAAACAGTCCATAGCCTGCATAAGCAAGACCTTCCTGTCTCTTACCTGTTTTATATTCAATCTCATCCACACAGTCAGCAATCATAATATTAGGTGTAACATTTGTATTACCATGCTGAAGGCCGCAGAAAAAGTTTAAAATGAGGAACGGGATAATTAGACCATCGTTAAAACCAACACCTCTTGAGACAAGGAAAAGAATCGCAAGAGAAGATGCTCCGTAAACACTGAAAAGTATAAATGTCTGTTTTGTGGAAAATTTCTTGAGAACCATGTTTACAAGCAAAGTGCCGACTGCAGTACCTATTCCCATAGGTAAAAGCAAAGCAAGCTTAAGGTCTTTTGAGCCGAGAAGATAAATAGCTATGTAAAGAGATACAGTACCATAAACACCTCGTCCGAAGCCACAAAGCTTGGTGAGCGATACCATAAGAAGATTTTTATTTGTAAATACGACCTTAACAGCATCTTTAAGGCTTACCTTTTCTTGAGTAAAAGGAACACGTTCTTTGTTATTAACAAAGAATATCATTACAAAAAGTATAAGCCCCAGTGCACAAATAGCTGTAGAAATAATAAGATCCAATCCCTGTCCTTCAGCATTTTTATACTGTTGCTGTCCCATAACCGCTTTCATAACAAGTCCAACAACCATAACAACAACCATGCCACCGGATTGACCGATTGAACGCAAAAAAGATGCAATTGAAATGGCACTCGAACGTTCTGACGGATTTGGAGAACAAAGAGCTCCAAAACAGTTTGCAGGGCTTTCAACTGCACAGCAAGCCGCTGTATATACAGAATAAATAACAAACATCCAAATTATTGCAAGTATTTGGCTATCAGTATTGGGGGCAACAAAAACAAGCATAGATATAAGCGCAAGCGGTATAACACCAAAACCAACCCAAGGCTTAACTTTACCGAATTTTGTTCTTGTGTTGTCAACAAGGTAACCAATAACAAGCTCACATATTGCACCTACTATACCGGCAACAAGAAAAACCATTGAAATAATGGTGGACATTGTATCCGAATCAAAACCTTTTCCCTTAAAAGCAAAGTCTGCAAAAAATGTTGCAGTATAATCAGGCATCCATCCTGTAAGAAGAGCAATGCCAAAAAGTCCGATACCGAAGGTAATAATTTCCGATTTTTTCATATATTTTTTATTTGCTTTGTCAGACATACATAATTCCTCCTATATATTATTTTATTATTTTACCATTTTTTAATGCAATGTTCAACTGTACCACTCTACAAATATATTAGTGAATTTTTAGTCAATTTTACCTTATATTTTTTTGTAAAAAAAGACTGTACTTCTACAATATAAATTATGAAAGTACATCAAGCTCTTTTCATTTAATTATAAGCTTTTATTTACAATATAAGATTGTTGAAATACTTTTCAGTATTTTTAATACATTAGTAACTAAATAATCTTTCAAAGAAATTTTTTGTTATATTATAGTTTTTATAAATCATAAAATCAAGCTATTATTAATAAAATGTAGTCTTTTGATTGATTTTCTGTTATTTTAATGATATATTAATTTTGCAAATAATTCTGCAATCGCAAAAATCAAAAAATTGAGGGATACTAAATGAGCAATTTTTTTAATTTACCTGATAATTTTACAATAACTGCCCACACCGGCTGTGAAGATACACCTGAAAATTCAATTGAGTCTATAATAAAGTCATTTGAGTGCGGTGCAGATATTTTTGAAGTAGATGTACGCTTCGACGAGAATGGAATACCAATTCTTTCTCATAACACACCCACCGGAGGCGAACCAACTCTCGAAGAAGCATTCCAAACGCTTGCACGCTATAAAAAAATGCGTTGCAATATTGATATTAAACAAACGAATAATCTTAAAATCATTCCGATCCTTGCAAAAAAGTACGATGTGCTTGACAGAATTTTTTACACAGGAATATATGCTGACGATACAGAAGCAGCAAAGGAAACTCCCGAAATATCGTATTATCTCAACATGGATGTAGCACCAATAAAAGACCATACGACTGAATATCTCCTTTCGCTGGTCAAAAAAGTCAAAAATTGTGATGCAATTGGTATAAACTGTCAGCACAATAATGTAACAAAAGAACTTATTGATGTTTTCCATAACCACGGGCTGTTGGTTTCAATCTGGACGTGCAATACAGATGATGATATAAGAAAAACTCTTAATATTTCTCCCGACAACATTACAACGAAAAGACCAATTATCGTAAAAAATATTATATCTGTATCAAACTGTTCATAAAAAATAAGAATTAAACAATTAAAAATAAATAACGTGGGCTGATTAGGAATCGAAGAACACAAGGATACTGTCGTATTCCAAGTGATGAGAGAATTCAGACGGATAATTATTGTTTATAAGGCATAATAGGTTCGTTTCATAGCCTAAGCAAGGAGTAAAAAATGAATTTTAAAATATCCGGCGGTAATAAAAATGCTAAAATTACCCTAAATAAAAAACAAGTTGGAAATATTCTCTTTCTAACAGTAAATATGTCATTGCCTAAAGATGAAATTCCTGAAAAATTTTCTATAACATGGTATTTTAGTGCCAAGGACTGTGCTTTCACTTGGAATCCTTCAATGGGAGATATTCATGGTCTATATTTTGATTGGGGTCCAAAAATTGTAAAATCTCGTCTTGCTTCTTGGATGCCGGAACAGCAGCTTATTTCAAGAACAGGAAGAAACAGGCTAAATATAGCTGTTTCAGATGTTGACACACCAATAGAAATCGGAACCGGAATTCATGAAGAAGATGCAACCATACTTTGTCAGATAACATTTTTCACATTACCAACTGCACCAAAAGATAAGTACAATGCTGTAATTCGCCTCGATATGAATGACATTCCTTATTATGACAGTATTTATAATGTCACAGATTGGTGGGAAAATGAATGCGGTTACACATCAGCCTATATCCCGGAAGCAGCAAGACTCCCTATGGATTCACTTTGGTATAGTTTTCATCAAATGCTGGATAAAGATGAAATTCTAAAAGAATGTAAACTATCAAAACAATTGGGAATGGAAACTGTGATTATTGATGACGGTTGGCAGACCGATGATAACAACCGTGGATATGCCTATTGCGGTGACTGGGAAGTAGCTGAGAAAAAAATGGGTGATATGACTAAGCTTGTTAGTGATATTCATTCAATCGGAATGAAAGTAATGCTTTGGTACTCAGTTCCATTTGTTGGCATACATTCAAAGAAATTTAATGAATTCAAGGAAATGTTACTTGATAAAACTGGTAATCGTGCAGACTTCTTTTCTCTTGATCCAAGATACAAAAAAGTGAGGGAATATCTTTGCAGTATATATGAATCCTCAGTTAGAAACTGGCATCTCGACGGTTTAAAGCTTGATTTTATTGATTCTTTTGAGCTAAAAGGAAAATCTCTTGAATATGACAAAAACAGAGATTTTCAGTCATTAGAAGATTCGCTCCATGCTCTAATGTCTGAAGTAAAAAAAAGACTCACAGCGATAAACCCCGACATTCTTATTGAATTTCGTCAATCATATGTAGGTCCTTCAATAAGAAAATACGGCAATATGCTTCGTGTCGGTGACTGTCCATGTGATATCCTGAAAAACCGATTCAATATAGTTAATCTTCGCTACACTTCCGGAAAAACTGCTGTTCATTCAGATATGATCATGTGGAATTATGATGATACAGTCCAAAATGCAGCTTTGCAATTCACTAGTGTGCTTTTCAGTGTTCCGCAGATTTCGATGAGAATAGAGAAGCTGCCTCAAGACCATTATGATATGCTTAAATACTATATTTCATTCTGGAAAGAATGGCAGAATGTTCTTATCGATGGTAAGCTTACAGCAACAAATCCTGAAAGTGAATATAGTCTTGTTTGTTCTCAGTTAAATGATAAAGCTGTTTACACTGCTTATTCCGATACTGTTATTCCGATAAAAACAAAAGAAACTGTAGCTGTAAATGCTACGGCAACTGAAAGCCTGATTATCAAGAATGCAAGTGGTTTTGAATATTTAGTTATAAACTGCAAGGGTGAAAAAGTTTCAACCGGAATAATAAATTCCAATCTTGAAGAATTAAATATACCGACAGCAGGAATGATTTTTATAACAAAAAAATAAAACGTAGAGCTATTAACTTAAAAATTTTTATACTAAAATTTCAGTCAAATATAATATGCAAGAATGGTATAATCAATTAACAATAAAAGGGCCCGTCTCACTTTTTTTTGTGAGACAGTCCCTCGTTTTATTTTTCGCCTCGTTCACGAATAATATATCTTGTAGGAGTACCTTCAAGACCGAAAACTTCACGAATTCTGTTATCAATATATCTTTGATAGCTATAATGAAACAACTCTTTATTATTGACAAAACAAACGAATGTAGGCGGTCTCGTTGAAGGCTGTGTCATGTAATAAATCTTCAGCCTTTTACCCTTATCTGTGGGCGGCTGGACTCTTGTCTGTGCATCAGCAAGAATCTCATTAAGTCTGCCTGTTCTGATACGCATTGCATTCTGAGCATCAACAATATTTATCATCTCAAAAAGTTTATTAAGTCTAAGTCCCGTTTTTGCTGAAATGAACATAATCGGAGCATATGACATGAAAGAAAAGTCGTTCATAAGCTTTTTACGATATGAATCCATTGTCTTTCCGTCTTTTTCAACAGCATCCCATTTGTTAACTACAATAATGCAGCCTTTGCCTTCTTCATGAGCAATACCTGCTATCTTTGAATCCTGCTCTGTAAAGCCTTCAGTAGCATCAATCATTATAATGCAGACATTTGCCCTCTGAACTGCCATAACAGCTCTCATAACACTGTATTTCTCAATGGTATCATCAACTTTAGACTTTCTGCGTAGTCCTGCTGTGTCAATCAGAAGAAATTTACCATACTGATTTTCAACTGCAGTATCGGTCGCATCACGTGTGGTGCCGGCTATATTTGAAACAATAACACGCTCCTCTCCACAGATAGCATTTACAAGTGAAGACTTGCCTACATTAGGCTTACCAATAATTGCCACCTTGATTGAGTCATCATCATCTTCTTCAGCCGCTGAATCACCAATATACTTATAAACTTCATCAA
>CAYVTA010000009.1:0-38134 GCA_964454355.1 uncultured Eubacteriales bacterium | reverse complement strand
CGGGATATTTCGGCGGTTCGGGAACTCGTCAAAAATGGTGTAAAAACCTGAATCTAGCGCGTCTGCCAATTCCGCCACATCCGCATATTAAAAACTCTCTAAATTTTACACGGTGAGAGCAACCGAGGTGGAGCATTCTGCTTAATCCACAGCTTAGATATAATAACACTTTATCTTTATTTTGTCAAGAGCTTTTAATTATAAAAATCCGCTTAACAGCTGCTAAGCGGATTTTTGTCAGAATGTGTATTTGTCGTATTCTCTGCCTGTTTCAAGGTCTTTCCATATTAATACATTGTCCTCAAGTAAAATGTAGCTGTGAGGACTGTTTTCTTTAGGGATTGAAACCGAGCCCGGATTAATGTATGTGAAATTTTCGCAGTCTGTATGCTTTGGAATATGAGTGTGTCCGCACAGCAAAATATCACCGTCAGCCAGCGGCGGAGGAGTCATTTCATTGTAATTGTGACCGTGTGTCGCATAAATAAGCCTGCTGTTCCATGGGATTATGCTGTAAGAAGCAAGAATAGGGAAGTCGAGTACCATTTGGTCAACTTCCGTGTCGCAGTTTCCTCTGACGCAGAAAATTTTATTTTTTATCTGATTCAGCATTGAAATAACTTCTTTAGGTGCATAATCTTTCGGTAATTCGTTTCTCGGACCGTGGTACAGAATATCACCAAGGAGTAAAAGTCTGTCTGCGTTTTCATCTTTAAAGGCTTCAACAAGCATTTTGCAGTAATATGCTGAGCCGTGAATGTCGGATGCAATAAGCATTTTCATAGGTTTTAATCCTCAATTGCTTTGGAATTAATTTTTGAAAAGCCTACAATGGCTGTGATTGCAAATTTTGCTGCGTTTGTGATTAACAATGCGATTGTAATTCCCCAAATTCCTATTGATATTGTGAGTGGAATTACCGTCGCTGCAAAAATAATGATGTAAATAATATTAATATACATCTGATATTTTTCGCTTGCAATTCTGAGAATGACTGTCATAAGGCAGTTTGCTATGAAGTAGAATATCTGACCTGCGTTTGCAAGGAAAAAGTACTGTTTTGCTTCTTCAAATACATCCGGATAGAAAAGCTTTACAAAAATCTGAGAAGCTATATAACATGCAAAGAGTGCAACAAAGCCGATGCCTAAAAGTGCAACGGTGAAAATTGCAAACATCTTTTTAGTAAATTTACCGTCATATTTCGTAAGATAACCAATCAGAACACTGTTGAGCGGAGTTGTCAGAAGTGAGATGACCTTACCCAGAAGCGTTGCAACATAGAAGGTTGTTACTGCTTCACCGCCCATTGCCAAACGGAGAATGATTTTATCCGCTTGCTGAGCGATGGATGAAAGCAGATTTGTTGCAGAAAGAATCCCTACGGATTTCATTGAATTTCCAAATTCAGGCGAACGGGTAAGAAGCTTGTCTCCCTTAAATATGTTTCCGTTGAACAGAACGAATATAACTGCGGCAGCCTCACCTAAAATAAATGTGAGCATCCACTCAGTGGAGATATATTTGAATACCAAAAGTCCCAGACAGTATCCTGCTGTGATGATTGCGTAATATATGAAAAAGCCTTTGTAATTAAGACTTATTCTGTAGTTGACATCACCGTAATACCTCAGAACTGTAACAATCATCAACGCCGTAAGCATAAGGAAATGAGTGGTGCTGAAGGATTGAAAAATCAGAAGTGTTCCTGCCGATACCGCAAAACACAGAACAGAAATGATTATTAAAAATATGTTGTAGTCACCGTTCGTGTCCTTTTTTTCTCTGGACCTGACAATTCGTGAATAGTTTGCCGCAACACCAAAAGTCGTACCCATTATAGATACGACTGCGAAAATTGATTGATAATTTCCGAACATATCCTCACCGAGCCATTTGTTCAGCGTAGGATTTATCAGCAGTTGAAGCATCCCGTTCATCAG
Source organism: uncultured Eubacteriales bacterium (assembly GCA_964454355.1). GTDB lineage: Bacteria > Bacillota > Clostridia > Oscillospirales > Acutalibacteraceae > UBA1081. Next base: position 36,191 of record CAYVTA010000009.1, on the reverse strand, counting down.
CATCAAACCTGCGATACTGAAAACAAGGTCAGTTGCTATTGTGAACAGCGTTTTTTTATTCTTAATCATTTAAAAAGCTTCCAAATTATTTATTTTTTTCATTCATAACATACTCAGCATATTTCAGCTCGAAATCGTATGTCAGCTTAAGGTTGTTTTTAAACTCAAAATTGAGATACTTTGTAGTTTCTCTGGGCATCTGCCATGCAAGCTCCTGACTGGGGAATGTTGTTGTGAAGTGGGGAATAAGAGTCTTGAAGCGGAATGCCTCGGGTGACTGAGTCATATAGAAATTTTCTCTGTCAAGAGGATCATATTCATAGTTGCCCAATGCACCTGTGATTTTCTGACAGGTAATAACTGCATCATATTCCTTTGTTTTGGTAAGATAATCGTCAATAAGCTCACTTGTTACAAACGGACCTACTGCATCAAGAATAATGATGCTTTCACATTCAGGATAATTTGCCTGAATATGGTCGAATGCACTTTTAAGTGAATCAAGACGTTCTTTTCCGTTTGGTGCAAAGTCGAAGCCGGAATTTTTAAGATAGTCTGAATAGTCAATGCAAGAGGGATCCATAACGACTATGACTTTGTCTGCAACCTTTGAGCTTTTTGCCGCATCAATAACATAATCTATAACGGGTCTGCCGTTAAGCTTGCAATACTGTTTGGGAATGTTAGCACCGAATCGATTGCCTACTCCGCCTGACATGATAATTATAATATTCATACAAATCACCTTATATTAAAAAATTTCAGTTTTTAAAAGCTCAAAATGACCGGGATGTCTGTCTTTCTCCTTGGGGAGATCCTGCCAGTTTGTGTAAAGATATTCAAGAACCTTGATATACTCTTTCGGAGCCATAGCCATATCATCTCTGATAGGCACTTTTGTGTATGAGTCAAAGAAATCCTTTGGAAATACATTTCTGTGCTGAACGGGAAGTGGAACGCTGGGCTTGAAATACATATTTCCTTCACCTGTGGGAACAGCGTTTACACAATCCTCATACATTTTGTAAATTTTTTTCATAGACATGGTTTTACCCAATGTGGTAAGAACCTTGACTTGCATTTTCTGCATAAATGAATATTTTGAGCTATCTGTGGGTATAAGTCTGTGACCCATAGCAAGTCCGTAAATTGTTTTTACCTTGAAAATCTGTTTTTTTACGCTTTCACTCGTTGTGTCATGCAGACAGTAGAGCTCAATAAAGATTCTGTTCATTCTTGAATCATTGGCAAAGTTGTTTTTTCCGCCGTCTGTACTGAAGGAATTTACGGCTTTGCTGTTTTTGTAGTAAATTCTGGGGATGAAATCGCAGAAATACTCGCCGTAATCGTTATAGTTAATGTATTCAAATTCTTCCCCCAATTCCTCGGGCAGAACGCTTAAAAGCTTATTGAAATCGTCTCTTTTGAGGTCAATATCAATATCATCATCCCACGGAATAAAGTCCTTGTGTCTGATGGCACCTAAAAGAGTACCGCCACTGAGAGAGTAGTGAAGACCGTATTTTTCACATATTCTGTCAACTTCACGGAGAATTTTTAATTCTATACCTTGAATTTCATGGAGCTTGGCTTTTTGTTCGTCAGTAAAATCCTTATAAAGCTGCTGTGAAATTTCCATATTAGCACCCTTTCGATAATCAATCACTGTAAGTATAGCACATCCGTAATTGTTTTGCAACAGCAATATTAAAGTTTTGATGCTTGATTTTTATTTATCTGTATGATAGTATTAATATGTCTGTTTTATTAATATAGTTTTTTTATAACTATGAATATGCTTTTTTTGGAAAGAGGAGAATTTGACTATGAGCAAAAGTCAGAGAGAAAAAGGAATTGTTCTTTCGTATGTAACAATGGCAGTAAACTTTGTTCTCGGAATTGTATTTACGCCATTTATTACCAAAATGCTCGGTACATCTGAATACGGATTATATAATTTAGCTTCCTCAATTATCGCATATCTGTCAATGCTTGATCTTGGCTTCGGTAATTCTATGATAAGGTTCAGTGCAAAGTACCGTGCTCTTGGAGATAAAGATGGAGAAAGCAGAATCAACGGAATGTTTTTGCTGTTTTTCTCAGTCATAAGCGTTGTTGCATTTGTTATAGGACTTGGTTTGTATTTCAACATCGAAGCATTTTTTACAAATTTCACACCGACTGAAATTGAAAGAGCAAAAACAATATTTTTAATTCTTCTTGTGAATGTTTGTTTGTCGTTCCCGTTTACGGTTGTTTCAGCAATTCTGAGCACTTATGAAAGGTTTGCGATTCTTAAAGGCTACAACCTTGTTACAAATGTAGTAAGATATTTGATTGATGCAATTGTGCTCTATATGGGCTTTAAGTCTGTTGCAATTGCTGTTGTAGCGTTGGTTGTTTCGGTTGTTTCAAAAATTTTCCCAATTGTATATTGTTGGAAAAAAATTGATGTTCACTTTAAATTTGACCATCTTGACAAGAAACTTTTTAAAGAAGTGCTTACATACTCTTCGTTTATTTTTATTAACATTCTTGTTGATCAGATTTACGCCAATACGGACAAGATTATACTTGGTAAGGTTGTTGGTACGGCTGCTGTTGCGGTATATGGTGTTGCGGCAAATCTTAATAAAGATTTTAATCAGTTCTCCACCTCCATAAGCGGCGTGTTTCTTCCGAACATAACGAAGCTTGTAACGCAGAAAGTGCCGATGAAGCAAATTTCAGATATTTTTATAAGAATCGGCAGAATTCAATTTATAATTCTTGCATTTATCTTCAGCGGTTTTATAATTTTTGGTCAGGACTTTATACATTTCTGGGTTGGTGATGATTATGCAGAGGCTTATTATATTACCGTAATTCTCATGGCACCGGGAATTGTTTCACTGTCGCAGAATATCGGTGTTTCGGTTTTGCAGGCAAAAAACAAGCACAGAATAAGGTCTGTAGTATACCTTTGCATCGCAGTTCTTAATATTGTAATAAGTATTCCTTTGGCAATAAAATGGGGTAGCATAGGTTCAGCTATCGGTACTCTCATAGGTATGTTGCTCGGTCAGATTTTATTTATGAACTGGTATTATTATAAAAAAATCGGACTTGACATTCCCCGATACTGGAAAGATGTATTTTTGCGTATAGGTATTGTTATTCTTGGTTATGCCGTTCTGGGTTATTTCGTTATGAGCTTTATTGAAACTACTTCATTTATTATGCTCGTTGCTGAAATTGCTGTTTATTCTGTAATTTTTGTCGGTGTCGCATGGCTTCTTATATTCAATAAAGAAGAAAAGAAGCTGATAACAGATAAAATCATTGCTGTGAAATTAAAGTTTATTAAAGAAAAGAAGTGATAACTGATGGCAGATTCAAACAAAAAACTTAATCTCCTTCATACTATTGTATATTTGAATACAGGTGGTACTGAAAATCTTCTCAAAGAATATATTACGAGAATTGATGAAGACCGATTTAATTCATCAATAATGTGTTCCCGTGAGCACAGAAATACAGTTATTGAAGAAACCTTTGAAAAAAAAGGCATCAGAATGTTTTTTCTCGGGGATTATCTCAAAAGTAAGAAACATATACACGGCTACTTTATTTATAACGGTATAAAATGCCATGTTCTTGCTTACAGATACATAAAGTCAATAAAACCTGACATTATTCACACACATCTCGGAACAAACAGATACATTATTCTGTATATGCTTTTTCACAGAAAAGTTAAGGTGGTTCATACAGTTCATTGCCCGCCTGAGCAGATGTTTGAAGGTACCCCTACAAACAGAAAAGAAAATTTTGCAGTAAAATTCCTTACAAAATTTTTCGGTATGCGTCTTATTGCACTTCATGAAGATATGGCAGCAGACCTCAACCGACGTTTTAATGTGGATAACACAATTGTTCTTAACAATGGCATCTGTGTTGAGAAGTTTCAGGATCCCGGCGTTACAAAGGCTGAAATGCGAAAAGAGCTTGGTGTTCCCGAAAATGCATTTCTTATCGGTCAGGTGGGAAGACTTGCTCCCGAAAAGAATCATGAATTTACAATAAAGGTGTTCGGTGAGCTGTTAAAGCGTAAGCCTGATGCACATCTTCTCTTTGTAGGCAGTGGTTATATTGAAGAAGAAGTTAAGGAAATGATAAAGAACAGCGGTTTTTCGGATAAAATAACACTTATATCAAACAGAGGTGACGTTAACCGAGTTCTTGCAGCAATGGATGTATTTATGTTTCCGTCTTTGTTTGAAGGGTTGGGTATTGCTCTTCTTGAGGCTGAAACGGCAGGGCTTAAGTGTGTTGTTTCCGATACTGTTCCCAAAGAAACATATATTTCCGATAAGCTTGTTGCATTGAGCCTTGATGCTCCCGTTTCTGATTGGTGTGATGCAATTCTGAATGACAGCATAAGAACTGTTCCCGTAAGGTCAATTGATGATTATGATATGAAAAATATTATCAGCTCGTTGGAAAACTTTTACGAAAGTGTTTACAACAGCTGATTATGAGGGTGAAAATAATTGATTATTATTAAAAAGATAATTGGATTTTTCTTTGACAGCTTTATGACAATTCTTAAAAAAATTCCCATAAGAAAAACTGTTGTTTTTGAAAGCAATCCTGAATTTACTTGTAATACCTATCCCGTATATAAATATCTTGTTGATGAAAAACACATTGATGAACAATTCGAAATTGTCTGGCTTGTAAATGATGATAAGAATGTAAAGCCAACGGAAGGTATGAAAAATGTAAAGTATGTAAAATACTTTCAGAACTGTAAGACCTTTAAAGATAAATGGACTTATTATACTACCGTAATTCCTGCAAAATGTCTTATTTTCTCCAACAGAATTATAGGTAAATACAGAAATGATCAGTTTTCAATCTGCCTTCAGCATGGTATGCCTCTTAAACGCTCAAACGGCGGATATGCAATTCATGATAAATGCGACAAATGTCTTTGCGTATCTCCTTTCTTTGCGGATAATTACCACGAGGATTTTGACATAAGCTATGAAAAAATGTTTTTCTGCGGTTTTCCGAGAACTGATTATCTTTTTACGCAAGAGGATATTCTGAAAAAGCTCTCACTTGATGGTTATAACAAGGTTGTTGTGTGGCTTCCGACATATAGAAAAAGTGCCGTTGAAAAAATGAAGGCATTTAATATTGAGGGAACGGCAACAGGTATTCCCACTATAAACACTCCTGATGAAATAAAAAGAGTAGATGCATGGCTTCGTGATAACAATATGCTTCTTATTTTTAAAGGACATCCGGCACAGCCTATTGATGTTTCAATCAAAAAGGAGCTTACAAATTTCCTTGTAATCAATAATGAATGGGTTGCTGAACAGAACATTCAGCTTTATGAACTTCTCGGAAAAACAGATGCCCTTATTACCGATTATTCATCTGTTTATTATGATTATCTTCTTACAGACAAGCCTGTCGGTCTTACAGTTGATGATATAGATGATTATATTAAATCAAGAGGCTTTGTGTATGATGATCCTTTTGATGTGCTTAAGGGAGAAAAAATACTCGACAACGATGCTCTTATTTCTTTCCTTGAACATATCCGTGACGGTAAGGATGTTTTTGAACAGGAACGTACAAAAGTCAAAAATGAAATACACCAATTCCAAAATGGCGATTGTACGGAATATTTATGTGAAATGATATACAAAGAAATAATCAAATAATATTATTAAGCGGAATGGTCGGACTGTTCTGCTTTTTTTTAAATTAATATTGAAGTTTCATTCATCAAATGATATACTTTTTTGTTGGAGGGGTCTATTATGAATACAGTAAAATTTAACAAAAAAAATACTTTTGTCGTTGCCCACAGAGGTTTAAGCGGTCTTGAAAAAGAAAATACAAACGCAGCATTTGTCGCAGCCGGAAACAGAAGCTATTACGGCATCGAAACCGATGTGCATAAGACTCTGGATGGCAAATACGTTGTTTTTCATGATGATATGACAGGCAGAGTTGCAATCGACGATATGGAGGTTGAAAAAACCACTTTTGATTGTCTGAGAAATCTTCTGCTTACTGATATCGACGGCAAAAAAGGCAGAAGTGATATAAGGATACCTACTTTACAGGAATATATTTCAATATGCAAAAAGTATGAAAAGGTTGCAGTTCTTGAGCTTAAAAATGCGTTTAGTGAAGATGAAGTTTATGAAATAGCAGAGATAATCAAGGAGCTTGATTATCTTCCCAATGTTACATTTATTTCATTCTGTCTTGAGAATCTTGTTTTCTTAAGAAAAAAATATCCCGAACAGCCTGCACAGTTCCTTGTTGATGATTATACAGATGAGCTTGTTGATATTCTCAAAAAACATAATCTTGATCTTGATATAAAATATACTTCGCTGACTCAAGAGAATATCAGTACGCTTCATGATGCAGGAATTAAGGTCAATTGTTGGACCTGCAATGATCCGGAAGCCGGCGAAAAGCTTGCTGACTGGGGAATTGATTATATTACTTCAAACATTCTCGAATGATAAAGACGGTTTGGGAAAAAGCTCAGGAAACCGATAAGAAAATTCTTCTTTACGGGACGGGAAACGGTGCAGATAAAATAATTGATGAGCTTCTGTCTCTGGGGGTTGAAATTGACGGTGTATTTGCCGGAGACGGTTTTGTTCGCAAACGTACCTTCCGAGGTTTTCCCGTAATGAGCTATGCTGATGCGGTTGAGCGTTTCGGAAAATTTATGGTTCTTATTGCTTTCGGCTCCTCAAGAAGCGAAGTGACGGATAATTTTATAAGAATATCAAAGGAACAGGAGCTTTACAGCGTTGACGTTCCTGTTTACGGCGAAAATATTTTCAACAGAAGCTTTTATGATGCTCATAAGAATGAGCTTGCTCAGGTACGCTCATTTTTAGCAGATGAGCAGTCAAAAAAAGTTTTTGATAATATTGTCAGGTTTAAGCTTACGGGAGAAATAGATTGTCTTTTTGATTGCGAAACACCTGTCGCAGAGGCTTATGAAAATATTTTAAAGCTTGACAACAGAGAGATTTATATGGATTTAGGTGCATTTAACGGAGATACAGTCTTGCAGTTCCTAAAATTTGCACCCCAATATAAAAAAATTTATGCTGTAGAGCCGGATGTGAAAAATTTTTCCAAGCTTGTTAAAAATACTTCATGCATTGAAAATATCGAATGTATCAACTGTTGTATAAGCGATACTGTGGGCGAGGTTATGTTTTCGTCTCACGGCGGAAGAAATGGTGCACAGGACAGTAAGGGTGTTTCTGTCAGAAGTGAGACTGTTGACTCGATAATCGGCGGGAATGACGTAACGTATATCAAATTTGATATAGAAGGGCTTGAATCAAAAGCTCTTGATGGTGCGGTGCAGACCATACGCCGGTGTAAACCGAAAATGCTGGTATCATGTTATCACAGGAGTGAGGATATTTTTGAACTTGCATTAAAGGTTATGTCGATACGCAGTGATTATAAGGTATATATAAGACATAATCCTTATATTCCTGCTTGGGATACGCAGTTTTATTTTGTATAGACCGAACATATTACAAGAAAGGTTGTTTTAAATGAAAAAATTTATATCTGTATTTATTTGTGCAGTAATGCTTGCAGTTTCTTTCATGAGCATTACGGCGTTTGCGTGGGAAACTCCTCAGCTCAAGCTTGAAGCTTCTTATAATGCAAAAACAAAGGAGATTGTTATTTCTTACAGGATTCTTGACTTTGCAGGAACAGAAAGTGCCGATTTCAGACTTAAATATGATTCTTCCGTTGTTGAGTTTAAAGATTATGAGGCAATCAAGCCTGACAGCAATTCATATATCGAAATCGGAGAAATGATGGACGAGGATGATAAAATAGCAGTTGAGTACATTAATCTGTATTATGTTCCCGAAGAGGCTTGCGAAGAGGACGGCAGTGCTGTTATTGCAAAGCTTACCTTTGAGGTGATTGATGAGACAGCAGCATATGCTGTATTCATTGCAACTGCTGACAGCTGCAATATGGATCCCGATTCCGAAGAAGTAACTCTTAAGAGAGATACTCTTAAGCTTTCTCTTGCCGAAAGCACATCTGACATCCAACAGTCTGTTTTTGATAATGAAAACATAAAAAAAGTAATTATCGCAGCCGTAGTTACATTTGTTGTATTGATAGGTGCGGTTGCTGCGATCGTTGTTAAGTACAGAAAAGAAGATAAACAATAATTTGTCGCAGATAAATTATTGTTTACTTTTTCTCTTGTGCAATCTTCACAATATAAAATCACTTTCATTATTGAATCGGTCAATAGATAATCAAAGTATAAATATGTTAAAATAAAATGTAAATTTGTATAAGAATTGAGGCGTGTTTTATGAGTAAATATGTAATCGGTGTAGACTATGGTACACTTTCAGGCAGAGCTGTTATTGTTGATGCAAAAACAGGTGAGGAGAAAGCAAGTGCCGTTTATGAATATCCCCACGCTGTTATGGATGAGTATCTTCCTGACGGCACAAAATTAGGAACCGACTGGGCATTGGAGCATCCTCAGGATTATCTTGATGTGCTTGCCAATACTATTCCTGAAGTTCTCGAAAAAAGCTCAATCTCTGCTGATGATGTTATCGGCGTGGGTACTGACTTTACTGCCTGTACCCTTATCCCCGTAAAGGCTGACGGTACACCTCTTTGCCTTATGCCTGAGTATGAGCACAATCCTCATGCTTATGTAAAGCTTTGGAAACATCACGCTGCACAGGATAAAGCAAACAAGCTTAATGAAATTGCCGAGGCAAGGGGCGAAAAGTGGCTTAATAACTATGGCGGAAAGATTTCTTCTGAATGGGCTATTCCGAAAATCTGGCAGGTGCTTGATGAAGCTCCCGAAATTTACGATGCTGCTGATAAGTTCATTGAGGCTGCCGACTGGATAGTATGGCAGCTTTGCGGAAATGAAACAAGAAACTCCTGCACTGCAGGTTATAAGGAAATGTGGAACAAGACAGCAGGATATCCTTCAAAAGACTTTTTCAAAGCTCTTGATCCCCGTCTTGAAAATGTAATTGAAGACAAATTAAGCTATGATATCGTGCCGTTAGGCTCAAAAGCAGGTGAAATCACTGAAAAAGCCGCTAAACTTACCGGACTTAAAGTCGGCACTGCTGTTGCAGTAGGTAATGTTGATGCTCATGTATGCGTTCCTGCTGTAGGTATTGACGGTCCCGGCAAAGTGCTTGCTATTATGGGTACTTCTACCTGTCATATGCTTATGGGTGAAGAAGAAAAACAGGTTCCCGGTATGTGCGGCGTTGTTGCTGATGGAATCATGCCCGGATTTTACGGTTATGAAGCAGGACAGAGCTGTGTAGGTGACCATTTTGCATGGTTCATTGATAACTGCCTTCCTAAAGAGTATTATGATGCTGCTGAAAAATCAGGAATGAATATACATAAGTATCTGAGATCAAAAGCCGAAGTACAGAAACCCGGTGAAAGCGGTCTTCTTGCTCTTGATTGGTGGAACGGCAACAGAAGCGTACTCGTTGACGTTGATTTGACAGGTATGCTTGTCGGCATGACTCTTACAACAAAGCCTGAGGAGATTTACAGAGCTCTTATTGAGGCTACCGCTTACGGTACAAGAGAAATTGTTGAAAACTACCGCAGAAACGGTGTTCCCGTTGAAGAATTTTACGCATCCGGCGGTATCAGCCAGAAGGATCCCATGACAATGCAGATTTATGCTGACGTTCTTAAAATGCCCGTTAAAATTGCAGGCTCAATGCAAGGACCGGCTCTGGGCAGTGCTATTTTCGGTGCTGTAGCCGCAGGTGCAGATAAAGGCGGATATGACAGCGTGTTTGATGCTGCAAGAGCAATGGGCAGCATAAAGAATGTTGTTTATGAACCCATCAAGGAAAATTCCGATGTTTATGATAAGCTCTTTGCAGAGTATCAGATTCTTCATGATTATTTTGGCAGAGGCGAAAATGATGTTATGAAGAGACTTAAGAAAATCAAGATTGAGCAAAGAGGATAATTATTAGGTCAGCCTAACGAAAGGTTGTTTGTTATGTCGAAAACACAAATCCAATGGCAGACGTCCCCCGTGGAGAGAAACTCATATCTCGTGTATTTTGCAGGTCAGAATATTTTTTATTTTCTAATCGCAAATTTCCTTACCACATATCTGATGATGACCGGTGTGGATATGGCAAAGGTCAGCATTGTTGTTATGGCTGTCAAGGTGTGGGATGCTGTTAATGACGCTATTTTCGGTGCAATATTTGACAAGGTCAAATTCAAAAACGGACAGAAATGTATGCCGTGGGTAAGAATATCCTGTGCACTGATTCCCGTTGCTTCAATTTTGCTGTTTGCAATTCCCACTGCAGCAAGTGAAACGGTAAAATTGCTTTGGTTTGCTGTTGCATACATTTTATGGGATACGGCTTACACTATATGTGACGTTCCTATCTATACAATGGTTACGACAATCACCTCTAATCTTGATGAAAGAAACATTCTCATGTCAAGAAGACAGATTCTCAGCGGAGTCGGTATGGGAATTATAACTGTTGCCTTTACCGTTCTTCCCGGTGAATATGTAGGTCTCAGCTATACATGGACAGTCGTTATAGTATCTGTTATTGCAGCTGTATTGATGCTTCCTATTGCCGTAACGGGTAAAGAACGCAATTACATCCCTTCAGTAAGTGATGATTCCTTCACAATGAGAGAGATGTTCTCGTATCTGAGTAAGAATAAGTATCTGCTTATTTATTACGGCGGCTACATAATTGCAAATGCCTGTTTGACAAACAGCTCACTTAGCTTGATTGCATCCTATTATCTTTTCGGTAATTCCATGTTTAATCTGCTTATAAGTGTTTTGTCTGCTGCTCCTCAGTTTATTGCGGCACTTGTTGTTCCTGCACTGGTGCGTAAATTTGATAAATTTAAAGTTTATTTCTGGAGCAATGTGGCCATGATTGTAACCGGTCTTGTAATATTTATAGCCGGATATGAAAATGTCATTTTCTTCATTGTTCTTACAGTCCTTCGCTCCGTTCCTGCGGCGATCGTCGGCGTTATGAACTTCATGTTTACACCTGACTGTGCTGAATACGGAAAATTTAAGACGGGCACAGAGGCAAAGGGTATCACATTTGCTATTCAGACATTTTCAGTCAAGATTGCTGCGGCAATCGCATCTGCTCTGAGCTTGTTTGTTCTCAGCTGTTTCGGCTGGCAGGAAGTTACCGCTTCAAGCTTTGAGGATCTTGCATCCCTTGGTGTTACTCAAACGCCCGAAGCTCTTAGAGGGCTTTGGATAACTTATGCACTTATTCCCGTTATCGGTTATATTATTGCAATCGTTCTTTATCTTTTCTATAAGCTTAACGATAAAGATGTGCAGATCATGGCAAAATGCAACAGTGGTGAGATAACAAGAGAAGATGCTGAAAAGCAGCTCTCAAGGAAGTATTGATAAAAGTGCATCTCTAAAAACTCAATGTTATTAAGTTAATGACATTGAGCCTTTGTACCCTAAGTTTTCAGAGATTCCCAACAGAATAAAAAAACAAAAAGGAGCTGAAATTGCTCCTTTTTTATATTCAATCTAATATATTTACATGATTATCTGTTAAGAATGAGCTTTGTAAGGTCAACGGGATCGACGATCTTACCATCTTTATAAACACGCATATTACCTGAAGCGATTTCATCAATAAGGATAACTTCGTCATTGTTGTAACCGAACTCAAACTTGATATCCCAAAGGTCAAGACCGATTGACTTAAGGTCGTCAGCGACGATCTTGGTGATTTTAAGAGTCTGTTCTTTCATGCTTTCAAACATAGCGGGAGTCATAACTCCGAGTGCTGCAAGACCTTCTCCGGTAACAAGGGGATCGCCTTTAGCATCGTTTTTGAATGTGCATTCAACATATCCGCCCTCAAGAACTGTACCGTCCTCTATGTATTCGCCATATCTGCGGATAAAGCTGCCTGTTGCAACGAGACGGCAAATAACTTCAAGACCGTGACCGAATACGGTTGCAGGAAGAACCTCCATTGTTGCATCATCAATGTTTGCACTTACATAATGTGTCTTGATGCCGGCATTTTTGAGAAGCTCAAAATAATGGATTGAAGTTTCAAGATTAGCCTTGCCGATACCTTCAATGGTAAGACCTACGCTGTTCTCACCGGGATCAAACACACCGTCTTTTCCTGTGCAGTCATCTTTAAATTTGAGCATTACATTGCCGTTGTCAAGAGAATAAACATCCTTTGTTTTTCCTTCATAAATCTTTTTCATTTGTACAGCGCTCCTTTGTTTGCTATTAAACAAAAATATTTTAACACCATTTTTTTATTTTGTACAGACTTTTTTTTCAAATTTATTCACATTTGTTTAATTATACATTTTTTTTGTCAGAAAACAGACAGTTATAGTAAAAAATGAAGTTATTTCAAAAAACTTGACTAAACAATTAAAGCATATTATACTGTAATTGAGGTGGATATGATGGTTCTTTACATTGCAAGGCACGGTGAATCATTAGGAAATACGGGGCAGGACAACGGAAATGATCCTGTTCTGTCTGCAAAAGGACTTGAACAAGCCCGTTTGCTGAGTGAAAGAATGAGAAAAATCAAACTTGATGCTGTTTTTTCGAGTCCGCTTGTAAGAGCCGTGCAGACTGCAAATGCAACAGCCCGGCTTCAAAATAAAGAAACTGAAATTATTTCAAATCTTTTTGAAGTTGAAAACGGTGAAACAAGAGAGCAGGCATATGAAAGAGCATTGAGTATAGTTGAAGAAATAAAACTACGCTTTAAAGGGCATAAAAAAGTTATTTTATTTGCCCACGGTACTTTTAACAATTATATTATTAATGCGGCAATAGGTTTTTCTGTAAGAGATGATTTTAATTTTTGCCAGGAAAACACCGGATTAAGCTGTATAAAATTTCTTGATAACGGCAAAGTTAAGGTTGAATTTATTAATGATTATTGCCATCTTACTTCTTTGGGCGGCATAGAGTATTGAAACTGAGCTGACTTTTTGTAATGAAGTATAAATATTTTGAGGAGCTGTAAAAAATACAGCTCCTTTTTTAACTTTATAGCAAAAACACCTTTTTACGCCAACTTTTTTATCTTTTTTGCTGTTTTTAAATTTTAATAAAATTAAAACTCTTTATGTGTAGCAGTTTTTACGGTCTGCAATTTTTTTTCATTCCCGTTTTCTTGTTATTGATTTACCTTGTGTGCTTTATGTTTATTGCAAGTATCATCTTTATCACATTTGATTAATATTGTATCGTCTCCGATGACCTGAATATCGCACCATTCGATTCTTACATCCTCCGTCTTACCCATCATGCCGAAAAATCCCTGTTTTCCGCAAATTATCAGTGCTGTTATGCAGCCGCTTTCCGTATCAAATTCCACATCTCCGACGGTTCCTATTTTTGTTCCGTCACACATTGAAATAATGTCTTTGTCACAAAGACTGCTTATCGAACAACGCATAAATTTCCCCTCCTGCATTATTATATGAGCACAGTTTTGTCCTGTATGAATATTTAGGACATGATGTGAATATAGATTCAATAAAAAGCAAAAAAGGAGACGGTTAAATGGATGCTCAAATGCAGACAGAAAAAGTTTTAATAAAAAAAGAAAAGCTTTGCGTGAATATCGAGCAGATCGTGGAAAATGATATCAGCCTTGCAGATTATTACGGTGATATCGTAAAAATTTTAGGTAGTTCGGTAAATACTAATGTGTTTTCTGCGGTAATCACCGGTGATAAAGCTATCATTGACGGCAGTGTAAGTGTGCGAGTACTTTATGTTGACTCATCAGGCAAAACAGAAATTTTTGAGACAAATTGTCCGTTTAACAGAAGTGTTGATGTACACGACGGCGGGGAAAACGATATTATTTCGGTTTCATCTGTATCAGATCAGATAAATTGTCGTGCTGTAAATCAGAGAAGAGCTGAAATAAGGGGTAGTGTATCTCTTAAAATCTGTGTTTATTCGTTGAACAACTGCGAAATGATTACCGCTGATGAAAAGAAAGATTATCATACACTTGAGTGTAAAGCTGATGGTTATTTTCTTACAGGAAGTATGTCAAAGTGTTATTCACTGACTTCGTCTTCTGATGTTTCAGATGAATTGAAAATTAAAAAGATATACAGAACCTCCGTAATGCCGATAATTAATGAAGTGCGTAATATTAAGAATAAGCTTATGATTAAAGGTGCTGCTGTTACGGATGTTGTTTTTCTCACGGAGGACGGAAATTTTGTTACAGAAAGAGTTAATATTCCGATAAATCAGATTGCTGACATGGAAGGTATAGATGAAGAGAGTCGCTGCTGCGTGAATCTGAATGTCAGAAGCGTTGATGTCCGTCTCACTCCCGATACACCTCAGTCCGGAAGACAGCTTGAAGCTGCAGTCATTGTCAGTGCAGATATTGACGCTTACAGAAAAGCATCTATCAACGCTGTTTCAGAGGCTTATTCTCCTTCATATGAACTTATTTGCTCTCAGAGCCGTATCAAATGTATAACTGATATTCTTCGTGTGAATGAAAATCATACGATTACCTCAAAAATGGATTTCAGCTCATGTTCAGGTCAGAGCATTGCTGATGCCGATGTCAGAAAAATCAGGTATACCGTCCAATCTCAGGCAAATTCGATTCAGCTCAAGGGTAATATCCACTTTGGAATGGTTGTTATTACAGGTGATAATGAAAAATTGTTTTTTGAGCGAATTGCTGATTTTGAATATACAAAACAGTTCGGTGAAGATGTTTCGGAATGTGATTTTTCACCCGTCCTGAGTGTCAACGCAATTAATTGCAGTGTTAACGGCGGCAGTGAGGCAACAGTCAGCACTGAAATTCATATTGACGGTTTTGTAAATGTGCTGAAAAATATGGATATCGTTACATCTGTTGAAAAGGGCAGAGAAAAGGACAGAAGCTCAGATGACGGTGTTATAACAGTCTATTTTGCATCACAGGGTGAAAGACTTTGGGATATCGCAAAAGAACAGGGCAGCTCTGTAGCTTTCATTAAAGAATCAAATGATATTGACGAAGATGTACTTTCAAATGATCGCATGCTTGTTTTTGAGTTGGAATAACAGGAGGTAATCGAAATGGATAATACACGTATTTATGAAGATATAAAGAAAAGAACTCAGGGAGATATTTATATCGGTGTTGTAGGACCTGTAAGAACGGGAAAATCCACATTTATCAAGAAGTTTATGGAAACTATCGTTCTTCCCAATATCGACGGTGATTTTGTCCGTGAGAGGGCTGTGGATGAGCTTCCTCAATCAGCCGCAGGCAGAACAATCATGACGACTGAACCCAAGTTTATTCCTGAACAGGCCGCAAAAGTTGACTTGGGCAGCAATGTCAATTTCAGAGTCAGAATGGTTGACTGTGTAGGCTACATAGTACCCAGTTCTTTAGGATATATTGAGGGTGAGTCACCACGAATGGTAAAAACACCTTGGTTTGAAGATGAGATTCCTTTTAATATGGCAGCTGAGATCGGTACTCAAAAGGTTATCAGCGAACATTCCACAATAGGGCTTGTGGTTACTACTGACGGAAGCATAAGCGATATCCCCAGATACGAATACGAAGAAGCAGAGGAACGTGTTATTGCAGAGCTAAAGGAGATAAATAAGCCTTTTATTGTTCTGCTTAACTGTATGTATCCTGATTCGCCTTCTGCAATTGAAATGAGTGCTTCTCTGAGTGAGAAGTATTCTGTTCCTGTTTTGCCTGTCAACTGTCTTGATGTGACAGAAGAGGAAATAAGAGAAATTCTCAGGCAGGTTCTTATGGAATTTCCTGTTCGTCAGATTTCAGTTCATGTTCCCTCGTGGATGAAATCGCTTTCAAATGATCATAAAATTAAAAGAGACCTTATGAACGCTGTAAGAAATCAGGCTCAGGCACTTAAATGCATAAGAAACATAAACGATATGTGTGCAAATCTCTCAGAAGAAGAGTACATTACAACGGTAAGAGTTAACAATATCAGTCTCGGTGACGGAAAGGCGGAAATCCGTGCAGACATAACAAACTCGGTATTTTATGAGATTGTTTCCGAAATTAGCGGTGTTGAAGTTGAAAATGAGGAACAGCTCATCAGAACTCTTACAGAAATGTCTGAAATATCAGCAAAATACAAGCGTATCCGTTCTGCTCTTGATGAGGTTGAAGCTACAGGCTACGGTATCGTTATGCCTAACATTGATGAACTTACTCTCGAGGAACCTGAAATTATGAAACAGGGCGGTAAATACGGTGTAAGGCTTAAAGCATCAGCTCCGTCAATTCATATGATGAAAGCGACGATAAATACCGAGGTCGCACCTATTGTCGGCTCGGAAAGTCAGTCAGAAGACCTTGTTAAGTATTTACTTAATGAGTTCCAGGAAAGCCCCGGCAAGATATGGCAGTCAAATATTTTCGGAAAATCCCTTGATGACCTTGTTAATGAAGGACTGAAAAATAAATTGTATCATATGCCCACCGAAGCGAGAATGAAATTACAGCAAACTCTTGAAAGAATCATAAATGAAGGCTGCAGCGGTCTTTTGTGCATTATTATTTAAACACCTGACTGAGATAGGTAAATGAAAATTTGACTTAATTGTTAAAAACTCTGAAGCATTAATTTAATAATTTGAAAAAAGCTATTGTTTTTTTATTTCCGTTATGGTAAAATATGCACGTTTAGTAAAAACTTTCCAACCATAATACTAACTATTTGAGAGAGGAGTACCGTAAATGTCAGCAGCAACAATCAATGCTATGTTCCAGTGGATCGTAAGCTTTTTCGAAAAGCTCATTGCTAAGTTTAACGAGCTTATGGGTATCGTTAGTGCTTCAGATGCAGAATAATTTTAATTCAGTTGAAATTTAACATTTTATCTGTCTAAGTAAATTTTAAAGAGGTGTAAATAATGGAAATTATCACTAAACTCATCGAGTGGTTCAAAAGCCTTGCAGATCTTTGGAAAGCATTTGTAGCAGGTTTTAATTATTCAATAGAAGACGGTACATACGCTTTTGAAAAAGATGGCGCAGCACTTTAATCTTTAATTGAAATTCAGTTTTTATTAATAGCAGGGAGCCTATAGGCTTCCTGTTTGTTTTTTTTACAAAAATAAATATATGTCTGATTTTTAAATTTTAATGATTGTTAATAAATACACAAAAAATGATGAATTTGTCAAAATTTATTCACAAATTGTTCATATTTTATTTTTTTAAGATAGTCTTTTTTCGTAAATCACTCTAAAAAATTAAAAATTACTTCATTTATTATTCACAAAAAGAAAGTTGACATAAATGTTGCAAACTCAAAAACATTAATTTAACAATTTCAAAAAGTATTGATTTATCTTTTTTTATTATGATAAAATATGTATGCAAGGTAAAAACTTACCAACCGCAATATTAATCAAAGTGAGGTGCACTACTAATGTCAGCAGGACAGCTTGGTTCATTATTCCAGTGGATTGTAAGCTTTTTCCAGAAGCTTATTGCTAAGTTCAACGAGCTTATGGGTATCGCTAGCGCTACAGACGCAGAATAATCTTAAGTTTTATTAAGATTAAACTTTCAAAATTATTTTTAGCGAGGTGTAAATTATGTTTGCTCAGCTTATCGCATGGCTTAAGTCAGTGATTGATCTTTTCAAGGCTTTCATTGCAGGTTTTGATAAAAAGTATGGTTTTGAGGATGCAACTCTTTAATTTTTGAGATTTGTTTCTTAAACAAATTAACAGGAAGCTAAAAAGCTTCCTGTTTTTTATATTGTGTTTGATTAAAGCAAAAAACACCGCTTACTTTTTTGTTGTTTTGATAACTTTTAATCTTGAAAATTCTTCTCGTTCTTTTTCTTCCAGAGCATTTGTTATGAATTTGATTGTGTCTTCAAATTTCGGGATCATAATATTCCCCAGAGCATTTGAACGCTTACGGGTCTTTTTTATTGCATCCGCAAGTCTGCATACAGAGTTTTCAATTTCTGCAAGCCTGACGGTAAGCTGTTTTACATCATTAAACATTTCATATGCTTCATCAAGAGCAGGGGAGGTGTTTGTAAATGCATAATACAGCTTCAGTTGAGTTGGTTGGAGTGTTACAGTTGGAATTTCAACACCCATTACGCTTCTCGCAGATATCTCAACAGAATTGTCAATCGGAATACACTCTGCAGCTTCTTCACAGTCTCCCATCTCAATATATGCACGGCTGAGGGCAGCGTAAGCCTGTGAGTATTTTTCTCCGATTTGAGTTTGCACCTGACGAGCCTCTTCCATTAATGACATAACTTCTCGAACAAGTATACTGCGTTTTTTGTCCATCAAATCATAGCCGACTTTTGCCAGCTTAAGAGATTTTTTTGCATTTATTAAATTGTTTTTTGTCGGAAAAACATTTTGAGACATATAACTCACCAAAACAAAAAATAATTTATATGCGATAAATTATTGTTTGAAGTAAGAAGTAATAGTGAAAAAGTAATAAGTGTGGAAAAGGCTTCGCCTTTTAAACCATTATAAATCGGGTAAGGGCGTAGCCCTTCCTCACTTCTTCACTATTCCTTATTACCTATTACTTTAACAATAATTTAGCGTACTGCTAAATTATTGTTTATAGTATTTATCAAGAATTTCATCGCTGATTCTGTCAAGGGACTCTCTCGGAAGCATAGAGAGCAGCTTCCAACCCAAGTCAAGAGTCTCGTAGATAGTTCGGTTCTCATTCTGCTCCTGATTCAGAAATTTATTTTCAAAGGCTTTGCCAAATTCAAGGAGCTGTTTATCTGCGTCTGACAATTCATCTTCACCTATAACGGAAGCCAGTGAGCGAGCATCCTGCACGAGAGCGTAGGATGCAAAAAGCTGGTCGGACAATGCTTTGTGGTCATCTCTTGTGAAGCCTTTGCCTATACCGTCTTTCATAAGTCTGGAAAGCGACATGAGTATATTCACTGCGGGATAAACGCCGCTTGTTTCAAGAACTCGGTCAAGAACGATCTGTCCTTCGGTGATAAATCCTGTAAGGTCGGGGATAGGATGTGTAATGTCATCATTTGGCATAGTCAGAATCGGAAGTTGAGTTACGGAGCCTGTTGACCCCTCAACGATTCCGGCTCTCTCATAAATTGCAGCAAGGTCTGAATAAAGATAACCGGGATAACCCTTTCTGCCGGGAATCTCACCTTTTGAAGAACTGAATTCACGCAATGCTTCACAGTAAGAAGTCATATCTGTAAGAATAACAAGAATATTTTTATTGCACTCAAATGCAAGATATTCTGCCGCTGTCAGTGCACACTTTGGGGTGATGATTCTTTCAATAATCGGATCGTTTGAAAGGTTAAGGAACATTGTTACCTTATTCATAACATTTGCCTGTTCAAATGAACGTATGAAGTAGTCGGCTACATCGTTTTTTACACCCATTGCCGCAAAAACAATTGCAAAATCTTCGTTATCGGCAACGGATGCCTGTTTTACAATTTGGACTGCAAGCTCATTGTGCTTCATGCCTGAGCCTGAGAAGATAGGCAGCTTCTGACCTCTTATCAGAGTCGTGAGAGCATCAATTGACGAGATACCTGTTTTTATGTAGTTTCGGGGATAAATTCTTGAAACGGGATTGATTGCAGTACCGTTGATATCTCTTTTACAAACAGGATATATTTCACCCAAACCGTCTTTTGGTCTTCCCAATCCGTCAAAGACTCTGCCTACAATTTCAGGAGAAAGAGGCAGTTCCATAGGCTTGCCTGTGAGAATGGTGCTTGTATTTGAAACGGACATATTTTTAGTGCCTTCAAATACCTGTACGGCGATTTTTTTGCCCTCCATCATAACAACTCTGCCGTCACGAACAGTACCGTCTTCAAGACGAAGCTGTACCATTTCCTCAAAGAATGCGTCATCCACATTATCAAGGATTACGAGTGAGCCGCTTATTTCTTTAAGGCCGATATATTCTTTTATCATTTAATCACCCTAAATTTTCGTAAATATTGGTTATCTCATTAATAAGTTCGTCCAGTTTGTCCGCATTATCATTAGGAATGTCGTACTTCATTTTGATAACCTTTTCAAACATACCTGTAGAAAGTATTTTTGATACGGGGATGCTTCTTGAAAGTGCCTCTTTTGCACATTTGTTAAGATGAAGAATAGTCTGCATCATTTTAAAATGCTTGTAAACCGGAGTGTATGTGTCGGTTTCGTGAAGAGCGTTTTGCTGCAGAAAGCCGATTCTTATAACTCTTGCAATTTCAAGAGTCAGCTTTTGGTCATCAGGAAGAATTTCAGAGCCGATGAGCTTTACTATCTCCATTAGCTTTGTTTCTTCTGCAAGGAGATATGCAATTTCATTTCTGTATTTGATGAAATCGGGATGTACGTTTTCGCTGTACCAGTCGGAAAGATTTGCAAGATATTCACTGTAGCTGTCATTCCAGTTGATTGCAGGATAGTGCCTTGCATAAGCAAGAGATTTGTCAAGAGCCCAGAAACAGCGTGTGAATCGCTTTGTATTTTGGGTTACGGGCTCCGAAAAGTCTGCACCGGGAGGGGAGACAGCACCGATAAGTGAAATTGAGCCTTTTTCTCCACAGAGAGCTTCAAAATATCCGGCTCTCTCGTAAAACTCTGAAAGCCTTGAAGGAAGATATGCAGGATACCCTTCGTCTGCAGGCATTTCTTCAAGTCTGCCTGAAATTTCTCTTAAAGCTTCCGCCCAACGTGAGGTCGAGTCCGCCATAAGTGCTGTGTGATAGCCCATGTCACGGTAATATTCAGCAAGAGTAATACCTGTGTATATCGAAGCTTCACGGGCTGCAACAGGCATATTTGACGTGTTTGCAATCAGAATGGTTCTCTCAAGGAGAGGTCTGCCTGTTGAAGGGTCAGTAAGCTGAGCAAATTCGTTGAGTGCCTGAGTCATTTCATTGCCACGCTCACCGCAGCCAACATATATGATAACATCTGCATCTGCAAATTTTGCAAGCTGATGCTGTGTAACCGTTTTTCCTGTTCCGAATCCGCCCGGTATCGTTGCAGCACCGCCTTTTGGAATGGGGAACATTGTATCTATAACACGCTGTCCCGTAACAAGGGGAGTTGAAATAGGCAGTCTGGCTTTCGTAGGTCTTGGCGTTCTGATGGGCCATTTCTGACAAAGTGTCAGTTCTGCAATTACTCCTTTTGATGTTTTTATCTTTGCAATTGTATCATTTACTTTGTATTTGCCGTTCTTTGCAGCAAAAATAACTTCACCGCTGATATGGGCAGGTATAAGTGATCTGTGCTTGATTATTGCTGTTTCATCACATTGAGCAAAAATCTGGCCGCCTGTAACAGTATCACCTTCGCTGATGAGAATATCTGTTTTCCATTCTTTTTCTTGGTCAATGGATGGCGTGCTTACACCTTTTGTAAGGAAAATACCTGCGTCATCGGCAATTATCGTAAGAGGCTTCTGTATCCCGTCGTAAATGTTGCCGAGAAGTCCGGGGCCGAGAGTTACAGACATGGGCTCTGATGTGGAAATAATTTCTTCTCCCGGTTTTAGTCCGGCGGTGTCCTCATACACCTGAATAGTAGTAAGTTCATCGGAAATTCTGATGACTTCTCCGGCAAGTCTTTCTTTGCCGACATAGACAGTTTCCATCATTTTGAGGTCTGTTTTTCCCTTGACCGTTACGACTGGGCCGTTAATGCCGTATATGTAATTAATTTGTGACAAATTTATCACCTCAGTGGTTTATATGTAAACCGGAATTTTCATGAAACCATGCTTTTTGAGCTTCAAGCTTTGCATCAAGGCAGTCGTTGAGCTTCAATGATTTTTCGCTGCATATACAGTAAATTCCACCGAGCTCAATGGAATTATCAATTTCGGTTTTTATTTTGTCCGATAGAGCTTTGATTTGGTTTTCATATTTTTTGTCGCATGAACGGATATAAATTACGATTTCGTATCCGTCGCACTGCTGCAGCATCTGATTTGCACTTTCAATAAGCATTTTTCCGTATTCTTCGGTCTTTGTAAACTTGATAATTCTTTCTCTGACACCTGCGAATACAGATTTTTCTATGTCCTCTCTTGCTTTTATGACCTGTTTTTTCAATTCAAGTGAGAGTCTTTCGGCTTCAACACCGTTTTCAATAGCTATTCTGCTTGTTGCATGAAGTATATATTCTTCGTATTTTTTCTGTGCCTCTTCTTTTGCTTTTTCAATTTCAGTTTGCTTAAAAAGCTGAGTTTCATTGATAATTGCTTCGTTATGTGCTTTTGAAGCATCGTTAATAGCTTTAAAAAAAGCGTCGCTTTTAGCGTCCATTACTGCCATGGCTTCTCACCTCACCCAATGCCTATAGCATCAATCACATAACGAGTGATTGCGTTGCTTTCAAATTTGCTTGCGTTATCAGGGATTTCCGTAATAAGCGGAACGGTGACAGTTTTTTTGATTTCATCTATCATGTCCGCACATTTGTCGTAAAGCCCCTGAGTTATAAGTATTATGCCTGTTTCACTGTCCGTAATAAGCTTTTTCAGGGCAGCTTCGCATTCCTGCTGTGAGTCAATAAGAGTGTATTCTATTCCTGCAAGACGCATACCTGTTGCAGCATCTTGATTGTCCGTAATAAGCTGAAGCTTCATTTCTTTAAACCTTATTGATTATAAGAATGGAGATAACAACGCCGTACAGTGCGATTGATTCGCCCAGAGCAACGAAAATAAGTGATTTACCGAAGGACTTGGGATCTTCACTTGTAGCTGCAATAGCTGCAGGAGCACCTGCTGCAACGGCAATACCGCCGCCGATACCTGCAAGACCGGTTACGAGACCTGCGGCAAGGAGACCGAGACCCTTTGACATTCCCGATTCGTCTGTTTCTTCCGCTTCAGCCTCGGTTGTAACTGCTGTATCAGCGGATGCTGTATCAGTATCAGTTGTGTCTGCCGCAGAAACGGTAAACATGAGAGTTGCTGAAATTGCAAGAACAAGAGCAAAGCTCATAAGATTTTTTTTCATTATTTTTTTGCCGCTGATACCGTTCAGGTGACTTTTGAATGAACGGTATGCAAGTACGCTGAGTGCGATTGAGGGAAGAATTATTAATATGGCATAAATAAATGTTGACATTTTTACTACCTCCGAAAATTAATTGTTGGAATTTATTTGGTTTACAATTGACTTTGCCGAGACAAAGGGTTTTCCGTCTCCTGCAAAGCATCTGCTGAACATTTCGTAATATTCAAGTCGCAATGCCTGTATGCCTGTTAAAAGACCTTCAAGACATATAATAAGGATGTTGCCGAGAATAATGACGAATATGTTTTCGCTGTCTCCTGCAAGTGAAAAGACCACCATCATCATACCTGCATGAACAAGAACGAATGCACCTACTCGAAGGAATGAAACTGTATTGCTGAAGTAGGAGAGTACGTATTCAAGCATTTCAAAAACATTTTGCATTATAAAATCGGAAATGCTGTCAGGCTTCCAATTTTCATGTTTATCGACAATTCCGATAAGAATTTCTTTAAGGAACAGGATTACTGCACATATGGGCATAAGGATAAGACATACAGTGTTAGGTAAAATTGAAATTCCTGCCATAAACTTGATTACAAGATTTACACCGCAAATATAAAGTATCAGTCCTGCAATACCGTTATTGTCAAACAGTGCCGCACCGTATTTTTTATTTTTAATGTTTGCGTACACATTTATAAGAATCGACATCGCAACAAGGACTATACCTATGCCTATTGCGATGAGCAATACGGTGTTTATGTTGTCCATAACTTCGAGCGGCTTTCCCCGCATTCCTAATGCATGATACAGTGGGTCAAGGAAATGTTCATAACCAAAAAATGAACCGAAAACCAATCCGAAGCACATGGACGAAATTCCGCAGGGAATCAGTATTTTGCCCAGTTCCATTTTTTTGATTTTCCATGCAAGGGCACCGAAAATTGTAAGCACAAAGCCCTGACCTAAATCACCGAACATTATTCCGAACAATAAAGTGTATGTTATTGCTACAAAAGATGTTATATCTATTGAATTGTATCCGGGCATACCGTACATTTTTACATAGTACTCATACGGACGGAATATTTTTGCATTTTTAAGCTTTGTTGGCGGAATCAACTGCTGATGCGAGCTGCTTGCCGCATCTGCTTTTGCACCGCTTTCGGAAAATCCGCCCACCGCCTCGTATAGCGTGAGAATTTCACGTTTATCCTGATGTGTTGCATTACCTGAATATACATATTTTCCGTTTTTCTCGGTGATGTATTTTCTTGAGTTCCACAATCTCTGCAAATCCTCGAGGATAGAGTAACAGTCGATCAGTTCTTCTTCATGCTTATTCCAGTAATCTGTTATGTGCTGTTTTTGTTTTTCTATCGTTTCAAGCTCTTTTGTGCATTTGTTTATAATGGATGGAATCGTTCCTGATTTGTCTGTGACATTAAATTCTTTGAAACGATAGCTGTCAAGAATGTCCGCCGTTTCATTTGCATATTTCTTTGTTGCACAATACATACAGTAGCAGTATGTTTCGTCCTGTGAACAAACATTGAAAATGAAATTATTTTCATCTGCAAGCTTTTGTACTGCGTCTGTATACTCTATAGGGATAATTCCGAAACGTACTACGGTATAACTTACATTCAAAAGCTGAGATAAATCTCCGTCAAAAGAAGCATAGTGTGACAAAACACTGATTTTTGTCCTTAATTTCTTTTCTTTAGAACGCATCTCTTTGATATTCTGTGCAAGAGAATGAATTTTACCGTTAGGACCGGCAAGACTGTTATCGTCAGAGTTGATGTCGGCACCGCCTAAATATCGTGTAAACTTTTTAAGATATTCTTTCGTAAGAGGACGCTTATTACCGATGCAGTTGTGAAGCTTATCAGGTGTGAGCTGAAAACCTGCGTGATGAGCGATGTGTTCAATGTCTCGTATAGCTCTTTCAAAGGGGCTTGATGTTGAGTGTCCCGTTGCAGTTATAGATGTTTCAGGGTCTTTTATTGTAAACTCTATTTCATTTACAGTGCTCAGCAGCTCTCTTGCTTCGTCCTGCATTTTTTTCGGAATCCAGCCTAAGCAGCAGAAATTTTCTCCTTTTGTAACTGCGTACTGCCTAAAGCTCCAGAGCTTTTGAAGATCGTGAAGAATTGAATAATCATAAGTCAGTTCTGCTCTGTTGCTTTCCCAGAATTGAGTCAGCAGCCGTTGCTTTTCAATAACATCAGATAACTCTGCTTTGCAATTATTTATTATATCTTCCACAGTGCCTTGTGTTGGGTCGATCGTTAAT
Source organism: uncultured Eubacteriales bacterium (assembly GCA_964454355.1). Lineage (GTDB taxonomy): Bacteria > Bacillota > Clostridia > Oscillospirales > Acutalibacteraceae > UBA1081. The sequence continues at coordinate 10,726 of CAYVTA010000009.1, read as the reverse complement.
TCATTGAAGTAAAGTGCCGACATGATTCGTTCTGCTTCTTCGGCATATTTTTTAGGTACACAGTAAGCACCCCAGAAATATTTTTCATCAGAGGAATATGTCTTGAAAATGAACTTGTTGTCATCGTTATACATATAGAGCTTTATCATTGAATCCTTGGGAAGGCTTCCAAAGTGAATATCAATATATCTGGTGCTCAGCAGTTCATCGGGTTCAATTTCAAGAGCTGCAAAGTGATGAAGCTTATCAATGGCATTTTCAAGCTCTTTCTGACGGGTATTTAATTGAGAATGTCGTACACTGTAAGTGTCTACTATAGGCTGAAGTGCAGAAAGAAAGGTGCTTATATCACTTGCAGTAAAATCCTGCGTAGTAACATATTTTGTAAGCTTCTTTAAATAGGTTTCACTGACGGGCTTATCAGAACCGAACAGTGACTGAGCATTTTGTGTCAGATCCATGCCCGTAATATTTGATATATTTTCAATATGTTTAATCGAACTGTCAAACGGATTGCTTTCAGTAATGCCTCGCCATCCGTCAGCACCCGACATATAATCTTCCGCATTTTCCGGATGAAAATAATCAACGGACAATGTTTTTAGGTTAAATTCGTTGAGCCTGTCAATCGGACCTGTTGCTCGCACGAACATCATTTTTTCAATTGCCAAAAAATATCACCGACTTTTTGTGAAATTGGGAAATATTTACGGTGTCTCCCGACCGCAGAGCATAGAACCGATCTCTTCAGGAGAAAGAGAATAGCGTTTGCCCTCTATTATATGAATAATGTTACGAATTTCAATTTCAGCAAGATGAAAATACGCAAACATAACTGCATCAGGAGATGATGAACGGCGGACCGTGCGGGTAAGTTGTGTAAACAGATACTCATTCAGAGCACTGTAAATGTCTGCTTCTTCCGTATCAGAGAGCAAATGCTTTAGATGCGTATTTTTAACGGCTTCGTCCATTTCTTCTTTTGTTGATGCATTTTGCAGTGTTGTCAGCTCCTTTTTTGAAAAGGAAGTAAGTATAGGTGTTTGCATATTCTGCTCGATTTGATTGTGAATTGAAAATCGCTTCATTCTGTAAAGATTTTCAACCAATTCAACATCATTGATGCGTTTATAAAGATTGCTTATCTCGCTTTTTGCGTCAGGCTTATCTTTTTTTGTGCCTGCTGTCAGTTTTATAAATTGTAAATCAAGAAAATCTTTGAAATCGGACTGAACAGCAATCAAGCTTCCTGACAATCTGTATTTTGAAAGTGCATCCTTGAGAGTTGCATAATAAATCGTATTTTTTGTATATTCTAAAAGCTGAATGTCATTTTTTGCACTTGCAAGCTTATACAGATCCAGCTTTGAATGCTCGTTGTAAAAAACAGGAAATGTAAAAAAATAATTATCACTCTTTGTTTCCATTGAGCTTAATACTTTAATTATCTGCTGTGTATCGTACTTCATAATGAAGTAGTCATAGAGCTTACTTCCCGCTGCCTTCTGAAAACGCATAACTGATATCATTTCATTATACATTTTGTTGAAAAGAAGCGTTTCCAGTCTGCTTCTCTGTAATTCATTTGTGGAAGAAAGCCCCTCAAATATTTCCGAATAAGAAGTTTTAGTTCTCAGGTATTCGGCGATTTCATTAATTGAATCAAGTTGCAGCAATTCATTGTAATTTTTTTCTGTCAGATGCTTTCCGTAGAGTGCTCTGACTTTTGCGAAAACTGAATTCAATGCAAAATCAGGCATTTTCATCACTGCACACTTATAACCTTCCTGAAAATTTCATCTTCCCAATCAGCGGACTTCTTTTCAGCGATTTTTTTCATATCCTCAATTGAAGACTTGCATTCTTCTTCATAAGCTTTCATTGAATCTATAACGGATTGCTTATGTTCAAGCTTTAATCTCTCCGCTTCCTGCTTTGCTTGTTCAAGCTTTTGCTCAATAATCTGCTTTTTTTCTTCTTCAACTTCAGCAATGGCTTTCACCCTGTACTTTTCAGCTTCATTTGCAAAATCTTTTGCCCTCTTTTCGGCTTTAAGTATCTCCTTGAGTATATTATCCAAAATCATCGCCACCTTTAATAATAAAGCAATTACGGTTTTATTATAGCACTTTCAGAAATCAATTCAACGGCAAATTTTACAAATATCAGATATTTGCATATTATTTTTTTTGTATACTGTTGTTGTTTTTGTTTTTCTGTGGTAGAATTATAAAAAAAGGAATTTAGGAGTAATTTTAATGATTTTTTATTTTACCGGTACCGGAAATTCGCTTTATGCTGCAAAAAAAATCGCCGAAGGGATCGACGATTATATTATTGACATGAATGATGCAATGAAGTCAGGAAAAATGAACTATACAGTGAAAACTGATGAAAAAGTCGGATTCGTTTTTCCTATTTATTACAGCGGTCTGCCATCTGTTGTTGCAGAATTTATAAAAAATTTGAATATCACTGCCGATGATGACTGTTATGTATATTCTGTAATCACCTGTGGTGCAAATGCAGTGGGAGCAGACTCAATGTTTCGTCGTTACATGAGTGAATACGTCCGTGAAGCTACCTGTGTTTATCAGCTTAAAATGCCGGATAATTATGTTATGCTTTACGACCCGGCAAACGCAGAGAATATAAAACGTTTTATGGCTCATGCAGATAAAGATATTATTAGTATTATCGAAGATTTGAAAAATAATAAAAAAGGCGGCTTTGTCAGCGGTAAGAAGGGTAAGGCTATGAGTGCCGTTATGCAGACTTTTTATTGCTTTATGCGTGTGACAAAGCCATTTAATGTTACTCAGGACTGTGTTTCCTGCGGACTATGTGAAAAAATTTGTCCTGTAGATGTGATTAAAATGAAAAACGGCAAGCCCGTATGGACTGCCGCAAAGTGTGCTCATTGCACTGCCTGTATAAACAGATGCCCTGCAAAAGCTATCCAGTTCGGCAAAGCAACATTAAAACGAGGAAGATATTGCAACGAAATACTTAAATAAACGATAAATAATCGTATAATTTTGATTGAGCCCCATAAAAGTTTTGGCCGAGCTTTTTCAAAAGCCCGTAGGTTTCAAAAGGGCAAAGCCCTTTGTCGCACTCCGCAGAGTGCGAAACTCCTTTGCCTAAAAAACGCAGGAGGGGAACAAAAACAGTCCTGCGTGACTGTTTTTGTGTGGGGAACCCTCGCCGGGGGTTCCACGTTACATCCTGCTAAATTATTGTTTATCCCAAATAGTTTTTCATTCTCTGTACATTATTTTCTTCAATTGTTACAAGCTCATATCCGAGAGCCTTAATGTTTTGCGGAATGTCGTTGTACTGTTTTATTGTTCTTGTCATATCAATGATACCCATAACGCTTCCCTGAATCATCATTTCTGCAATGTGGTCGGGTGATTTGTCAAGCATAGTATTCATCTGAATGCCGCCCCATGCTGAAACCTGTGCAATCACACCTTTTTCACTGGGCAATTCGTTTGTATTGGCTAATTCGTTTGTAGCTTTTGATGAAATGGAAGTGTATTGCTGATGCTGTGTCTGTAAATCGGAGAGTAAATTCCGATCCTGTACTTTCTGTGCAACAGTTGCGATTGATTCGGATGCCATATGAGCATTCTGATAAACTTTATTTAAAAATTCTGCGGTTCTGTTTGTTTCAGCCATAAAAATCATTCCTTTCGGGGATTATTTTACCCCGATAGGATTTTTTTTATGCATATTAAAAAACGGACGAAAAATAAATTTCATCCGTTCAGATTATTGATTTGTAAAAATCGAGTGATTTGAAACGCTTTTGTACCACATTCATAAGGTATTTTTCCGTAGCAGAAGCAAGGTAAGGAACATATTTTTCACTTATGTTAAGGGTAAAGAGCATTTTCAGATCGGAAAAAACGATGTGACGCATTGCCGTTATAACTTCAAGCGGGTAGCGTATGCCGGAATTGTTTTTACAGTTTTTACAGAAGAGTTCGCCTGTTTGCTCATCAAAAAACATATACTCCGTCTCAAATTCTCCGCATTCCTTACAGGCTACGAGTGACGGCATATATCCGATTGTACAGGCAAGCCGAAGCTCAAAAATCGGTTTTAAAATTTGTCCTTCCTTTTGTCCGTTTGCAAGAAAATAAAGGGAATTGAGAAGCAAACGCATATAGTCGTTTGAATCTGCTTCAACGGGGGCTGTTTCAATTATAAGTTCATTGAAATATTGAGCAAGAGAAAGAGTTTCAATATCCTTCTGTAAACCGAAAAATGTTTCACTTAAGTCACATTCTTCCACTTTTGTGGCTTTTGTGCCTTCGTAAAAAGTGAAGTTGCCGTAGCAAAAGAGATTTGTAGACATATGAAGCTTGTTTTTCGGTCTGTCCGCAGCTTTTGCAAAGGCTTTTATGATGCCTCGGTCACGAGTCAGAAAGGTGATAAGCCTGTCCGATTCACCTGTTTTGACAATTTTTAAAACAATTGCATCCGAATTGAAAGTCATAGTGATTTATTGTGTATCAAGACCGAAGTTGTGGATAAGACCTTCACGATTTCGCCAATCTTCCTTAACTTTGACCCAACATTTGAGATTAACTTTACAACCGAGAAATTTTTCAAGCTCAATTCTTGCTCTGGTTGAAACTTTTTTGAGCATTGCACCGTTTTTGCCGATAATAATACCCTTATGACTGTCTTTTTCACAGTATATTGTTGCTTCTATGTCAATTATTTCAGCATCTTCACGTTCTCTGAAACGCTCAATTGCGACTGCAGTACCGTGAGGAATTTCTTTGTCTATAAGACGTAACAGCTTTTCTCTTATCATTTCAGCGGCAATTACTTTTTCAGGCTGGTCAGTGAGTGTATCATCAGGGAAGAAATGCTGTGACTCAAATGCAAGATTCATAAGCTCATCAAGCAGTTCATTCATGCCATTGCCGTCTATTGCTGAAACGGGAACAATTGCCTCAAAATTATACATCTGAGAAAACTGCATGATTCTTTCCATAAGCTCACGCTTGTCCGGAATAGTGTCAATTTTATTAATTGCAAGCACAGCAGGGATTTTCTCTTTTATAAAACGGTCAATAAGCTGCTGTTCTGCGGCTCTGATTTCACCTTTAGGCTCAACCACAAGAAGACAAGCATCAACGTCACCGATGCTGTTGTCAACGGCTTTTACCATGTTTTCTCCCAATTTTGTTTTGGGTTTGTGATAACCGGGAGTGTCAGTGAAGACAAGCTGTGTGTTGTCCTTTGTGAGAACACCCATGATCCTCGTTCTTGTTGTCTGAGGCTTAGGGGAAACAATAGCGACTTTCTGACCGAGCAAACGGTTGAGTATTGTTGACTTGCCGGCATTTGGACAGCCGACAATAGCAATAAATGCAGTTTTAGATGTGTTCATAATATAAACTCCTAAAAACGAACAATAATTTTATCCTGTATAACTATTGCTTCTTGGTAATCCTATCTGTGCAAGTACGATTTCTTCTTTTTCTCTCATTCTGACAGCTTCAAGTCCGCCGTTTACATGGTCGTAGCCCAAAAGATGGAGCATTGAATGAACGGTAAGGAATGCGATCTCACGCTCGAAAGAATGTCCGTATTCCTTGCTCTGTGCAAAAGCTGTTTCCATGGAGATAACGATATCTCCCAACATTTTTGCACCTGTGTCATTGTTAATGTCGTATTCGCCGTTTTCGCCGAGAGGGAAGGAGAGTACATCAGTTGAACGGTCAACATTTCTATACTCTTTGTTGAGACTATGTATTTCGTCATTGTTGACGAAACGCACGCTTATCTCTGCGGAGCCTTCGAATTTTTCGTTTTTGAGGACTGCATTGCAGCAGCGACGGACAAGCATTCGTGTGCCTGTTGGAATTTTGACTTCTTTCTGGTCATCTGTTATGATGACTTTGATTTTGTCTTTCATTTTCTTTTCTTGACCTCCTCATTTTTTTCGTAAGCTTTTATTATATCCATAACCAGCTTGTGCCTTACAACATCTTTTTCACTGAAACGCACAGTCTGTATGTCATCAACATTTTTCAATATTTTTACAGCTTCCACAAGACCTGAGCGTTTGCCGTCAGGAAGATCTATCTGTGTAACATCGCCTGTTACAACAATCTTTGAGCCGAAGCCTAATCTTGTCAGAAACATTTTCATTTGTTCAGGGGTTGTATTCTGGGCTTCGTCAAGGATTATGAAGCTCTCATCAAGGGTTCTGCCTCGCATATAAGCCAAAGGTGCAACTTCAATGCAGCCCTTTTCCTGATATCGCTGAAAGCTCTCTGCACCCAGCATATCAAAAAGTGCATCATAAAGAGGACGAAGATAGGGATCGACTTTTTGTTGCAGATCACCGGGAAGAAATCCCAACTTTTCGCCTGCTTCAACAGCAGGTCTTGTAAGAATTATTCTGTTGACTTCCTTTGCTCTGAAAGCATTTACAGCCATTGCAACAGCAAGATATGTCTTACCGGTACCGGCAGGACCGATGCCGAATACCACTGTATTATTTTTGATGGATTCGATATATTTTTTCTGTCCAAGTGTTTTCGGTTTCACAGGCTTGCCTTTTGTTGTAATGCATATACAATCACCTGTAAACTGATGAATCTGCTCATCATTACCGTCTTTTACAAGAGAAATTACATATCCGACACTTTGAGAGTTGAGCTGTTCTCCTTTATTAATAAGAGACAGCAACCCTCCGATTGCACGGACGGCTGCCGATACAGCTTCAATATCACCCGATACCTTAAGGTCCGAGCCTCGGTTAAGTATTGACACACCAAATTCCTTTTCAATGGTTTTGATGTTTTCATCAAAGCTGCCGAAAAGACTGACTGCGTTTTCCATTCTGTCTATACTGACGGTTTGTTCGTACATAAAATTCCCCAAAATTCAAGTTCTAAACAATAAATTATCAGGATGTAACGGGGCTCCCCGGCGAGGGTTCCCCACACAAAAACGGTCACGCAGGACTGTTTTTGTTCCTCTCCTGCACTTTTTCAAGCAAAGGAGTTTCGCACTCTGCAGAGTGCGACAAAGGGCGTTGCCCTTTTGAACCCCACGAGCTTTTGAAAAAGCTCGACCAAAACTTTTATGTGGCACAATCAAAATTGTACGATAAATTATTGTTTATACGCATATTATACGCTTACGATTATTTTATCACAATATCTGAAATTTATCAATATTATATAGAATTTTAAAAATTTATTGGTAATTTTGACTAATATTGACCTCGTCTTCTACGACAAAATACTGTTCAATGCCGCTTGTTTCGTGATTTATGCATGAAATTGTAATGCTGACGGAAGATTGCCTGTCGTTTACGGTAACCTCTTTGACTTCACTTTGTGCATTTTTCATGATTTCTTTTTCCTGATTGAAGAGGGAATATGCACACAAAAGCAGCATTTGATTTTTACTCAGTTGGATTTGTTCTTTTTTTAGTGTGATGTTTTTGTCTGTAATAAGTCCCAGCGGCAGTGCTACATCATCATATATAAGCATTCTTGTTTCAGTTCTGAAGCTGTCGCTTTTAATGTTTCTGCCAAGAGGCATTTTTATTCCGAAGGCATATAGCGTATATACATTATTTATGTTTTCGATTTGGTAGCAGTCAACAGTATTTTTTATTTCAGCAGAGATTTCTTTTTTAGTTCTTACCACGGCATTACCTCGAGCATGAACAAAGGATGATGAACCGTTTGTTCTCTCAACAACACCGCTGATAAGCAGGTCTCCGTTTAAGACTGCACTGCCCGGGGAGACTGCCGCTTCGCCGGTGTAAACTTCCAGCTTGAGCAGCTCTCCGTCGACTGTTGAGATGATGTTGCATGGTGTGTCAAGATCAAGAATCTCTTTTTCGCCTGCACTTTCAATTACCTCTATTGAAACAGCGGAACCGTCTGTATTTACCGTAAACCAGCTTAAACCGATATATGTGCGTTTTATGTCTTCACGGATATATTTTTCATCTATTGTGCTTCTGAAAGCTCCCGGATAAATGCCGTAGCTTTCAGCAAGTGCAAGGATCTGCTCCTGAGTATATTTTTCGTTTCCGCTTACAGAAAATGTCCAGACCGTAGATGTGAGGATAACAGTCAGTATAATGGATATGACTATTCCGACAGGAATGCCTTTTCTTTTAAGGTATGGACGGATCAAAAACGGAAGTCCGCATTTTTTTTCTATGCGGAGCTTCATTCCCGATTTTTTTGCACATTGGCGGATTTTTTTATAGCTTTGTATGCCGGTTTTTGCTTCAAGCTGGCCTCCATACGCCTTTGCATCCCAAATATTGATGCCGTTCAAAGAACAGAGATTTAAAAAACGTTCAGGAAAGCCGTTTTTGCCTGTAAAAATAACATATCCTGTTAAAAATCTTATAAATCTTATCAGAAACACAATATCACCTTAAGAAGAAAAATCCACAGATATTACAGTACCTTTAATTACAGCCTGCTGTTCAAAAAAAGTGCTGATTTCAAGATCTGCACCATGAAACCGTACTATGAGATTACCTAAATTCATCGCAATCAAGGAGTCATCATATTCTACCATACCTTTACAGCCTTCTACGGTAATTTCGGTGTTTCCATGCATCTCAATGGAAAATGTGTCATGAATTGCGTTTTCCGGCATTTGCATTTCTTCTGCAAACTTTCTTGCGGTATTTTTCTGTTTTTTCATTTTTCCACCTCTTTAAAACATATGAGTTTATTGCCATAAATAGCACTTGAAAAACATATCAATGAATGGGTGATAAAATGGAAACTATAAAAAGCAAACTGAAAAGTTTTTTGTTGAAAGTATTTGTTGCAACGGTAGGAGTAATGCTGATAATGATGCGTGATACTGTTGCTGAAAAAATCAGTGAAGCACTTACTGTTTGTGCAGACGTGCTTATTCCGTCACTTTTTCCTTTTATGGTGCTGTCGTCTTTTGCCTCCTCTGCTGATATATTCTCCGATAAAAACAGAATAACCGTATTTTTTATGAATAAGCTTTTTCGTCTGCCTTCATCAGCAATTACTGCTGTTATATTTGGTATGATCGGCGGGTATCCGGTGGGGGCAAGAGTTATTGAAAGTCTTTATGCAGACGGCAGTATAAGCCATAGTGATGCCAAGCATCTGTTCACTTTTTGTGTGAATGCCGGCCCTGCATTTATTGTTTCTGCTGCCGGGGGGATGATAATCGGTTCAAGAATAGCCGGTTACATAATACTTGTTTCGGTTTTACTGTCATCTTTTCTTGTAGGTTTTGTGTATGCACGATTGAAAAATTGTTCAAATCCGAATGAAAAATATATTTATAAAGATAAAACCGATTACTCAACTGCTATTGTGTCTGCTGTTTCATCTTCCTGTTCGGGAATGTTGTCAATTTGTTCATGGGTAATAGTTTTTATGGCGTTTTCAGTAATGGTTGAAACCGTAATAACAAATAATACAATCCTGCTTTTGTATCAGTCTGTTGCAGAGGTGACATCGGGATTGCCCTCTGCTCTTAAGGTGGGTGATGTGCCTTTTTCCGCTGCCTGCATTGCTTTCGGAGGAATATCCGTAATGTGTCAGATACTGCCATTAATGAAAAAATGCGGAATAAAGGTAAGAGAATACCTTTTCTTCCGCATAGTGAACAGTGTATTTGTTTATTTTATTACATCTGTAATTATTAAGATAGTGTCTGTTACGATTCCTGTTGCATCGCAGTTTACCCCTGAGATACATTACGCTCCTGCATCGGCAGCCCTTCTTATTATGTGTGCCGTATTAATTTTTGACCTGTCATCAGGAGAAACCAAAAAAATGAGAATATTCGGTTAAGAATAAATTTTTAAGAAATGTTTTTGCTGATACGAAGAAGTTTTTCAATATAGAGCGACATTTCTTGTTTTGTATAGGACTGATCATCTGCGATCCATGAACGGAGGATTGCTGAAAAACCGCCGGTCAAGAACTGTGCAACAAGCTCATTCGGAACGTAAAAGCTTTCTCCGTTTTTTACGAGGATCTCAATAAGCTCAATAAATTCTTCATATATGATTTTATGTAGAGAATTAATAAAAGCACCGTTGGAGGAAGAATGAATCGAGAGCTTGAGCATATTTCTGTTCAGCTCAACAAAAGTGAGAACATTGTTGATAATTTCATAATAAGCATTGTTGCGGTCGGTTGAAACATGAGCTTTAGCATTAGTGTCGTAAAATTCACGAAGCTTTTCCCTTGTTACATATTCCATAAAATCGTTTTTATCTGTAAAATGCTTGTAGAATGTGGCTCTGTGAACCATAGCCTTATCGCAGATATCAACAACTGAAATATCATCATAGCAGCGTTCTTCAAGCAATTCAAGCATTGCCTCGCAAAGTAATTTATGAGTTCTGCGGATTCTTAAATCCTCTTTTCTTTTTGTTGACATATCATTTAATTCCTTTTTTTTGCTTTTTGTAATATTATACAACAGTTTTTAATAAATGTCAATTATTTGTTATGTGTAAAATAATGCTGAAAAAATTTTTTCAAAAAATTTCAAAAAGTACTTGATTTTTTTGGAAAAATGGTTACAATATGTATTAGCACTCACGAATTGAGAGTGCTAAAATTGAAGAATTTATTTAGGAGGAATATACAATGACACTTAAACCTTTAGGCGACAAAGTAGTAGTTAAGTTTGTCGAAGCTGAAGAGAAAACAAA
>CAYVTA010000008.1:0-40240 GCA_964454355.1 uncultured Eubacteriales bacterium | reverse complement strand
TTGCAAAGCACGCAGGCATGAAGATAATGGAGCTTATCGAAAAGGATATCAGACCTCGTGACATTATGACAGAAGCCGCTTTCATGAATGCACTTACGGTTGATATGGCTCTCGGCTGCTCAACAAATACAATGCTTCATCTTCCTGCTATTGCACATGAGTGCGGAATTGAAATTGATCTTGATATTGCAAATACTATCAGCGACAAGACTCCAAACCTCTGCCATCTTGCTCCTGCAGGCAGAAATTATATGGAAGAACTACAGGAAGCAGGCGGCGTTTATGCTGTTATGAATGAGCTTAATAAAAAAGGTCTTCTCAATACTTCCTGCATAACTGCTACAGGTAAAACTGTAGGAGAAAATATCGAATGTGCATATAATCTTGATCATAAGGTTATTCGTCCCATTGAAGAGCCTTTCAGTGAAACCGGCGGCATTGCTGTCCTTAAGGGTAACCTGGCTCCTGACGGAAGTGTTGTTAAACGCTCCGCAGTTGCACCTGAAATGCTCAAACATGAAGGCACAGCAAAGGTATTTGACTGTGAAGAGGATGCACAGGCAGCAATCAACGGCGGCAAAATTGTGCCCGGTGATGTTGTTGTTATACGTTATGAAGGTCCCAAAGGTGGCCCCGGTATGAGAGAAATGCTTAATCCCACTTCTGCAATCGTAGGAATGGGACTCGGCAGCAGTGTGGCTCTTATTACGGACGGCAGATTCAGCGGTGCTACAAGAGGTGCGGCTATCGGTCATGTTTCACCGGAAGCAGCTTCCGGAGGTATTATTGGTATAGTTAAAGACGGTGATATCATCAGTATTGATATACCGGCAAATAAGCTGGAGCTTAAACTTTCTCAGGAAGAGATCGATGAAAGAATGAAGAATTTTGTTCCCAAGACAAAAGAGCTTTCCGGTTACCTTAAGCGTTATGCATCAATGGTTGAAAGCGGTTCAAAGGGAGCTATTGTTAACAAATAATTATGGATAAATTAAAAAATCTTGCATTAAAGCTCAAGGTTACTGCAGTTTTTAGAAATTTGCTGTCTGACAGTGTGATAAAAGCCCTTTCCGAACTTCTTGATTCACTTGAAAGAGATACAGTTGAACAGGTTGAAAAATACGGCAAATTTGTCTTTGAGCTTTATACACATACACATAATTTAAGTAAATATATTCTTAATATTGTCACAGATGATGAGAATGTATTTATAAAAAAGGTTGCAGCAGGTCAGATTATTTCAGACGAGCTTACAGAGTGTGTAAGAGAGGAGCTTGCAGTCTTTGGTGAGATTGCAACTCTCACAAGAGAGGATTTCAGAAAAAGCATGGACTATCATAGTTATCTTCCCGAGTGGAAAACCTCTGAAATCGACTTTGAAAACGAATATTTCAAACGTAGAGACGAAATTGGTAGGTTTGGCTACGGAATTTATGCAAAATATCATATGTTCTGCATCAAAGACGGTGCTATTACACCTATCAAACATCCCGACCCCGTTACATTGTCAGATTTGTCGGGTTATCAAAATGAGCGTGGTGTTGTTATTAATAACACAAAGGCACTTCTTGAAGGAAAACCGGCGGCAAACATACTTCTGTCAGGTGATGCAGGTACAGGTAAGTCCTCAACTGTCAAAGCAGTTGCAAATGAATTTAAAAGTCAGGGACTTCGTATTATTGAGGTCAGAAAAGATCAGCTTGCAGACATCCCTACTGTTATTGACGATCTGAGTGTCAATCCTTTGAAATTTATTCTCTTTATAGACGACCTTTCCTTTAATCGAGCTGATGATAATTTCAGCACATTAAAAGCAATTCTTGAAGGTTCAGTTGCCGCAAAGTCAGATAATGTTGTTATTTACGCAACAAGCAACCGCAGACATATAGTTAAGGAGTCATTTAAGGACAGAGACAGCAGTGATGATGTTCATCGTAATGACACTGTACAAGAGCTTATGTCACTTTCCGAACGTTTTGGTCTTATGATAACATTTGTAAAACCCGGTAAGGAATGTTACCTTGATATTATGAAGAATATTGCTTTGCGTCACGGTATTGAAATTACTGAGCAACTGTGTATGGATGCAGAGAGATTTGCTCTTCTAAAAGGCGGAAGAAGTGCAAGAATTGCAAAACAGTTTATTGATGGCATTTTATCTCAATGAAAGGATGATTACCAATGAATAATATTCCCGTTATTAAAGCGGCAGTTGTTGCTGTATCAAGAGATTGTTTCCCTATGTCACTTTCAGAGGGCAGAAGAAAGAATCTTGTTGAAGCTTACAAGAAAAAATACGGCGATATATACGAATGTCCTGTATGTATTGAAAATGAAAAAGATATGCTCAAAGCACTTGATGACATAAACAGTGCAGGCTGCAATGCTCTTGTTGTGTATCTTGGAAATTTTGGTCCCGAATCTTCAGAAACACTTCTTGCTAAGAAATTTGACGGTCCTGTTATGTTTGTTGCAGCAGCAGAGGAAACAGGTTCAGACCTTATTGACGGCAGAGGTGATGCATATTGCGGTATGCTTAATGCAAGCTACAACTTAAAGCTTCGCAATATTAAAGCATATATTCCCGAATATCCTGTAGGTACTGCTGAAGAATGTGCAGATATGATAGCAGAGTTTATTCCTGTAGCAAGAGCTGTTGTCGGTCTTCGCAACCTTAAAATTATTTCATTTGGCCCCAGACCTCAGGACTTCCTCGCTTGTAATGCTCCTATAGCACCTCTCTATGACCTTGGTGTTGAGATTGAAGAAAATTCAGAGCTTGATCTTTTTGAAGCTTTTAATAACCATGCAGGTGATGAAAGAATCCCTGCTGTTGCCGCTGAAATGGCAGCAGAACTTGGTGCTGGTAATAAAAAACCTGAAGTACTTGAAAAGCTTGCTCAGTATGAGATAACTCTTCTTGATTGGGTTGAGGCTCACAAAGGCTCAAGAGAGTTTGTAACAATAGCAGGAAAGTGCTGGCCCGCATTCCAGACACAGTTCGGATTTGTTCCTTGTTATGTAAACGGCAGACTTGCAGCAAAGGGTATTCCCGTATCCTGTGAGGTTGATATTTACGGTACACTCAGTGAATACATAGGTGCTTGTGTAAGTCAGGATGCAGTAACACTTCTTGATATTAACAACTCTGTTCCTGCTGATATGTATAATGAGTGTATTAATGGTAAATATGATTATACGCTTAAAGATACATTTATGGGCTTCCACTGTGGTAACACACCTATCTGTAAGCTTAGCTTCGGAGAAATGAAGTTCCAGCGTATTATGGCAAGAACTCTTCCCGTAGAGGTTACAAACGGTACTCTTGAGGGTGATATTGCTCCCGGTGACATCACATTCTACAGACTTCAGAGTACTTCTGATGCAAAGCTTCGTGGTTACGTTGCACAGGGCGAGATTCTTCCTGTTAAGACAAATTCTTTCGGCGGTATCGGTGTATTTGCTATCCCTGAAATGGGAAGGTTTTACCGTCATGTACTTGTTGAAAAGAATTATCCTCATCACGGTGCGGTTGCTTTCGGTCACTATGGCAAAGCGATTTTCAGTGTTATGAAGTATCTTGGTGTAGAAGATATCGGCTTCAATCAGCCTAAAGGTATGCTTTATAAATCAGAAAACCCCTTCGGATAAAAGACTGATATCTTATCTCACATCTGCATAATCATAATTTTTCTCCTCGTAACATATTATTGAATGATATGTTATGAGGAGGTTTTTTTTTGAAAACGTTTGTTGAAGAACGGGCAATTGAGCTTGGTGAATACATAGTAGAGAATAAAACGACAGTAAGAGCAACGGCTAAAAAATTCGGTATTTCAAAAAGTACGGTACATTCCGATGTGTCAACAAGGCTGAAAAATGTCAGTCCCTCTTTATATGATGAAGTTCGCAAGGTCTTGGATGATAATAAAGCACAAAGGCATATTCGTGGCGGTATGGCAACTAGAGAAAAGTATTTGAACAGAAAATAAAATATGCTGCGTCAAATTGAAATCGATGCAGGTTGAGTGGACGGACATATAAAACTTTATGTGTCTGTCCTTTTTGTTCACAATAAATCGCACTTGTCAGAATTAAATGCTTATTTTTTTATTTAGTACTATTGAAAAAGGTCTTTAAATATTGTAAAATATAATTCTGAAAATATCCCTTTCGGAGGTTTTAATATGTTTGAAGATCTTAAAAAAGAAGTATACCGTGCGAATATGATGCTTCCGGAATACGGACTCGCACCATTTACATGGGGAAATGCGTCCGGTGTTGACCGTGAAAGGGGAGTTATTGTAATTAAACCATCAGGAGTTGCTTATCCCGAACTGACATGGGATATGATGGTTGTAGTTGACTTTAACGGCAATGTTATTGACAGTAAATATAATCCGTCTTCCGACACATTGACACATATTGAGCTTTATAAGGCTTTTCCTGATATTGCCGGTGCAGTTCATACCCATTCAAAGTTTGCTACAGCCTTTGCTCAGGCAGGGAAGTCCATTCCTGCTTTAGGTACAACTCATGCAGATTTTGCATACGGTGAAATTCCCTGCACAAGATGTCTAACTGAAGAGGAAATCAATTCTGCATACGAAAAAAATACAGGCGTTGTTATTGCTGAACATTTCAAAGACAATAATATCGACCCTAATGCAGTTCCGGGTGTTATTGTTCATTCTCATGGTGTATTTGCATGGGGAAATTCTCCTGAAAAAGCATCTGTCAACGCCGCAACGCTTGAAATAGTAGCTGATATGGCATTGCACACACTTATTCTCAGTCCTGACGTACCTCTTATTGACAGCTTTTTGCTTGATAAACACTATAACCGCAAGCATGGTGCCAATGCGTACTACGGACAATCAAAAAGGAAGTAAAAAATGGTAGATTTTACACATCTTCATATACATACAGAATATTCCATTCTTGACGGGGCCTGTCGAATCAAGCCTCTTATTAAGCATGTCAAGGCAATGGGGCAGACTGCAATAGCAATTACTGACCACGGTGTAATGCATGGCTGTATCGATTTTTATCTTGCTTGTAAGGCAGAGGGTATTAAGCCTATTATCGGCTGTGAGGTGTATGTTGCTCCACGAAGCCGTTTTGACAAGGTTCATGGTCTTGATAATGCAAGATATCATCTTGTGCTTCTTGCAAAAAATTATAACGGCTACAAAAATCTTATAAAACTTGTTTCGGCTGCATGGACGGAAGGTTTTTACACAAAACCCAGAGTAGATAAAGAGTTGCTTGAAAAATATCATGAAGATATTATCTGTCTTTCTGCTTGTCTTGCAGGTGAAATTCCACGTGCACTTATGAAGAATGATTATGAGGGTGCAAAAGCTACTGCACAGTGGTACAAAAATGTGTTTGGAGATGGCAATTATTACCTTGAGATACAGGATCACGGCCTTGATGAACAGAAACAGACAAATCCGGATATAATAAAAATTGCAAGAGAACTTGATATTCCTATTGTAGCAACAAACGATGCTCATTACGTTACAAAAGAGGATGCGGAGATACAGAAAATTCTTCTCTGCATCCAGACCAAGCATACTATTAATGAAGATACAGGAATGGGTTTTTCCACCGATGAATTTTATGTCAAATCCGGCGATGAAATGCTTGCTCTTTTCCCTGAATACCCCGAGGCTATTGAAAATACAAATAAAATTGCCGAACAATGTAATGTTGAGTTTGATTTCGGCAATACAATCCTGCCAAACTATGATGTTCCCGGTGGTCAGGCTCATTTTGACTATTTCAGAGACTTATGTTATGACGGGTTTAAAAAGCTTTACGGTGATGCGGCACCTGCAGAGTATATGGAGCGACTTAATTATGAATTGGGCGTTATTGACTCCATGGGATTTACAGATTACTTCCTTATCGTTTGGGATTATATAAACTATGCCCGTTCAGTTGGTATTCCCGTAGGTCCCGGACGAGGTTCGGGTGCAGGCAGTATAGCTGCATATTGCTGCGGTATTACTGCTATTGATCCCATGCGGTACAATCTTCTGTTTGAACGATTCCTTAACCCTGAACGAGTCAGTATGCCCGACTTTGATATCGACTTTTGTTATGTGCGACGTCCTGAAGTTATTGAGTATGTAAAGCGTCGTTATGGTGCTGATCATGTTGCACAGATAGCAACTTTTGGTACAATGGCGGCAAAAGGTGCCGTTCGTGATGTAGGTCGTGTTTTGGGTATTGATCTTGCTCTCGTTCAGTCAGTTACAAAGGAAATTCCCGGTGATCTGGGGATGACTATAGAAAAAGCTCTTGAAGCAAGCCAGGATTTCAGAAAGCTTTATGAATCTGACGGACAGCTTAAAAGACTTGTTGATATCTCAATGAAGGTTGAAGGCATGGTGCGTAACACAGGTATGCACGCAGCCGGTGTTGTTATCTGCCGTGATCCCGTTGATGAGTATGTTCCGTTGTTTAAGAGTGGTGACTCCGTAGTTACTCAGTATTATAAAGGCTGGGTTGAGAAATTAGGACTTTTGAAGATGGACTTCCTTGGACTTCGCACCCTTACGGTTGTTACTGATGCGGAAAAGCTTGTTCAGGAAAAAGTCCCTAACTTTGATGTTTACGGTATCGATGTTGATGACCCCGAAACTTATGAAATGCTTGCCGCCGGCGGTACGAACTGTGTATTCCAGTGTGAATCGGCAGGTATCAGATCCCTTATGATCAATATGCATCCAAACTGTTTGGAAGACATAATTGCCGTTATCGCTCTTTACCGCCCCGGACCTATGGACTTCATTCCCGGATATCTTGAAAACAGAGCTCATCCCGATCAAATTAAATATCACACTCCCGAGCTTGCTCCTATTCTTGATGTTACTTACGGTACAATTGTTTATCAGGAACAGGTTATGCAGATTTTCCGTGACCTGGCAGGTTATTCACTCGGTGCTTCCGATATGGTTCGTCGAGCAGTTGCAAAAAAACAGGCTGATGTTCTCGAACAGCAGAGAAAATATTTTCTGTTTGGTTCTGACGGTTCCGACGGCAGCTCCCCGTGTGATGGCTGTGTAAAACGAGGTATTACTGAAGAGGCGGCAAATGCAATCTTTGACGATATGGCATCTTTTGCTTCTTACGCTTTTAATAAATCTCATTCGGCAGCTTATGCTTACGTTACTTATCAGACAGCGTGGCTTCGCAGACACTATCCCTGTGAATTTATGGCGGCTATGCTTACCAGTGTACTTTCAAATACTGATAAAGTTGTCCCTTATATAGCTGAATGCGGTAATCTGGGTATTTCCGTATTGCCGCCTAATGTTAACAGCTCCCGTGAGCAGTTTACCGTTGAGGAAAACTCCGTTCGTTTCGGTCTCCTTGCAGTTAAAAATGTTGCACAGTCTTATATCGAGCTTATTATTCATGATAGAGATGAGAACGGACCTTATGACTCATTCTATTCTTTCTGTAAGCGTACCTACGGCAAGGAATTTAATCGCCGTTCTGTTGAGCATCTTATAAAAGCAGGTGCTCTTGACGGTCTGGGTGTTAACAGAAATCAGATGCTTACAATGATGGACAAAGTCGTTGACAGTCTTGAATCAGATAAAAAACAGAGTGTTGACGGTCAGATGGGGTTCTTTGATATGAGTCAGGATCTTGCAAAGGCTACGGAGCCGGAAGTTCCGAATATCAAAGAATTTTCAGAAAAAGAGATACTTCAGCTTGAAAAGGAAGCAACAGGTATCTATATGTCCGGTCATCCCATGACTGCATATAAATCTTATTCAAAGAAGATTCGTGCAGCAAATGTTATTGATTTGCTTGAATCTGATGTAAACGATCCGCAGTCAATGTATAAAACAGGACAGCGTGTCAGACTTCTTACAATTCTTTCGACTGTAAAGAAAAAAGTTACAAAGAATAATACTACAATGGCATTTTTGCAGGCTGAGGATGTTACAGGCTCCATTGAAGTTGTTGTATTCCCCAAAAAAATGCTTCAGATTGCTGAATTGTTAATTGAGGATTCAATCGTTATCATTGAGGGAAGACTTGAGCTTAAAGATGACGAGGCAGCTAAAATATCACTGGATTCAATTGAGGTGGCTCCCACTCAGGATGAAATTAAAAACGGCAGAATTGCGGCTCCGCCTCCTCCTGACTATACACCAATTAAGAGAGATATTCCTCTTGTGACCGCATCAGCGAATGAGGCTTCGGCTGCTCCCGAACAGATGCAGCAAAAGCCTTCTCAGACGGCTCCGGTGCAAAAGAAAAGCTCTACAAGAGGACTTTTTCTGCGTATTCCTGCCGAAAATGCACCTGTTATGCAGGATGTAATGGCAATGGTTACTCAGTATTCAGGACCTACTACAGTGCATTTCTATTACACTGATACAAACAAATATAATTTGTCAACAGGTATAAAAACATCTGTGACAGCAACACTGTACAATAAATTACAGAATTTATTGGGTAGTGGTAATGTTGTATTAAAAAATTGAGAAATTATGTAAATATTTGACGAAAAAATGTATTGACTATTATTTTAATAAATATTAATATATAGTTTATATAAATATTGTGACATTTGTATGGAGGTATTTACCACTATGAAAACAATTGCAGTGCTTACAAGCGGCGGCGACGCACCCGGAATGAATGCTGCTATAAGAGCTGTTGTAAGAACGGGCTGTGAAAATGGAATGAAGGTTCTCGGTGTTCGCAGAGGCTACAACGGACTTATGAATGGCGATATGTATGAGATGAATCTGCGCACTGTTTCAGATATCATCCACAGAGGCGGTACAATGCTTTATTCTGCAAGAAGCCCTGAATTTAAGACTGAAGAAGGTCTTCAGAGAGCTCTCGACGTATGTAAGGCAAATGGAATCGAAGGCGTTGTTGTTATTGGAGGAGACGGTTCATTCAGAGGTGCAAGAGACCTTTCTTTACACGGAATACCTACAATTGGCGTTCCCGGCACAATTGACAATGACATTGCCTGCTGTGATTACACTATAGGCTATGACACAGCAATGAATACCGTTATGGATATGGTCGACAGAATCCGTGACACAACAGAATCACACGACCGTTGTTCAGTTGTTGAAGTTATGGGTAGAAGAGCAGGTTATATTGCCCTTAATTCAGGTATTGCGATCGGTGCAACCTCCATTCTCATTCCTGAAATAGAGTTCGATATAGAAAAAGATGTTATAGAAAGAATGAAGAGAACACAGAAGACCGATAAAAAGCACTTTATTATCATTGTTGCTGAAGGTGTTTCAGAAAAAATCGGTGGTGTTGACAATCTTGCAAAGCTCATCGAAGAGCGTACAGGTGTTGAAAGCCGTGCAACCGTTCTCGGCCATGTACAGCGTGGTGGTTCACCTTCTCTTCGTGACAGACTTGTTGCAAGCCAGATGGGTAACTATGCTGTTCATCTGCTTATGCAGGGAATTGGTAACAGAGTTGTTGCTATGCAGAAGGAACAGGTTTTGGACTTTGATATTTACGAAGCTCTCAATATGAAAAACTCCATTGACCTTGACCTTTACAGAGTTGCACTTGAAATTTCAATCTAAAACAAATACAAAAAAACTCTCGATTTTTTGATGAATCGAGAGTTGATTTTTTTTAACTTAATTTTCTTCAAATGTGTTTTGAGAAACTATATTGCCCTGAGAGTCATATTCAGTTGAAGACTTTATGTTTCCATCCTCAAAGTATTCTTTTATAAAGTACTTTTCCAGAGTGTCGTCACCGCTGTAATACTTCTCTGTAACTGTTCCGTTTTCACTATACTCAAAAATTGTGTATTTTGATATAGAACCGTCTGCCGAATAAGCACAATACTTGGTCTGACGTCCATCATTGTCGTAAGTATATGTATAGTATGCAGTCATGGTGTCATTTTCATCGAAAACTTCAATTTTTTCAATTTGATCACTGTCATTGAAGCTGTTGACTGAATACCCTGTAATATTGCCGTCAGCATCAGTAATTGTTGATTTTTTGAGAAGACCGTTTTCAAATTCGCTGAGCTTTGTTGCAACTAGGGATTCATCTTCGTATTCGTATGAATAAAGAATATTCAAATTTCCGTCTTGATCAAAAATTTCCTTAGTTGCATAAAAATTTGACTCTGTATAAGTTGTTATTACATGAGAAATAAATTCATCGTCATTCCATACATATTCTTCAACAAGGTTGTCATCATTATCGAAATATTCAACATAAACATAACCGTCACTGCCGGAATTTGTTTTTGTGATAAGGTTTCCGCTTGTTATCGGAGTGGACTTTTCAATAAGTTGACTCATCTCTTCACTAAGTTGAGTGGAACTTTCATCGTATGTCGTATTTGTATCACAGCTTGTGAAAAGAAAAACTGTGACAGCTGTGCAGAAAACGATCAATAAAACTATTTTTTTCATGCAAACACCTCGATTATAGTAATGATGCGGCGTCCTTATCAATGAAAATGTGAACATTGTTGTGCTTCTGAAGAATAGAAGCAGGGCAGGCAGGAGATATATCACCCTTTATCATATCATGAATGGCTTGTGCCTTGTCAGCACCGTTAGCAATAAGGATAATTTCTTTTGCATCAAGAATTGATTCAACTCCCATTGTAATTGCTTCAGTAGGAACATCCTCAACCTTATCAAAAAATCTCTTGTTAGCTTCAATAGTGCTGTCAGTAAGCTGTACTTTGTATGTGCCCTTTGTAAAAACATCAGAAGGCTCATTAAATCCGATATGTCCGTTTCTGCCAATGCCGAGAATCTGAACATCAATACCTCCGGCTGCTTTAATTGAAGCATCGTAATCAGCACAGAATGTATCAACATCTTCGGGATTGCCGTCAGGTACTCTAACATTTTCTTCCTTAATATCAATTGAATTAAAGAGATTTTCATGCATAAATGTGTAGTAGCTGTTTCTGTCAGATGCAGGAATACCGCAGTATTCGTCAAGATTGAAAGATTTTACATCAGTAAATGAGATTTCTCCGTTTTTGAAAGCCTTTATCAACTCGTTATATGTAGGTATAGGAGATGAACCTGTTGCAAGACCTAAAATTGCAGAATTATTCTCTTTAATTTTATTAATAATGATTTCTGCCGCAGCAGATCCGATTTCCTGTGTTGTTTCAAAAATTTTGATATCCATTTGTTATTCACGCCTTTTCTTACCTTTAATGTATAGGATAATACTATCATAAGATAACTGAATTTTCAATGGAAAAGAGTAAAATTTTTCATATTTATCTTGTTTATATTTCTAATATTACTGTTAAACCTTGATTAAATATTGAATGTCAAAATAATGGTTAATTGGTAAAAATAAGAGGCAAAGTAGCCCTTTTTAAACAAAATTGTATGTATATGTTGAAAATATAATTGACAGAATATGTAAAAAATGTATTACTTGTGTTGACAATCAAGGTTAAATATGGTAAAATATGGCAAGATTTGGGTGAGAAATTAAAAAATTGCCGGATATTTTGTATAAATATCAGCTTAATGGCTGAAACAGAAAGGATCTTCGCAATGAATCAAATCAAGGTATTGTTTACACAGGAACAGAATGAATTTTCAACACATTGCATCAAAGCAATGGAGGATGTTGGATTGGATGTTATCAGTGTGCCAAAGGATGGCACTCAAGTGATAAAGTTTGTAGAATCCGCAGCTCCGGATGTGCTTCTTATTGATGCATTTATGCTTCATTTGGATGCAATCGCTGTTATGAAACGTATAAAAACGATGAATACATTAAAAAAGCCAATAATATGTATTTTGTCAGGAGTTGGAAATGAAGATTTTGAACAGCAAATGCTTTACTCAGGTGCTGATTATTATTTCCTTAAACCCGTTGACCCTAACCTTATTGCTGAACGAATTTGTCAGATCGCCCGTTGGTCTTCAAAATCAGGAAATATCAAAAACATACGAGCATCAGAAAAATATGTAGAAGACTTGGAGCTTACCGTTTCGGATATTATGCATCAGATCGGTGTTCCGGCACATATTAAAGGTTATCAGTATCTTAGGGATGCTATAATTCTTTCAATTAACGATAAAGCAATGATGGAGTCTGTTACAAAACTTCTTTATCCTACAGTTGCCAAGAATTTCGGTACTACAGCATCAAGAGTTGAAAGAGCTATCCGTCATGCAATTGAGGTGGCATGGGACAGAGGAGATGTCGATGTGCTCAGTTCCTACTTCGGCTATACTATTCAAAATTCAAGAGGAAAGCCAACCAATAGTGAATTTATAGCAATGATAAGTGATAAGCTCCGACTTAAGATGAAAGCATCTTGACAAAAACAATCAAAAGACGGTTCTCTATTAAGAGCCGTCTTTTGTAGTTGTAGCTTTTTTACAAATAAAACTGTCTCAATCTGTTACATTTTACAATTGCAACTTGCTGTATTTTATTTTAAAATTGATGCAGAGGTGTTTGTATGGAAATTATTAGTTTTAGAGAAACAAAGATAAATGATGGGTTCTGGAAAAAGAAAGTTGATACTGTATCTCATGTCAGTATTTATAATGTTCTTAAACGCTTTACAGAGACAGGAAGATTTGATGCTCTTGCTTGTAAGTGGAAGCCGGGCGATATAAACGAGCCCCATATTTTCTGGGATTCTGATATTGCAAAGTGGATAGAAAGCGTTGCATATATACTCGAAAGCGAAGATCATCCGGAGCTTGAAAAAGCTGCAGATTCTGCAATTGAAGTCATCAGCAACAGTCAGCAGAATGACGGATATTATAATTGTTGCTATATATCAAAGCATATTGAAAAAAGATGGACAGACAGAACTGATCATGAGCTTTATTGTGCCGGTCATCTTACAGAAGCTGCCGTTGCATATTTCAAAGCAACAGGTAAACGAAGGCTTCTTGATGTTATGGAAAAGTATCTTGATCATATATATAATATATTTGTTGTAGAAAAATCAGCATCTTTTGTAACACCCGGACATGAGGAGATTGAGCTTGCACTAATCAAAATTTATGATCTTACTAAAAATGAAAAATACCTTGATTTATGTAAGTTTTTTATTAATAATCGTGGCTCTACTGATGAAAGTGAGTATAACGGTGTTGCTCATGAATACTCACAGAGCCATCTTCCCGTAAGAAAGCAAACAACTGCTCAAGGTCATTCAGTGAGAGCTTGCTATCTCTATATAGCGATGGCTGATTTAGCTTTGAAAACTGATGATAAAGAATTATTTGAAGCTTGTCAGAAGATTTTTGACGATATAATTTTGAGAAAAATGTATATTACGGGAGGCATAGGTTCAACAGGCAAGGGAGAGGCATTTACAATTCCTTTCGATTTGCCAAATCTTACAGCATATTCTGAAAGCTGTGCGGCACTTGCTCTTGCATGGTTTTCACAGAGAATGCTGCTACATGAAACTGATGCAAAATATTCCGACACAGTGGAAAGAATACTTTATAACAATGGACTTTCATCTGTTTCTCTTGACGGTAAAGCTTTTTTCTATGTCAATCCTCTTGAAATCAGAACTGAACTTCTTGAACGCAACACATCCCAGTTCAATAAACATGAAAATCTTCCGATAACTCAACGTAAGGAAGTGTTTGACTGCTCCTGCTGTCCGCCTAATATTACCCGTTTTATTGCTTCAGTAGCCGATTTTCTTTATACTCGAAATGATGACACTCTTTTTGTTCATCAGTATATGGCGAGTGAAACAAAGGTTGATAATATTGAAATTTTACAGAAAACTGCGTACCCCAATGATGGTAAAATAGAAATCAGCGTCAAAAACATTAATAATGTTGCTGTGCGTATCCCCGGTTGGTGTAAAGCTTATTCTGTAAGTCTTAACGGTAATAAAATTGATGCAAAAACTGAAAAGGGCTATGTTTATCTCCACTTGACTGAAGGTAAAAATGTAATTCTTCTTGATTTTGACATTGAACCCAGGATTGTTTATCCAAATTCACGTATTCGTGACTGTGCAGGTAAAGTTGCTGTCATGAAAGGTCCCATTGTTTACTGTGCAGAGGGCGTGGATAATGATTTTAGTTTAGTGGCTTTCAGAGTTGATGCTGATTCACGCATAGAATGTGATTTTTCAGATATTTTCGGTACATATACGCTTTCCGTGCGAGGTAAAATTCCTCAGCCTACTGAACAGCTCTATTCATTTGATGCTGATACACATTTAACTCAAGTTTTGAAAATGATTCCGTATTTTGCATTTGCAAACAGAGGACAAACTGATATGGAAGTTTATTTTTTGATTTAATAATTTTTTCTATTGAAAATTCGGAATTATTGTGATATTATTTATATGTTAAATTTTGCTATTATCAGGAGGTAATTTTATGTTAAAAAAATCAAGCAAAGTTTTTGCGGTTGTTTTAAGTGTTATGATGCTTGTCGGTTCATTGTTCTGCGTATCCTTTGCGGCAACAAGTGAAGAAGTTGACACACATCTTCAGTTCAATGAAGACGGGGAATTTAAAATTCTTCAGATTGCCGATATGCAGGATGCCTGGCCTATGAAGACTATCACAAAGAACCTTATCAGAGCTGCTATTGAAGCTGAACAGCCCGACTTAATCGTTCTTTCCGGTGACAATATCAACTCAACAGCAGGTGAGTCTGCAATTCTTGCTCCTCTTGCTATTAATGAGTTTATGTCAATTTTTGAAGAGTACGGTATTCCTGTAGCTTCCGTTTTCGGCAACCATGATGCTGAAGGTAATGTTTCAAGAGCTCAGCAGATAGAAATGTACGAAAAGTATGATTGTTTCATTGGCTGCTCTGGTGTTGATTTCGGTGATTATACAAGCGGCACATACTATGTTCCTCTTTACTCATCAACCGATGCAAACGATATGATTTTCAATATCTGGATGATCGATTCCGGTGACTACAACCGTGAAAATGACCTCGGTGGTTATGCAGCAGTTACAAAAGCTCAGATTGAATGGTATAATGAGACATCTGCACAGCTTGTTGAGACTAACGGTGAAGCAGTTCCCTCAATCGTATTCCAGCACATTGTAGTTCCTGATATTTATGTTGCTCTCGATGTTGCAGACGAAGCAACAGGTACCGTTGAAAAGAATGGTGTATATTATAAGCTTCCTGAAGGTGCAGTAGGTGTTCTTCCTGAAACTCCCTGTCCTCCCGATTATAATAACGGTGAATTTTCAGCTTTTGTTGACAATGATAATGATGATGTTCTTGCAATATTCTTCGGTCATGATCACCTTAATACTTACGAAGTAGAGTATCAGGGAATTAAGCTTTGCAATACTCCCGGAGTTGGCTTTGCATCATATAACGGTGAAAATGTCGGCGTTAGAACAATTACTCTTTATGAAGATGATCTTGAGAACTTTGACACTGAGGTTAACAGTTACTTTGATTATTTTGATTATGAGGACGATGCTGCAAGATACCTTTATAAGCTTAATTCAGATACAACTGATACAGCTACAAAGATCGCTGCATTCTTTAAGTACGTATTTACTCTTGTACTTGACTACACAGGTTTTGATTTTTAATTGAAATATTGATTTTTAACAAAAGGGGCAGTTCGGTACTGCTCCTTTTTATGTTAAATTCGTATTGATTATGCAATGATTTTCTTGTATAATAAAATTACTGAATTTGAGGAGGTCATTATGAATAATACAGATGTAACTCAGATTGATATATATGACTTCGATAAAACACTTGTTCCTTTTGACAGTGGCTCACTTTTTTGTGTTTATGCTATGGCTCATAATTTAAAAACATTAAAATATCTGCCAAAAATGATATCTGCAGTAATAAAATATTTCAGAAAAAAAAGTGACCTTACTCGGATGAAGAGTGTGATTTTTTCTTTTGTTAGGGATATAGATGTGCAAAAGACTGTTAATGATTTTTGGAACAGATATGATAAATATGTTTTTGATTGGGCAAAAAAAGAAAACAGGCCACGTTTTTCAGTTGTAATCAGTGCCGGTCCGGATTTTCTTATAAAAGAGATTGCAAGTCGTATTGAAATTGACGATTTTATTGCTACTGAACATGACGGTAATGGGGCTATAATTGGTAAAAACTGCCATGATGAGGAGAAAGTTCGCCTTTTTAGAGAACGATATCCGGATTCTCAGGTGGAAAATGTTTATTCGGACAGTATTGAAAACGATAAATACATTTTTTCGCTTGGAAAAAACTGTTATCATACGGTAAAAGGTAAAAAAATACCTTTTGAATTTGATAATGTATACAAAAATGATAAATTCTGAGAACAAAAACACTTGACATAATCGCTTTATATGATTATAATTATTTTATCACAAATCAGTCTGACTGCCCGACTGAATTTAATTGTGAGTTGCGTATTCAATTTTGCGCAAACCAATTTTTACGGAGGTAATTCCAAATGAAAATCAAAAAGATTCTCGCACTTGTCCTTGCACTCTCTATGGTTTTTGCATTTGCTGCTTGTTCTGATAATACAGATCCCGTAGATGAAGACGAGTCTGTAGCTGCTGATGAACAGGTTGATGCTACATATGCAAAGGAAGGTACAATCAAAATCGGCGGTATCGGTCCTCTTACAGGTGATGCTGCTCAGTACGGTATGGCTGTTAAGCTTGGCGCTGAACTCGCTGTTGCAGAAATCAACGCTGCAGGCGGTATCAATGGCTACAAAGTTGAATTCCAGATGGAAGACGACATAGCTGATGCTGAAAAAGCTGTTACAGCTTACAACACTCTTAAAGACTGGGGTATGCAGATGCTCATGGGTACTGTTACATCAACACCTTGTGCAGCAGTATCTGCTGAAACTGAAGTTGACAATATGCTTCTCATTACTCCTTCAGGTTCTGCTACAGACTGTATCGAGCCCGATACAGCATTCAGAGTTTGTTTCTCTGACCCTGCTCAGGGTACTGTTGCAGCTGACTACATCGCAAGCAACGCTCTTGCAACAAAGGTTGCTGTTATCTACAACAGCTCAGATAGCTATTCAACAGGTATCAAGGATACATTCGTAGCTCAGGCAGAAGCTAACGGACTTGAAGTTGTTGCTCAGGAAGCTTTCACAAATGACAGTGCAACAGATTTTAGTGCTCAGGTTACTAATGTTAAGGCAGCAGGCGCAGAGCTTGTTTTCCTTCCCATTTATTACACACCTGCATCTCTTATTCTCAAACAGGCTAATGACATGGGTTATAACCCCATTTACCTCGGTTCTGACGGTATGGACGGTATCCTTGGTATGGAAAATATCGACACAACACTTGTTGAAGGTCTTATGTATCTTACTCCCTTCATGGAGACAGCTACTGATGATGTAACTGTTAACTTCGTTACAGCATTCAAGACTGCTTATGCTGATCAGACTCAGTATCTCAACCAGTTCGCTGCTGATGCTTATGACGCAATTTATGCAATCAAGGCTGCTGCTGAGAAATCTGATATCTCTGTAGATATGACTGTTGCTGAGATTGGCGATGCAATGAAGGTTGCCATGACAGAAATTACACTTGACGGTGTTACAGGTTCAGGCATCACATGGGATGCAACAGGTGAACCTACAAAGACTCCCAAGGTTGTTAAGATCGTAGCTGGCAAAGTTGCTGAAGCTTAATTATCTTTGATTAAAATTTTGCGGGTATGCTGCTGTAATATGCGGCATACCCTTGACCCTTGTTTGGATTAGTGTTTCAAGAGCTTTGAAACAAAGTATCGCTATAGCTTTGATACCTTGTTTCAGAGCTTTTGACAGTGTTATATTTACCCCTTTAAGGAGTGAAAATTGTATATGGTCTTTCTTTCACAGTTAATTTCCGGAATCAGCTTGGGCGGTATTTATTCTCTTATCGCTCTTGGATATACAATGGTTTATGGAATTGCAAAAATGCTTAACTTCGCTCATGGCGATGTTATTATGGTTGGTTCCTTCGTTATTTATACGAGTGTAGTAACTGCCGGTATGAATCCTGCTCTTGCTGTTCTTATAGCAATGGTTTTCTGTACAGTTTTAGGTGTGGTTATTGAACGTCTTGCCTATAAACCGCTTAGACAAGCATCATCTCTTGCTGTTCTTATTACAGCTATTGGCGTAAGCTATTTTTTGCAAAACCTTGCTTTGCTTATTTTCGGTTCTGATACAAAGCAGTTCTCATCTGTTGTGTCTCTCAGCCCCGTTTCATTGGCAGACGGTGAGCTTGTTATTTCCGGTGAAACAATAGTAACTATTGTTGTATCCGTCGTTATAATGATTGCACTTTATCTGTTTGTTAACAAAACAAAGCCCGGCAAGGCTATGTTGGCAGTTTCCGAAGATAAAGGTGCTGCTCAGCTTATGGGTATTAATGTTAACAGTACTATTGCTCTTACATTTGCTATCGGTTCTGCTCTTGCTGCTATCGCAGGTGCACTTCTTTGTTCTTCTTATCCTGCATTGAGCCCATATACAGGTTCAATGCCCGGTATCAAAGCATTCGTTGCGGCTGTTTTTGGCGGTATCGGTTCAATTCCCGGTGCCATGATAGGTGGTATTCTTCTCGGTATAATCGAGAACCTGAGCAAGGCATATATTTCTTCTCAGCTTTCTGATGCTATCGTTTTTGCAGTGTTGATTGTAGTACTTCTTGTCAGACCTACAGGTATTATGGGCAAGAAGATTAATGAGAAAGTCTGAGGTGGTATACAATGGGAAATAAAACACATTCAAGACTTGAAAAGAATAAAACAAATACAGTTAAACCTTTTAAGGGTAAAGATCTTATAACATATCTTATTGTTGTTGTGTTCTTTGCAGTGTTCCAGACGCTTGCTTCAACAGGTAACCTTAAGAGTGCTCACAATGCTTTGCTTGTCCCTATTTGTACAAGCGTAATTCTTGCCGTTTCATTGAACCTTGTGGTAGGTTTCCTTGGTGAGTTGAGCCTTGGTCACGCAGGCTTTATGTGTGTCGGTGCATTTGTCGGTTCATTTTTCTCCGTTCTTACAAAGGATGTAATCGAATCCGATTTACTTCGTCTTATTATTGCTTTCGTTATCGGTGCAGCAGTTGCCGCAATTGCAGGTATCATAATCGGTATTCCTGTTTTACGTCTGAAAGGTGACTATCTTGCAATTGTTACACTTGCTTTTGGTGAAATTATAAAGACTGTAGTAAATGCACTTTATATCGGTAAGGACTCAAACGGATTCCATGTATCTCTTGATTCAAGCGGTCTTAACATGGAATCGGACGGTCAGATTTTCCTTAACGGCCCTCAGGGTATTTCAGGCACACCAAAAAGCTCAACATTCCTTATTGGTTTTATTCTTGTAATGATAACTCTCTTTATTGTTCATAATCTTATGGATTCGAGAACCGGAAGAGCAATCATGTCAATTCGAGATAATAGAATTGCTGCGGAATCAGTTGGTATTAATGTTACTAAATATAAGCTGATGGTCTTTACTATTTCTGCTGCTATGGCTGGTGTTGCCGGTGTTCTTTATTCTCACAACTTGTCTAAACTTACTGCAACCACAGCAAACTTCGGTTATACTATGTCTATCACCATTCTTGTTTATGTTGTTCTCGGTGGAATGGGCAATATAAGAGGTTCTGTTATCGCTGCTGCGATTCTTTACGCACTTCCCGAACTTCTCAGAGGTATAGGCAATCTTAGTAACTACAGAATGCTTATTTATTCAATTCTTCTTATTGTAATGATGATAGTTAACAACGGAACATTCTTTGTTCAGTTCCGTGAAAAAATCTCATATAAGTTTAAGAATAAAAAGACAAAAACAACAGGGGAGGCGGCATAATGGCGTTACTTGAAGTTAAAAATTTAGGTATAACATTCGGCGGTCTTCATGCTGTTGATAATTTTAATCTTACGCTTGAAAAAGGAGCACTTTATGGGCTTATCGGTCCTAATGGTGCAGGTAAAACTACTGTTTTTAATCTCCTTACAGGTGTTTATACTCCCACAACGGGAACATTTTTCCTTGACGGAAAGGAACTTAAAGGCAAAAAGCCTGCTGATATTAATAAGGCGGGTATTGCTCGTACATTCCAGAATATTCGTCTTTTTAAAAATCTTTCCGTTCTTGACAATGTAAAAGTCGGCCTTCACAACCAGATGAAGTATTCCACATTTGAAGGTATTTTTCGTCTTCCCGGATTTTTTAAGACAGAGAAAGCGATGAATGAAAAAGCAATTGAACTTCTCAAGGTTTTTGAACTTGACGAAAATGCGGACACTCTTGCTTCAAATTTGCCATATGGCAAACAGCGAAAACTTGAGATTGCCCGTGCCATTGCAACAAATCCTAAGCTTCTTCTGCTTGATGAGCCTGCCGCAGGTATGAATCCTAATGAGACAAAGGAGCTTATGAATACGATTCATTTCGTAAGAGATCATTTTGGGCTTACAGTGCTTGTAATTGAGCATGATATGAGTCTTGTTTCCGGTATATGTGAAGAAATCACAGTTCTTAACTTCGGCAAAGAGCTTGCTAAGGGGAAAACTGCAGATGTTCTCAAAGAGCCCGAAGTTATCAAGGCGTATTTGGGTCAGTAAGGAGGAGAGTTTATATGGCAATGCTTGAAGTCAGAAACCTGAATGTCTATTTTGGTGTCATTCAGGCAATTAAAGACATATCTTTTGATGTCGATAAAGGCGAGGTCGTTGCTCTCATCGGAGCAAATGGTGCAGGAAAAACAACCACCCTTCATACTGTTACAGGCCTTCTCACACCTAAAAGCGGTTCAATAACTCTTGACGGTAAGGACATAACAAAAGTTCCCGCTCACAAAATCGTAGGAATGGGAATGGCTCATGTTCCTGAAGGAAGACGTGTTTTTGCCTCTCTTTCTGTTTACGATAATCTCAAGATGGGTTCATACACAAGAAAAGACAAAAAGGAAATCAATGATTCACTTGAAATGGTTTTTGAATATTTCCCAAGGCTTAAGGAACGCCGCACTCAGGTTGCAGGTACTCTTTCCGGCGGTGAGCAGCAGATGCTTGCAATGGGTAGAGCACTTATGTCAAAGCCATCTATCATTCTTATGGATGAACCTTCTATGGGACTTTCACCTTTGTATGTAAGTGAGATTTTTGAAATTATCAAAAAAATAAAAATGGAAGGTGCAACTGTTCTGCTTGTTGAACAGAATGCAAATATGGCACTTTCCGTTGCGAACAGAGCTTATGTTCTTGAAACAGGCAAAATCATTATGGAAGGCAATGCTGCTGATCTTCTTAATGATGAGCGTGTTCGTAAAGCTTATCTCGGTGCATAAATTTATATAAAGGAGCTGTAAAAAACAGCCCCTTTTTTACATTCCCTTTGTGATGCATTAAATTTTTTTGTTATTATTCCTCCCAGACAATAAAGAGTGAGCTTTGTTTATCTTCGTTTGTCCACATCTCAAGTAACCCTTTTTCTATAAGACGGAAAATGGTTTCATATGTTATTCCTGCTCTGTAATATTTTGAATGCAGTCTGTTTTCTTCTGTCAGATAATTAGGAATATATTTATCCATCTCTTGGCCGTAATGAAGAATATAATCTGTTACAGCCTTTTCTATGCCGCTTTTTTTATAGAGTTTTATGACTTTTGGCATATATTTACGAACAGTTCTCTTTGTAATATACGGTATGAGAAGTTTAGGTCTTTCATTTTCTATCGTCACAAGACCTTCATTAGCGAGACTACTGATAATGTATTTCTCATTTTCTGAAATATCACTGTTTTTTTCAATGATTTTGTTGACCTGTTGCAACTTTATCAGTTGATAGCTTTCAATATTGCGAACATCATGAAGATACGTATCACAATGTCGGCACTTGATTTTTACTCTGCCGGAAACAGCACTCTGACTTGCAATACCTTTTCCGAAATGTACTTTTAAATAATCACATGTTCTGTCAGAAAATCGTGTATGTGATTTTAAATATTCATCATCAATCAGGTATGCAAACATCCAATGTTCTGAGCCGTCACGTCGCTTTGGAGGGGTATACCAGTTTTTATTGATCTTATCCAAAGCATTCCACCATGAATATTCACATGTGAGCATGACTGCATCAGCAATAATCTTGTTTTTAGAAATTCCAAAGTCATAATCTTTGCATATTTCGTTGTATAAATCACTGCAGAAATCATAAATCTTCTTTGCTATCGGATCAATGTTATAGAGCATATACTGCAATTCATTTAAAATATATTCGGTATTTTTTATATGGAAATTGGTTCTGTATTTGCCGTTTTGTTCTGACAGATAATCCATATATACAAGTCTTTCAATTTTATCTTCGATGTAAACTGCCGCAACTGAAAGTTTTCTCGCAATTTCTTCGATAGATAATGGTTCATTGTAACAGATAATGCATATATTTTGTAATAATGCATCTTTTTTCAACTGCATAAAGAGAGAGTCAGGAGTTATGTTGCCCGTATAGTGGCATCTCAGTCTTTCCGGTCTGTAGATTTCATTTTGTTCCATATTAAGTCGCTCCTTTAAATTTTTTCGAGATTCTCCCAAATGCCAGCGTACAGTTGAAGGTGACAGCGAAAACATTTCTGCTATTTCATTACTTGTTTTGCCTTCGTAATAGTGATATATCAGAATTTCACGACGTATTTTGCAGAGAAATGCGATCTCATTGCGAAGATTTTCGAGAATCTGTGCATTTTCAAAATCTTCTGCTATATTTTTGCCGTCATTTAATAATATTTTATCATCAAAAGGAACATTGCATTTTGTTTTTATATGCTTACGCAAATATTTTGACCATGTGTAACAACAGATGCGATAAATATATGCATCGGGATTTTCAATTTCCTTTTTTTTTGATATCTCACCGACAAGTACAGTCAGAATATCCTGAGACAGATCCTCTGCATCTGAAATATTTCTTGTTTTTGAGTATGCAAAGCCGTATACTTTTTTTGCATATTCACAAATCATACTTTCGCTTATTTTCATACTGTGCCTCCTTTCGGGATTATTTTTTTGAAGCTTCATTAATATAGTACCGCCAAAATCAAAAGTGTTGGTCTGAAAGTAGTATATTTTAAAAATTAAAACTCCCGAAATGGGAGTTTTATTGATTTTATAATTTTGTCAGCGGAGCAACCTTTGCCATCAGTTTTTTTGTTCCAACAGAATCAAATGCAATTTCAAGGAGCATATCATTTCCCATTTTTGTTGCACCGACAACCAAACCTTCACCGAATTTCTTGTGTTTTATTCTGTCTCCGGCTTTGTAATCAAAGCTTGATTTCGAAGAAATATTAGTTGATGATACAGAAGCTGAATAAGAATTTTTCTGTTTTGAATAATTGCGTGATGGTTCTGGTGAGTCATAATTGCAGGTTCTGTATGAATTTGAATATGATGAATCACTTGGTGAAAATGATGCTGTTCTTTCCGGCTTTTTAACATCTGTAAGATCTGGTGGTATTTCACTTAAAAAGCAGGACGGTGGATTGTACGATGTCTGACCGTGAATCATTCTTGTTTTTGCATTTGTAAGTGTGAGTTTTTCCTTTGCTCTGGTGATACCTACATATGCAAGTCTGCGTTCCTCTTCCATATCTGATTCAGAAAACATGGATTGCATACCCGGAAAAATTCCGTTTTCCATGCCGGGAATATAGACAACAGGAAATTCAAGACCTTTCGCAGAATGCAAAGTCATAAGTACAACAGAATCAGCATCTGCATTGTAGTTGTCAATGTCAGACATTAGGGCAACGTCTTCCAAGAATGCATCAATAGTAGGCTCTTCAGGGTTTTCTTCAACATATCGCTGAATGTTTGATTCTAACTCGTTGATGTTT
The DNA here is from genome assembly GCA_964454355.1 of uncultured Eubacteriales bacterium. Lineage (GTDB taxonomy): Bacteria > Bacillota > Clostridia > Oscillospirales > Acutalibacteraceae > UBA1081. Next base: position 16,359 of record CAYVTA010000008.1, on the reverse strand, counting down.
GCTAATCTGTCAGTAAATGTTTCCTTATCCTGCGATAAATGCTCTATATAGCCGATTTTGCTGATAAGAGTTTCGTATAGCTCTGTTGGAGAGAGTGACTCTCGGGCTCTTCTTAACTCGTCAATCATCATGGTAAATTGATTCAGCTTTGCTGCAGCCCTGGAAAGTGCAGGGTATTCGTCCGCATGACTGATAACTTCGTAGAGGCTTATTCCTAATGCATCCGCAATTTTTGCGGCATTATTCATTGTGCTTTCTCCGATGCCTCTTTTTGGTTCATTGATAATTCTTCTGAGCCTTACCGTGTCGTTGGGATTGCAGATTACAGACAGATATGCAACGATATCCTTGACTTCCTTTCGTTCATAGAAACGGTGACCTCCTATGATTCTATAGGGAATGCCGGCACGTACTAACGCACGTTCCACGGTTGCAGACTGTGCATTCATTCTGTAAAGAACAGCATGGTCGCTCCAATTTCTGCCGCCGGACGAGGAATCCATTATGCTTGAAGCTATAAATGTACCTTCTGTAATATCGTCAGCAAGAGTGTTTATTAAAATTTTATCACCTGTGCCGTTGTTTGTCCAAAGTGTTTTTCCTTTTCGTTCCGAATTGTTTGAAATAACTGCGTTTGCAGCATCAAGAATTGTTTGTGTGGAACGATAATTTTGCTCAAGCCTGATAGTTTTTGCGTTATCATACTGAAACTCAAATTTGAGAATATTTTCAATTGTTGCGCCTCTGAATTTATAGATACTTTGGTCGTCATCGCCAACTACGCAAAGATTTTTGTAACCGCCTGCAAGCAGTGATGTAAGCTTATACTGAGCATGGTTTGTGTCCTGATATTCGTCTACCATAACATATTTGAATTTTTGCTGATAGTATTCTCTTACTTCCTTGTGCTCGGTTAGAAGTTTAACAGTATTGACAATAATATCGTCAAAGTCCATTGCATCACCGTTTTTGAGCAATTCCTGGTACTTTTCATATGCTCTTCCGATTATGGTTCTTCTCGGATCTCCATCATGCTCTTTAAGGTATTCGGCGGGAGATATAAGTGAATCTTTCGCCCTGCTGATTTCACTGAGAATGTTTTTTGCAGGAATGAATTTGTCATCGAAATTTAGAAGTCTTTGACACTCCTTTATGACTCGTTTTGAATCGTCAGTATCGTAGATGGTAAAGTGTGACGAATATCCCAATCTTTCACCGTCACGTCTTAAAATACGCACACAGCAGGAATGAAACGTGCTTGCCCATATGCTGTTGCCGTTTTCTTCTCCCAAAAGCTTGGTAAGACGCTCTTTGAGTTCATTTGCAGCCTTGTTTGTGAATGTGATGGCAAGAATTTCCCATGGTCGTGGTGCATTATATGATAATAAACGCATTGCATCAAACTCAAGAGATGTATTTCCCTCATAATATTTGTTCAGAAGGGCAATATCCTCATCGTTCAACGGAAATCTGAAATTGTCATTATTGTAAGCATCACCGTAGCTGATAAGATATGCTATTCTGTTAACAAGAACGGTGGTTTTTCCGCTTCCTGCACCTGCAAGGATAAGAAGAGGTCCGTTTATGGAGGTTACAGCTTCAAACTGCATTGCATTCATTCTTGAAAACTGCTTTTCAATTATTTTGTTCCTGAGAGTTTTTGCGTTGTTAATCATTTGAGAATCCTTTTATATTTCATTTAAAACTTCTGTTTCCAGTTTGCCGGATGCAGTTTCAAAGGGGAGCCTTAATGAACCTTTAAATCCGGTAAGCTCTCTGCAAATTTCTTCGTTTTCAGCAATAATGTCATTAAGTGTCGCATTGAGTTTGTCTGAAAACGCCTGAATGCCGGAAGTAATATCAAGTACTCTGGAAAGGGTTTTTGCTGTTGCGACATCAGCATCGGCAGACATTTTATCAATTTTATGACAGGTCTCCTGAAGAAGCATATCAGCGTACCTTCTGACATCGATCATTGCAGAACCGACCTTTTCTTCGGCAGTACGGTTTGATTCTAATTCTGTCTGCAGTTTCTGTTCAAATTCAGCCTGAAGCTTTTCGATTTCATCGTTGAACATAGCTTTGTTTGCCTCAAGCTGATTGTTGCACTCCTGCTGAATCTCATCTGCTTTTTGACTGAGCTGATGATTTTCTGCCTTGAGCGAATCGATTTCTTTTTGCATTGCATTTTTTTCTTCAATAAGTTTAGACTCTTCAGCCTTTAAAGTGTTTATGTATGCCATAACATCATCTCTGTTAAAGCCGCCTAATGTTGCTTTTCTGAAAATATAATCGGAAGACATATTAATTCTCCTTCACATCCTGTAATTTAATACATTATATCACTTTAACCACAGCAGTGCAAGTGAAAAATAAACATTGTAAAATATGACTCTATTCTTGATTTTTTTATATTATTGCTGTATAATTTTCATATATCGTATGGGAGGTTTTATTATGAATAAAAAAGTCAGCTCCTTGCTTAAGTTTGCAGTCGTAGCCGGCACTTCGTATCTTGCAGTAGGTGAGGCGGTTTATGAGGTCGTTCTCGGCAAAAAGTTTACTCAGCAAAAGAATATTTGCCGTGAAGTTACTCAAGACCTTTATAAATATTATGGTAAACCTGAAGAGCAGGCAGATGGTGATGCATGGTTCGTTGCAATGCATCCCGAGGATACTGTTCTTGTAAATTCAAAAGGCAAAAGAATGTATGCTAATATTTTTATACAGAAGGAATACACTGACAAGTGGGCAATCGTTGTTCACGGTTATACAAGTTGTCCCAGAGGTATAGCTGACCAAGCATTTCATTTTTATAAAGAGGGCTTCAATGTTCTTATGCCACATCTTGTTTCCTTCGGTTCGGATGAAAATAAATACGCATCAATGGGTTATCATGATAAGGATTATGTTATGGAGTGGACGGAGTATATCGTCAATCTTGATAAAAATGCAAGAATCGTAATATTGGGTGTTTCAATGGGTAGTGCAACAACAATGCTTGTTACCGGAGAAGAAAATCTTTCGCCTAATGTTAAATGTGCAATTGCTGATTGCGGTTATACCTCATGGTGGGAAGAAATGGGCAATGAAATGAAGACTACATATAAAGCACCTGTCTTCCCGTTTATGTATGCTGCGAATACTGTGTCAAAACTCAGAGGTAACTTTGATTTTAAGAAGGCTGCTCCTATAAAGGCTGTTGCAAAATCAAAAACTCCAACGCTCTTCATTCACGGAGAAAATGATAAATTTGTACCATTCTGGATGCTTGATAAGGTTTATAATGCTTGTACTGCTGATAAGCAGAAGCTTCCCATTCCTGATGCATATCATGCGGAATCAAACGAGGTTCATCCTGAGATATATTATCCTGCAGTTTTCGGATTTGTGGAAAAATATCTTTAACAGATAATGTACAACCATTTGCGGTTGTACATTGTTTTTTTGGATTTTTTTTAAAACTTGCTATTGACAAACGATTTGTCTGTGTGTATAATATTATTCGTTGTGAATGCTGCTATAGCTCAGTAGGTAGAGTGCATCCTTGGTAAGGATGAGGTCACCGGTTCAAATCCGGTTAGCAGCTCCAAAGCCTTGAAAACTAAGTGTTTTCAAGGCTTTTTTTCAAAAAGTCTGAAATATTTATAAACCGTAGTTTTGTTCATATCACGCACTCTTGCAAATTCTGATATATTCAGATTTCCGCTTTTATACGTTTGATAGTGTTTCAGAAATATTGCCGGAATGTTGCTTGGAATGTATTGATTTCTTGAAAAGTTTACTCTATACTGTAATTGATTGAGTGAATATATATTATGAGGTGTACATATGAGATATGATTGGATTAACGACTATTTAATGAACAAAAAGTATGTCACTAAAGATTTGAAAATTGAATGGAATTGGGTACGCTATCAAATAGGTGGAAAGATGTTTGCGGCAATTTGCCTTGATGATAACAATAAACCCTGTTACATAACATTAAAGTTGGAGCCGAGTGAAGGCGAGTTTTTACGTCAGCAATATGAAGATATTATTCCGGGGTTCTATATGAATAAGGTTCATTGGAATTCGGTTAATCCAAATGGAAATGTACCTGATGAACTTTTAAAAGATATGCTGGATAAATCATATAAATTAGTTTTAAACAGTTTCAGTAAAAAGAAACAAAGTGAATTATTTGATAATACACATGAATAAATTTTAGTTTATTGCTTGTATCCAAATTGCATATTAATCACAAAAATACCGAATGTCAAAGAAATCGGTATTTTTTTAATATATAGGAAATTACTCTCAAAGTGAGTAATTTGCTTATATCTAGAAACACTAATCCGCCAAGATTGGGGACAGAGGGTTGGTATATCGTAAGATATTTTCTTATTATCATTGATTTTTTAATTTTTTAATTTATACAGCTTTTGATTAATTATTAATTTCTTTTTTTGGAGCCGTTATGTATTCACGTGTTTATGTTGAAATTACAAATATATGTAATATGAATTGTTCGTTTTGTCACGGTCATTCAAGGCAGTTAAGGATGATGAGCACAGAGGAATTTGCTCTTATTCTTGATAAAATTAAAGACCATACAAAGTATATTTATTATCACCTGATGGGAGAACCTTTGCTTCATCCCGATTTGCCTGTTTTTTTGAAAATGGCGAAGGATATTGGTTTTAGATCAATGCTTACCACTAATGGTACTCTGTTGAAAAAACGTGGCGATGAAATTATTGCTGCCGGGCTTCATAAGGTTAATATTTCTCTTCACAGCTTTGAGGGTGACGATGCAGCTCAATACGAGAATTATATGTCGGAATTAGTCGATTTTGCCCAAAAAGCATCCGAATCGGGTATTATTGTTGTTTTCAGATTGTGGAATAACGGCTTTGATGGCGGTAAAAATGATGTAGTACTTAAATATCTGAGTTCAAGGTTGACCGGTGAATGGACAGAAAATACAAAAGGCCTGCGTATTCGCAATAAAATGTTTCTTGAATACGGTGAACGTTTCGGATGGCCGGATAAAAATGCACAGGTGCAGGGAAAAGAATTTTTTTGCCACGGTTTGCGTGACCATTTCGGCATACTTTGTGATGGTACTGTTGTGCCTTGCTGTCTTGACAGTGACGGTGTGATAAATCTGGGCAATATTTTTGAAAATGATGCAGACATTATTCTTTCTTCACCACGAGTGAAGGCTATTGTCCAAGCTTTTGACGGCCGTAAAGCTACTGAGGAGCTTTGTCGCAGATGTGCATATGCACAGAGGTTTGTATAACTGAATATCGCTGAATGGGGTGAATTTTATGACAGATTATGAACAGCGTCTCGGTACTCAAAAAATGCTTCCTCTAATATTTTCAATGTCGCTTCCTTGTATAGCGGCACAGCTTGTAAATCTTCTGTATAGCATAGTTGACAGAATTTACATAGGTCATATACCTGAAACAGGAACTGAAGCCCTTGCCGGTATCGGCATAACAGGTTCAATAACCATTCTTATTTCTGCCTTTGCACAGATTGTAGGAGGAGGTGGTGCTCCTCTTGCAGCAATGGCATTGGGGGAGGGGAACAGAGAACGTGCAGGCAGGATACTTGGTAACGGATTTCTGCTTCTTATTGTTTTTGCAGTATTAACATCTGTTCCTATTTGCATATTTACGGAGCCCATCCTTCTTGCAACCGGTGCTTCGGAAGCGACTTTGCCGTATGCGGTTGATTATTTAAGTATTTATCTTATGGGAACAGTTTTTGTTATGTTTGCAACGGGGCTGAGTACTTTCATTAATGCTCAAGGACGCTCTAAAACTGCAATGTGGAGTGTTCTTATCGGAGCTGTGGCAAATATTGCTCTTGATCCTTTATTTATCTATGTTTTTGATATGGGGGTTAAAGGAGCAGCACTGGCTACCGTTATTTCTCAGTTTTTCAGCGGAATTTTTGTAATAGGCTTTCTGTTTTCAAAGAAAGCTTCTCTTCGTATTGAAATGAAATATATACGTCCTGACGGAAAAATAATAAAAAATATTTTTTCTTTGGGAATAGCTCCGTTTATTATGGCAAGCACAGAGAGTCTTATCGGTTTTGCGTTTAACGGAACACTTAAGGATTTTGGTGATATCTATGTCAGTGCATTGACTGTTATGCAAAGTGCTGTGCAATTTGTAGGCGTACCTCTTTCGGGATTTTCTCAGGGCTTTGTACCTATAATAAGCTACAATTACGGAACGGGTAATACAAAAAGAATTAAAGAATGTTTTAAAATTGCAATGACTGTAATGTTCTCTTTTAATTTTATTCTTCTTTTGCTGATGATAATTTTTCCTGAATTTACAGCTTCACTTTTTACCGATGACCGGCAATTGATAAATGTCGTAGGTGAATATATGCCTGTATTTATTTCCGGTATGACCATATTTGGCTTGCAGCGATGCTGTCAGAATATGTTTGTATCGTTAGGACAGTCTAAAATTTCTTTGTTTGTGGCTCTTTTGAGAAAAGTCATTCTTCTTATACCTCTTGTGTTTATTTTTTCAAAATTTGCCGGTGTTACAGGTGTTTATGCCGCAGAAGCTGTTGCTGATGCAGTTGCTGCAATTACCTGCACTGTAATATTTGCAGTGAAATTCCCCAAGATTTTGCAAGAAAAACAGATTATCAGCAGTGAATTGTCTTGACAAGTTTCTGTGCCTGTGTTATACTTTATCTGTAAATTTTTTTGAATTGGAGATATGAATTATGGAAAGAATCAAAACTCTTGATACACGCAATCTTTGCGATAGTGCAAAAAACGGCGGCTGCGGTGAATGCCAGACATCATGTCAGTCTGCTTGTAAGACAAGCTGCGGCATTGCAAATCAGCAGTGTGAAAGCAAGAGCAACGATTAATAATGTGAAATAACTGCCGCTGTTTTGGCGGCATTTTTTTCTGTTTGGAGATTTAATTATGTTACACCAATATAAACTCGGCGGATACAATATCGTTCTTGATACCTGTTCCGGCTCCGTTCATGCCGTAGATGAGGTTGCATATGATATTATCGCTATGTATAAAGAAAAAAGCCATGATGATATTGTAAAAGATATACTCAGAAAGTATGGTGACAGAGAAGACGTTACCGAACAGGATGTCATTGATTGCATCTCAGATGTGGCATCGCTTGAAAAATCAGGTAAGCTTTTTACTCCGGATACTTTTGCTCCTGATGCAGATAAGTTTAAGGAAAAAAGCGGCAATATAATAAAGGCTCTGTGTCTTCATGTCGCACATACCTGCAATCTTAACTGCGGCTACTGTTTTGCAAGTCAGGGTAAATATCATGGCGACAGAGCACTAATGTCCTTTGATGTAGGCAAGAGAGCACTTGATTTCCTGGTTGAAAATTCAGGAAACAGAACAAATCTTGAGGTTGACTTCTTTGGCGGTGAACCTCTTATGAACTGGCAGACAGTAAAAGACCTCGTTATGTATGCTCGCTCAATTGAGGATAAGGTGCATAAAAAATTTCGTTTTACACTGACTACAAACGGCGTACTTATAGATGATGATGTTATTGAATTTGCTAACCGTGAGATGCATAATGTTGTTCTTAGTCTCGACGGCAGAAAAGAGATTCACGATGCTGTCCGTGTTGATTATAACGGAAAAGGAAGCTGGGAAAATATAGTCCCCAAATTTCAGAAGCTTGTAAGTGCAAGAGGCGGCAGAGCTTACTATATGAGAGGCACTTTTACTCATGCTAATCCTGATTTTACAAATGATATCAACGTAATGCTTGATTTGGGCTTTGATCAGTTGAGTATGGAACCGGTTGTCTGTGCCGCAGATGATGCTGCAGCACTTACAGAAGATGATTTGGCTGTAGTACTTAAAGAATACGAAAAACTGGCTGAGGATATGCTTAAACGTGACAGAGAGGGGAAAGGCTATACATTCTATCATTATATGATCGACCTTAAAGGCGGTCCATGCATTTATAAGCGTATTTCAGGTTGCGGTTCCGGTACTGAATATATGGCTGTTACTCCTTGGGGAGACCTTTATCCTTGCCATCAGTTTGTAGGCGAAGAACAATTCAAGCTTGGAAATGTTTTTGATGGTGTTACAAAAAATGAAGTCCGTGAAGAGTTCAGAAGCTGTAATGTTTACGCAAGAGAAGAGTGCAAGGACTGCTGGGCTAAACTTTATTGTTCAGGCGGTTGTGCCGCTAATGCATATCATGCTACAGGCTCTATCAGAGGCATTTATGAACACGGCTGTGAGTTGTTCAGAAAAAGAATGGAATGTGCAATTATGATACAGGTTGCAAAAGACCTTGATAACTCAAAATGAATACACCTATTATCGACTTTGTAAAAAAGTATTCAGAAAGTAAAACTTCAAGGCTTCATATGCCCGGTCACAAGGGAAAAAATATTTTGGGCTGCGAAAAACTCGATATAACCGAAATCAAAGGTGCAGATGCACTTTTTGAAGCAAATGGAATTATTGCTCAGAGCGAAAATAATGCTTCAACGCTTTTCGGTACTGCAAAAACTCTTTACTCTACAGAAGGCTCTACATTGTGTATTAAGACAATGCTTGCATTGGTCAGAAGAAACGGTAAAAATAATAGGATTCTTGCATCGAGAAACAGTCACAAAGCTTTGATTTACGGTTGTTCGCAGCTTGATATAGATATTGATTGGCTTTTTGATGAAAGTGAGTGCTTTTCTCTTTGCAAGAGTGTGATAACGCCCGAATATTTGGACAAAAAACTCAAAAATTATAATGAAATGCCCTGTGCGGTTTATGTCACAAGTCCCGATTATCTGGGAAATATGCTTGATATCAAAGCTCTTGCTGATGTTACACATAAATACGGATTACCGCTTCTTGTTGATAATGCTCACGGTGCGTATCTTCATTTTTTGCATGATAAAGCACATCCTATGGATATGGGGGCTGATATGTGCTGCGATTCGGCTCATAAAACTCTGCCGGTGCTTACAGGCGGAGCTTATCTGCACATAAGTGATAAGGCTGATACATCTTATATGGGCAGAGCAAAGTCAGCAATGGAAATGTTTGCCTCAACAAGCCCGTCGTATTTAATTTTGCAGTCACTTGACGCAGTAAATTTAAAACTTGCCGGTTCATATTCGCAGGAGCTTGCGGATTGTGTTTCAAATGTTAATGAGCTTAAAGAATGTATTATAGCAGCCGGGGTTAATATTATAAAATCTGACCCGTTGAAGCTGACTGTTGAATCATCATCAGTTGATCTCGCAGATAGAATGCGGTTATATGGTATTGAATGTGAGTATGAAGATCCTGATTTTACTGTTATGATGTTCACTCCTTGTAACACTGAAAATGATTTTTACAAAGTCAGACAGTTTTTCCTCGGAAATGCATTTACGCCTGTCAGAAATGTATTAAAAATGCCTATTCCTGAAAAGGCAATGAGTGTACATGATGCAGTTTTTTCGGATTTTGAAAAAGTGCCTGTTGATAAAGCAGTGGGAAGGATCTGTGCTGCCCCATCAATCGGATGTCCGCCGGCAGTACCTGTTGTTGTCAGCGGTGAAGTAATTTCATCTTGTGCAGCTGAAATTATGAAATATTACGGTATTGATTATTGTTTAGCAACAAAATAATAATTCTTCTTTGTATAAAAAAAACGGTCTGACTGACCGTTTTTTCTTTGCTTAATAAGAAATTAATTTTGCTTTGCACCTTCATCAAACTTTTCAAGTACCTTTACACTTACAGCGTAGCAGTTTGCAAGTCCTTCAAGATTCATGTTATCATATGTATCTCTTCTTGTGTGGTAGTAGCTTTCAAGTACATGATTAAGTCCTGTGATTCCGGTAGCTCTGAAGCCTGCTTTGGCAAATGCGGCAGAGTCAGTTGCACCGCCAAGTGGGGGAACCCATCCCTTTTGACAAGGAATATTGAGTTCTTGAGCACATTCCATGAATAAGTCGGAAACATCCTCGTCAACCTTGACTGTTCCGTTTAAATCACGGTAGTTTGTCATAAGGTATTTCGGATCATGAATAGTATCGTAGGAATAAATAAATGTTGGTACATCGTCAAATTCACCCTTGTGCTTTTCACACCAAGCCATGGAGCCTCTTAAACCTGCTTCTTCCGAACCGGAAATAATAACGCCGACTTCTGTATTCTCAAGCTCAATACCTTCATCCTTAAGAGCTTTAAGTATGGCAATACCCATATAACATCCGGAAAGATTGTCGTTTGCACCGTCAACAATTCTCTTCCTGTTCCACATCCAGTACATACCGATAAGGAACGGAACAAAAATCAGCCCTGCAAGCCCTGCTTTGAAAAGCCATGAATTTGTATCAGGAAGCCCCGCAGTGATTCCGTTTATGCATACATTGATAATTGCAAGCACCATATAATAGAGTGCACCTATGATTGCAAGCCCTAAATGAAGGTCAAAACCGATTCCGCCAAAGGCGTAGTTGACAGGCCATTCCCAACAGGCATCGGGATGTCCGTTGAAAAAGATGCGGCGTTTAACTTCACCCTTGCAGCTTTTTATAGCAGTAACATTGTGTCCTGTTTTCTCGGGGAAAAATTTGTCTACAACCTTTTTGTAAAGTCCAAACTGAAAGAACATGATTGTAAAACCGATTGCAACCAGTATAACTGAAGCTAAAGGAAAAACAAAATACAGTGGTATTGATATAAGAACAAATGAAATTGTAAAAAATATCCAACCAAAGAAAGAACCCGGGTTCTCCTTGAATGATTCCATATAAACTGTTTCGCATCCGCAAGTGTCTTTAAGAACCTTTGCCATGTACTCACAGGACTGCTTTTCACCCTTTGAGCCGGGATCTCGTTTTTCAAAATTCTTGATGATATACTCAATTTCCTTCTGCATATATTTTGCAGCGTCATCTTTTCTGTCAATCACTTGCTTTAAATCCATAAAAATCCTCCTAAAATGAATCTTAATATTACTTTAACATATTAAACAAACGAAATTGTCACAAAAAAACAACATTTTGATGAATATTTTGTTAATATATAAAGAAATTATAAGAAATAAAAAAATTTGATTAAATGAACTTTGTATACTTGAATATCCGTCAATAATGTGTTATCATAAAACAGTATATATGTACATAAAGAAAGGGTAGATTTTTTTGAAGACTAAGCTTACAAAGAAAAAAGGAGGCATATTCAGCCGTAATATTAATTCCGTTGCCGCAGCAGTTATAGCAGCGGTCATTATGGTATTTGCCTATGCAGTATGGGAGTTTTTCCCTTTTGGTGAAAAAATAATCCTGCGAATGGATCTTTATCATCAGTATGCCCCGCTTCTTGCTGAACTTTATGAAAGAATTTTCGGCGGCGATTCTTTGCTGTATTCATTTACTTCCGGTTTAGGAAGCAGCTTCTTGGGTAACTATTTTAATTACCTTTCAAGTCCTGTGACACTGTTGATAATGGTTTTCGGTCATTATAATATTCCGGAAGCAGTCGCAGCCATTGTTCTTGTAAAGGCTGCCGCAGCAGCTTATACATTTACTTATTTCCTTGGAAAAGTTACAAAGAAATCAGACCTTACAACAACAGCTTTCGGTCTTCTTTATGCTTTCAGCGGATATTTCATTGCATATTATTGGAACATAATGTGGCTTGATGCAGTCGTTGTTTTACCTCTTGTAATGTTGGGTATATGGTATATCATTGAAGATGGAAGAAGTCTTCCTTACGTACTTTCTCTTGCGTATGTTATGATGACAAATTATTACATGGCTTATATGACTTGTATTCTTTCTGTCATCTTCTTCTTGTATTTCTATTTCTCAAAAAATACACTTTCTGCTACTATTAACAGAGATATTATCCTTAAAGGTAAATACAAAAAATCAGGCACGGTAAAATTGCTTAACTCCAAATTTGTTGTAAGAGGCGTTAACTTTGCAGCATCTTCTATTCTTGCAGCTCTTATTGCAGGATTTGCTCTGTTGCCCGTATACTTTATTCTTCAGAATTCATCTGCAACATCATCTACATTCCCTTCATCGTTTACATCATATTTTTCAATTTTCGATTATTTTGCAAATCATCTTGCTGGCGTTGAACCTACCATCAGAAGCAGCGGTGATACGGTATATCCTAATGTTTACTGCGGTATTATTACCCTTATTCTTGTGCCGCTGTTTATGTTCTCTGAAAGATTTACTCACAGAGAGAAAATCGCAACCGCTACCGTTTCTGCAGTGTTCTTCTTGAGCTTCAACATTAACTATCTTAACTTTATTTGGCACGGATTCCATTTTCCAAATGACCTTCCTTACAGATTCTCTTTCGCATATTCTTTCTTTATACTGTACATTGCTTACAGAGTTCTGACTCAGATTGATAAGATTCCCTCTAAAGCTATTCTTGTTTCCGCTTCATGTGTTGCCGGTTTTACTGTTCTTGTTGAGAAGATAGGCTCTGCGAATGTTGACCTTACCGTTGTATGGACAAGTATTATTTTTGCAATTGTTTACGCAGTTGTTCTTGTATTTATTAAAAATCCAAAGTATCTCAAATCTGCGATTGCACTCCTTCTGCTGACAAGTGTTTGTGCTGAAATCCTTATTGCGGATACACCTAACTATACTGTTACACAGAGCAAAACGTCATACACAAGCTCTTATGATGATACAACGGCGGCAATAGAAATGATTGAGGAAAAAGAAGGCGAGGATTCATTCTACAGAATGGAGCTTGTTACTCTTCTTACAAGAATGGATAATTCGTGGTTCTATTACCCCGGCGTTTCAACATTTACATCAATGGCATATGAATATGTTGCAAAGCTTCAGGATTATTTGGGACTTTACGGTAACAAGATTAATAGCTATACTTATAATATGCAGACAGGTCTTTACAATTCCATGATGTCAATTAAGTATATTGCAGATAACAGCAGCTATGTTGCAACAGATAACTATTCTCCCGATTTTGACGGTGATTTCCTTTATTCCAAAGTTGGAGAATATGAAGACATTACTATCTATGAAAACAGATATTGGCTTCCTGTTGCATTTGCAGTTGACGGTGATACTGACACTGATTGGGATTATACAAACGAAAATCCGTTTGCAGTCCAGAACGATTTTTACTATCAGGCTTCCGGAGTAGCTGATATACTTGAGCCTATTGTCGGAAAAGTCGATACTTTGAGTAATATTGATGCTGTAAGCGACAGTAACGTTGAATCCGGAACGTTCAGTGTCTACAAAACTGATACTTCCGCAGCAAGTAATGAAATTTCTTTTGCTTATGAAGTTACAGAAACTCAGAATGTTTATGTTTACTTTGAGTCTTCAAACATAGATTCAATTCTTGTTACTACCGGTAATTTTACTTATAATCAGTCTATAGGAACAAAGCATTATGTTCTCAATGTAGGCAATGTTGAAGCAGGAACTACTCTTTATATTTCCTACAGTCTTGATGATGATGCAACAAGCACTAATGTTAATCAGTATGTATACGGTCTGAACGAAAATAAGTTTATTAATGCATATAATGAAATTCAGTCAAATGGTGTCCTTGATGTTACAGTTAACGATGAGTCTTATATCAAGGGTACAATTGATCTTGCAAACGGCAGTATGCTTTATACTTCGATTCCTTATGATAAAGGGTGGGCTGTCTATGTTGACGGTATTGAAGTCAGTGATGAAAATATCGTTAAAGTTGGTGACGCTCTCATGGGTGTCAAAATGGATGCAGGGGAGCACACTGTTGAATTTAAGTATACTCCCAGAGGACTTATTGTAGGTCTTAGTATGACATTTGCCGGCTTTGCTATTCTAATAATTCTTCTCATTCTTAAAAAGAAGAAAAAGCTTATGTTTTCAGATCGTTTCAAAGCTGATGTTCTTGCTTTGGGAATGTGGAGAGATAAGGCACTTGAAGCAGAAGCAGAGGCTGAAAAAGAAGCTGAACGGGCTCAGCTTGAACAGATGCTCGAAGATGCTCAAGCAGATGAACTGATAAATGCTGAATCTGATGAATTATGGATCGAAGCTCTTAATGAGGCTGAAAGTTACGTAAAAAAAAAGCTGATTAACGGTGATATTTCTGATTTGGAAAAAACATTAATCGAAAATGACATCAAAAACGCTGAAAACAGCGATTTTGATGATTTCGAAACGTTAGATGATAAGTCTATTGATGATGTTATTGCTGAATTTGAAAAGGCAACCGATGATATTGAAAATATTAAAACAATGTCATCAACCGATGACAATAAATCATCTAAAAATAAAAAGCTCGGCATTGTTGTAGGTGCAGTTATTGTTTGTGCTGCAATTGCCGTAGGTGTTGCTGTGATGTTTTTTGCGTCGGGTGATGATAATACAAAAACACCGGACAATGATGTTGTTGCTGATGAGTCACAGAGCAGTCTTGCTCCCGCCATAGTAAGTGAAGAGGATTCTTCTGAAGAAGAGATTGCAACAATTGAAACAACAGCATCGGAAACTACAACTCAAGCCCCTGTTGAAACCACCACAGAACAGACAACTGTAGCTACCACTACTCCTGCAACAATACCTACGACGGCGGCTACAACTAAAGTTGCAGCTACAACAGAAGCATATACGGGTGAATTGGTCAACTATACGGTTCAGTCAGGTGATACTTTTTACAGCATTCTTCGTTCATTCGGTGTGAAGGATTCCACTGCAAATGTACAGGTTCTTTGTGCTGTTAACGGATTTTCAATATCAACTACTGTCAGAGTAGGACAAGTTATTAAAGTACCTGTTGATTTATAATTCAATAAAGGCGGCTCTTTGCCGCCTTTTGTGATTTGGTGATAAAATGAAAACTTGCTATATTGTCAGTGCCGGTGACGCTGATATAATTGAGATTAATAGTTCTGCTGAAGATTTAATAATAGCCTGTGACGGCGGACTTGAACATTGCAAAAAAAACGGCATTTCTCCTGATTTGATCATAGGTGATTTTGATTCACTTGGGTATATTCCTGACAAAGAAAATATTTTGGTGCTTCCTGTTGAAAAGGATGATACTGACACTTCCTATGCAGTAAAGTATGCTATGGAAAAAGGCTTTGACCGATTTGTTATTTTCGGTGGTACAGGAGGTAAAAGGGCTGACCATACATATGCTAATATTGCACTGCTTGCTTATGTTTCAAAAAATGGAGGTTCAGCATATCTTGATTGCGGATATTATGCTGTAACTGCAATTACAGATTCATGCATTACATTCAAATCTTCAATGAAAGGTGAAATATCTGTTTTTTCTTTTGATGAAAAGGCTACCGGTGTTTACGAGCGTGGGCTTAAGTATTCTCTCACCAATGGTACCCTTGAAAATTGCAATCCCATGGCTGTAAGTAATTCCTTCACAGGACAGGATAGCCTGGTTTATGTAAAACACGGAACGCTCATTATTTATTTCAGCGGAAAAATTTGTAATACAGCTATTGACAAAAATTTTAATTGTGATACAATATAAACGAAAAATGAATACACACCATATAGGGGTGCTTTAAAAAGCTGAGATACACGCAAGTGTGAACCCTTTAACCTGATACGGATAATGCCGGCGTAGGGAATATACAGAGTAATTGGATTATTCACGCACTGCATTGTTTTGTGGTGCGTTTTCTTTTTTTTTAAATTTTTAGGAGGGTTCATAATATGACCGAAAGAAAAAAGACGAATGTAATCAAACTTACCGAATGTGCGATAATGCTTGCACTTGCTACAGTATTAAGCTTTATCAAAATTATTCAGATGCCCATGGGAGGTGCTGTAACTCTTTGCAGTATGCTTCCCATTATGCTAATAGGTATTAAGTACGGCAATCTTACGGGAGGAGCTGTCGGACTTTTTTATTCACTCATTCAGCTTATAATGGATTTACCGGGCGGAAATGTATTCTATGCATCAATGTCAGCTGACGTTGCAATTATTGTTGCATTGTTCGACTATATTGTACCCTTTACCGCATTAGGCTTTGCAGGCACATTCAAAAAAATCAGGACAAAAAAAGTTCCGATGCTTGGTGCGTATATCGGCGTTGTTGTATCAATTATTGTAAGATTTTGTTGTCACTTTATAACAGGCTTTTCAATTTGGGGGCAGTGGGCACCTGAGGGCATGAGCAAGTATTTTTACTCACTTGCATACAACGGAACATATCTTCTCCCCGAACTTGGTATTACTCTTGTGGTTGCAATCATCATTCTGCAGGTTCCGCAGATAAAAAAACTTTTGAAAATAAATAATAAATAAAAAAATAAATAAAAAATTTAAAAAAACACTTGACAAACGAGAGTTGTTGTTATA
>CAYVTA010000007.1:0-41510 GCA_964454355.1 uncultured Eubacteriales bacterium | reverse complement strand
TGCCCTTTTGAAACCCACGAGCTTTTGAAAAAGCTCGACCAAAACTTTTATGTTGAGTTTATTTTGGTTTGTTGTTCGATAAATTATTGTTTACAGGAAGGTGTTTTTATGGATAAAATTAACTTTAAAAATGGAAAGCTTACAGTTATGCAGATAAGCGATGCACAGGACACTCAATGGGTCAGAAAATCTATGATTGCAATGCTTGAAAAGGCCTGCGACAAGGTGAACCCCGATTTTATTGTTTTTACCGGAGACAATATTCTGGGAAATCATCTTACAGATATGCGTTTCGGAAGCAAAAAACGCAACCTTACAAGAAAACAGGAATATAAAATTCTAAAAAAAGCACTTTATCATATCTTAAAGATTCCTGAAAGCAGAGCAATTCCGTTTTCTGTTATTTTCGGTAATCACGATGACAGAAACTCTTTTACAAAAGAGGAACAGGGGGATATTTTCAGAACCTACAGAATGAACAGAGGTTTAGAAAATACCGGAAAGCTTTGCGGTACATACCGTATTCCTGCTTACTCTTCAGATAATTCGAAAAAGCTTCTTGATTTTTATATGATAGATACTGCTTATTATGACAGAGAAAATGATAAGTGTGTCGAGGAAATCACTCCTGAGGCTGTTGAATGGTTTAAGAATGAAACAGTGGAAGCCGCTAAAGAAGGTAAGACTGACTCTCTCATGTTTATGCATATTCCTTTTAAGCAGGTTTGTGATTTTGTTGAGCAGAAAGGCGAAGACCGTCGAAAAGTCAAGCTCAGAGATGACTGTATCGGTAGGGCAGGAGAACCGGTCTCTCCCCTCAATGATGATAACGGTTTTTATGATGCTGTTCTTGATAACGGAACTGTAAAAATGATTGTTTCAGGTCATGACCATACAAATAATTTCATCGGTGAAAAAGACGGAATAAAGTTTATTGCAACACCTGCTGCATCTTTCAGGTGCTATGGTTCAAAAGATTCAAGAGGAGTTCGTATTTTTGAAATATATGAAGATTCACCCGATGAAATTCATACATACACTTTGAGTATGACTGATATACTCGGCAATAATCCTCTTACGAGCTTGAGATATTTCCTTGATGCTGATGAGATGGAATTAAAAAAATATGTAACGCTTGGCACCGCCGTTTTGACGGGTACAGCTCTGGTTGTGGGAAGAAAGGTGAAAAAATGGAAGTTAAAATAAAAAATCCTCTGTCTGAAAATTGGTACGCAGACCCTGAAGCCAGATTTTATGAAGGAAAATATTATATTTATGTAACTCGTTCAGCAGCCTTTGAAAAACAGCTTAATCACGACTGTTTTATTTCCGACAATCTTGAAAATTGGGAAATAAAAAAGGGTATTATTGAAATAGAATCTTTCCCTTGGGTGAAAAAAGCTGTGTGGGCACCTACTATTATTGAAAAAGAAGGAAAATATTATTACATATTTGCATCTAATGATATACAGTCAGATGATGAGGTTGGCGGACTTGAGATCGGCGTTTCAGATTCACCTGCAGGACCTTTTAAGAGCTATTTGGGTAAATCTCTTATTGATAAATTTATAAACGGTGCCCAGCCAATTGATGCTCATTTGTTTAAAGATGATGACGGCACGGTTTATTTGTATTACGGTGGTTGGAGACATTGTAATGTAGCCGTTATGAATGATGATATGACTGGATTTGTTCCATTTCCTGACGGTGAAATTTTCAAGGAAATTACACCCAAGGATTACGTTGAGGGGCCTTGTATGATGAAAAAAGACGGACGGTATTATTTTATGTGGTCCTGCGGTGCATGGGTCGATGGTTCATACCGTGTTGATTATTCGATTTCTGATTCTCCTTTAGGTTCGTTTGAGTCTAAAGGAACAGTGCTTTCCCGTGACGGCGGAAAATATGAAGGTACAGGGCACAACGGTTACCTTAATGTTAACGGTACTGACGATTTTCTTTGCGTTTACCACAGAAGAAAAGTTGGACTTAAAGATAGGGATGCAAGATTTCTGTGTATTGATAAATTTTCATTTGATAATGAAAAAATAAATCCTGTAAAATTAACTGATGAATGGACATATGATTCGGATGAAGCTTTTGAAGGATAAGTATTTTTATAAGTCATTTTTTTCAATGGCATTTGTCATTATACTGCAAAATCTCCTTATTTACGGTGTAAATCTGGCGGATAATGTTATGATAGGCAGATATAGTGAAACAGCCATGAATGGTGTCTCCCTTGCCAATCAAATCCAGTTTCTTTTGCAAATGTTAGCAATGGGTACGGCAAATGGTCTGAGTGTGCTTGCTTCTCAGTATTGGGGTAAAAACCAGACCGAGCCCATAAAAAGGATATTTTCCTCAGCTTGTGTATTCGGTTTGGGTATGAGTATTGTTCTTGCATTATTGGTTATTTTTATGCCTGATGCAGTTCTCGGACTTTTGACCAACAAAACAGATGCAATTGCCGAAGGCTCAAAATACATAGTAATAATGGGCTTTACATATTGCATTTATACAATTACAAACTTGTTTCTGGGTATGCTCAGAAGTGTTGAAACGGTAAAAATAGGCTTTATTGTAACTGCTGTTTCGCTTGTTGTTAACATAATTCTGAACTACGCTCTTATTTTTGGTAATTTTGGATGCCCCGAGCTTGGAGTTGCTGGTGCAGCGTATGCAACATTTACTGCAAGAGTGGTTGAACTGATAATTGTAGCAGTTTATGTATTTTGTTTTGATAAAAAGATAAAATTCCGATTTAAGGACTTTTTTGTTATTGACAAAAACTATATGCGAGACTTCATAAAAGCAGGCATTCCTCTTATTGGTTCAAGCTTTTCATGGGGTATTGCCATGACTGTTCAGACTGCTATACTCGGAAGACTTGATTCTCCTGCGGTGCTTGGTGCAAATAATATCGCAACCACAATATATCAGGTTGTAAGTGTTTTTTATACATCGACATCAAACGCAGCATCTGTCATTATCGGCAAAACAGTGGGAGAGCATGATTATCAGAGAGTTAAAACATATTCCAAACGTTTGCAAGTGATATTTCTTGTTACAGGAGTGCTGTCCGGCGGATTGATGCTTCTTTGCTGCAACAACATCGTTTCAATATATAATGTTGCAACTGATACGGCTGAACTTGCAAGAGTATTTATTTATATTTTGAGTGTAACGATAATCGGTTCCTGCTACGAAGCACCTTGTCTTTGCGGCATTGTTTCGGGCGGCGGTGACACTAAATTTGTTCTTTATAATGATTTGATATTCATGTGGGGAATTGTTCTGCCTTTATCTGCACTGTCTGCATTTGTGTTCAATTGGCCCATTCCTGTAACATTTTTTCTGTTGAAATCCGATCAAATTTTAAAATGCTTTGTAGCAGTTTTTAAAGTCAATAGATTTAAGTGGATAAAACAGCTTACAAGAGAATAAATACATAAAAAGGAGCTGTAAAAACTTTTATTTTTTTGGTTGTTTTTTAATTTAAAAAAATAAAACTCTTTATGTGTAGCCGTTTTTGCGGTCCACACTTTTTTACTTTATAGGAAAAACTGTGTTTTCATAAAGTAAAAAGATTGTATGTCCCGTCGTCGCAAACTTCGTATTAATCGTTTTTGTGCAAGCACAAAAAGCTCTTGCACTGCGTTGCTTTTCCTCTCCCGACAAAACTAACGTTTTATCGGGTCCCTTTTTGCGGGCACGGCGATGGACTAATCGAAAACGGTCGCCGCAGTACGGAAAAAACCGTTTTCTTGCATTCCCTTTCAATATTTTTAAGTGTATAAAGTATTTTTATTATTTATATAACTTAATGTTTTTTATTATCGGGTTACCTCTTGACTGTGTAACGACAAACAACACCTCGTCAGCATCTATGCCGTAAGGAAAGTTCAATATTTTACCGGAACCGATTGTTGTACCTCCTGCAATTTTCTTTCCGTCTGCAAAAATATCAAATGCTTCGATTCTCTGACTGTAGCGAATATCCTCTTCAATAACCATTGTTCTGAATTTGTCAACAGGGGTGATTTTAGCTCCCACTTCATTATCTTGAAGCATGAAACCTGCTGCACCCGGAAGAAACTCTTCTCCGTTTTTGTCAATAATATAAAGTTCAAACGGCATATTTTCTTTAAATATGCTTTTCAGCATTACGGAAAATTCATTGAGAGTTTTTATTTCACGGTCATTGATCAGCCCTTTTGTGTCGGGGGGAACATTCAGCAGCATAGCTGCATTTCCGCCTACTGTATTGATATATACATCAAGGAGTTCTTTTGCTGTTCTGCTTGTTTTTTTCCCTTGTGCATTGTAGTAGTCATCATCATGCCAGAACCAACCATTATTAATTGACAAGTCTGCTTCAGCAGGACTCCAACACAAATTTGGCTTGTTATTAAGCACTTTTCTGCTGCCAAGATCTTCTTCTACTCGGTCAAAGCTTGTCAGTCCTGTTTTTTCATCTTTTTGTGATTTTTCTGCAATTGTGTCGTTTGTTCTTGCTGTCCACTGAATAATATTCCACTCTGATTTTCTTACTTTACCTGCTTCATTTCCGATCCAACGAACATCAGGACCACAGTTTGCTATGACTGCATTTGGCTGATACTGCCTGATGATTTCGTAATATCTTTCCCAATCGTATAACTGTTTCTTTCCGTTGGGACCTTCGCCGCAAGCACCGTCAAACCAGAAACAAAACAGCTCCCCGTAATTTGTGCACAGCTCTGTGAGTTGATTAATAAAATAATCGTTATACTCATTTGTGCCGTATGTCTTTTCGTGTCTGTCCCACGGTGAAAGATAAAGTCCCAGTTTCAGACCGAACTTTTTGCAACTAATACTGAGCTGTTTTACAATGTCTTTTCCGTAAGGACTGTTCATAATTGTATGGGTTGTGTATTTTGAGTTAAAAAGACAGAATCCGTCGTGATGCTTTGCTGTGAATATAATACCCTTTGAACCGCTGTCCTTAAGAACTGCACACCATTGATCCGTATCAAGTTCAGTGGGGTTAAAAATACTCACGTCTTCTGTTCCGTCACCCCATTCACGATTTGTGAATGTGTTAACTCCGAAATGAATAAAATTGTAATATTTCATGTCGTGCCATAGCAATTGTCTTTCTGAAGGTCTTACAGACAGATATCTTTTTATTTCATCATTCAATACAGGAACTCTGTTATTATCTATACACCATGCGTGCTTGATTTTCATAAAATCCCCTCCGTGTATAATTATATCTTTTGTTCTTAATATTATCAAGACCGTATTAACTTAAAATTAATATAATTGTATTAAATTGTGTAAAACAATGCAAATTTTTTCATATGTATAAAAAACAACAGTAAATGTTGCAATATTGTTTCAAATGGTTTATAATTATATAAATTAATATGTGTTTTTGTGTCTTTATATATAAGTAGCAGATAATTCGGAGGAATTAAAATGAAAAAGCCAAAGATTGATTGGACACCCGTGATACATCCTTATCCTGAAACTACTATGTTCGGAGCTGTTGCAGATGCAGCACAGCGTTTTCCCAAAGCACCCGCTCTTGAATTTATGGGCAGTATCACAACTTATTCCGATTTTATAAAAAAAATTGAGCTTGCCGCCAAGGCATTTTATAAAGCAGGAATCAGACGAAATGATGTTGTCACAATTTGTATGCCTAACACACCACAGGCTGTTGTCTGTTTTTATGCTCTTAACAGAATCGGTGCAATTTCAAGTGTTATACACCCCCTTTCTTCAAAAAAGAATATTTCATATTACCTTGACTATGCAGACAGTAAGATGATTCTGTGTCTTGATCAGTTTTATGAAAAGGTACTTGCTGCCGTTGGTGATTCCAAAAGAGATGTCAGGATTCTTGTAGCAAGAATTTCAGAAGAGTTAAATCCCATTCTCGCCACAGGCTATGCACTTACACAGGGTAAGGAGTACCGTAAATTTCCATATAAGGGCAAAGGTGTTGTATGGAGTGACTTTGTACGAACCGGTATAGGCGTAAATCTTCCCATTATGCAGTACGAGAAGGATAAAACCTCTGTAATTTTGTATAGCGGCGGAACCAGCGGAACGCCAAAGGGTATTCGTCTTTCTGATTATGGTTTTAATGCAATCGGTATGCAGGTTGCCGATGTTTGCGGATGTAATCTTACCTATGGTTGTTCATTCCTGTCCGTAATGCCGTTGTTTCATGGCTTTGGTCTTGCTATCGGTATCCATGCGATTCTTGAAAACGGTGCAGAGTGCCTTCTTATTCCTCAGTTTAACAAGGAAACCTACGCTCAGGCAATTATTAAGAAAAAACCCAATTTTATTGCAGGTGTTCCGACTCTTTTTGAGGCTCTGCTTAATGTTGATGCATTCAAAGGTCAGGATTTGTCTTTCCTTGTCGGTGTTTATTGCGGCGGAGATGCTGTTAATGAGGAGCTTCGAGCAAGAGTTAATAAATTCTTCAAGGAACATAATGCTTCAGTCCAAATTCGTGAAGGTTACGGTCTTACAGAGTGTATTAATGCAAGCTGTCTGACACCGGAACACACTTTTAAGAAGGGTAGTATTGGTCTTCCTCTTCGTGATATGGTGTATAAAATTGTAGAGCCAGGAACATTCAATGAATTGCCTTGTGGGCAGGATGGTGAAATTATTATCAGCGGTCCTACTCTTATGCTGGGATATCTTAAAAATGAAGAAGAGAATGAAAAAACACTCCGTATTGATGATAAAGGCACAAAATGGCTTTTTACTGGTGATTTAGGCTCCATTGATGAAGAAGGCTATGTTTATTTTAAACAGCGCATTAAAAGAATGATAATATCCAGCGGATACAATGTTTATCCCTCTCAGATTGAGAAAGTTCTTGACAGACACCCTGATGTTGATTATTCATGTGCCATCGGTGTAAAGGATTCCTATAAAATGCAGAAAGTAAGGGCGTATATCGTTCTTAATCCCGACGTTCCCGAAACTGAAGAAGAGAAAAAGAAGATTATTGAGCATTGCAAGGAATATCTTGATGTTTTTGAACGACCTAAAGAAATCGTTTTCAGAAAAGAGCTGCCCAGAACACTTGTTGGTAAAGTTGCGTATAGAACTCTTGAACAGGAAGCAGAAGAAGAGGAGAAAAAGAAATGAGTACAGAAGCAAAAGATTTAAAGCGTATCAGTCGATTTAATGCAAGTATTGTAACTCCGTTTGTTAAGATTTTTAACAAACCTGTTATGAAGCTGACGGGGGTACAGGTTGAAAAATACACCCCAAAAAATAAAGAATTTATTGTTATTTCAAATCATGCCGATGCCTTGGATCCCGGTTATATAATGGTATCACTTGGCAGATATATAAGATTCATTGCAAGTGATCACGTTGCAAGAGCCCCTGTCGGCGGTTGGATTGTAAGGAATCTCGGCGGTGTAATAGTTAAACACCGTGAGAAGGATTCACAGGTTCTTATTGATGATATTGTCGCAAATGCAAGAGCAGGTGTTCCTGTTGCAATTTTTGCAGAGGGCGGAACCTCTTTCAACGGCGAAACAAGATATATCTCGAAGAGAACTGCACAGATGGTTAAGGATTGCGGTACTGCACTTATTACGTACAGATTTATCGGCGGTTATTTGAGATTTCCCAAATGGACTACTCATGTAAGAAAAGGTCCTGTTTTCGGCAAGGTTGTTAATGAATATTCCGCACAAGAGATTGCTGAAATGTCTGTTGATGAGGTTTATGAAATTATCGTAAGAGACACATATGTAAACTGTTACGATGAACAGCGCAAAAATCCTCATGAATATGTTGGCGAGAATCTTGCAGAGCACCTTGAGTGTATTGTTTATGTTTGCCCTGAATGCAAGGAAATCGGCACACTTCACAGTAAAGGTGATTATTGTAAGTGTGAAAACTGCGGCTATGGTATAAGATGCGGTACAGATGCATTTTTCCACGGAATTGACGGCAAGGATGCAATATTTGACAATACTTGTGATTGGGATAAATGGCAGCGTGAAATTTGGAAAGAAAAAGTCCTTTCTGCGGCTGAGGGCGAGCTGATTCATGAGGACAGACATCAGAAAATCACTTCTGTCGACGGTGTAAATAAAACCGTACTTACAGAAGATGGCGTTTTGCAGTTATATAAGGATAAATTCGTTCTTAATATCAACGGTGAAAATTACGAAATGCCTCTTGAAAAGGTTTCTGTACAGACTGTATCAAATGCTGCTGTTATTCTCATTGATGATAAAAATTATTTTGATATAAGAAGTAAAAATCCAAGATCAGCAACGATGTATGTTGCCGCATGGAGATACCTTATGGGTAAAGAGTACCTGTAAGTCAGAATTATGAAAGGGTGACCCTGTTTGATAGGACTTATTGATGTAGGCGGCGGAATGAAATGTGCATATTCTGCAGGACTTTATGATTATTTTATGGATAACGGAATAACGTTTGATTACTACTTGGGAGTTTCTGCAGGCAGCCTTAATCTATTGTCTTATATTGCCGGTGAAAGAGGCAGAAGCATTGAGATGTATCGTGAAAGTGCGTTGGGGGATGAATACTTGAGTATTTCCAACCTTGTACACACAGGTGCATACATGAATTATGAGAAAGTCGGAGAGGATTATTTCGGTGCATCCGGTAATAACCCCTTTGATTACAGCAAGTTTTTCACTTCGGACAAAAAATTTGTTGTCAGTGCAACCAATGCCACTGATGGCACAACAAAATATTTCAATCGTAGGGATATGTGGGACAGAAATTCACTTATAAAAATTATAAGTGCCTCCTGTTGTATACCCGTTGTGAGCAAGCCTATTGAAATTGAAGGAGAAATATATTTTGACGGAGGACTTGCAGAGCCTATTCCTTTCAGGAAAGCAATAGATGACGGTTGTGACAGGCTCGTAGTTGTTTTGTCTTCTTCAATTGATCAAAAGAAAGAAAAAATTCCGGGAGCATCTCTTTTGGGTAACACGGTGCTTAAGGATTACCCGCATATCTCGAATGTAGTTGAGGACAGACCTGTTGTTTATAATTATCAGATGAAATGCCTGAAAGAATATGTTAAGGAAGGCAGAGCGTTCATTTTTTCACCCGAAGAAACCAACAGTGCGTTTACCTTAGGTAAGGATGCGGAAGTTGTTAATAAGCTTTACGATAATGGCTATCGTGATGCAAAAAATAATACAAAAGCAATACGGAAACTGCTTGACATGAAATAAAAAATACTTAAAAGGGGAGTTGTATGAAAAACACAGCTCCTTTTTAATTGGATTGAAAAAATGTGTAGAATGAATAAACTTCATAAAAATCCACTTTTAATACATATTTGAGAAACTAAATCTTCACTCGTTTTTGCAATTTCGCTCTTAAACGGGAGTCAATCACCAGTAAAAACCGTTTCCGTTGTCAATATTTTTGTTTGATATCATATGGTTATCCTCTTAAACTTTAAATCTACAAAATAATTATCATCTGTATCTGTTGTGTCTTCATAAATTACATATGCAGTATTTTCAATAATGCATATATCCGAGTAACCGCCGCAATTGTCGATTTTAATCGTTTTAATGTTTTTTAAGTCATCATCGGACATTTTAACCGTTAAATTTTTTCGTTCGTTTTTATCGTCACAGTTGATGTGATATATTGTATTTTTTCTGTTTGTTATGCTTCCCTGACAAATAGGGTCGGAAAATCTTGAATCAAAATTGACATCGTACCAATCACTGTAACCGTTTTTGCTTTTCGCAAAGCATCTCAAATGCTCAGTACTTTCGTTTCTGATTGACATTACTACCTGACCATTGTTAAGAAATCCCATTGCACATTCGCTGGGATTTATCAGAAAATCTTTTTTTATCAATTCGCCGGTTAACCATGTTTTTCCGCAATCCTTGCTGTAAACAGTTCCGATAAATGACGGATGATGTGCAAGTTTATTCTCTGCATTGTATGCATACCATACGGGAATGATCATGACTCCGTTTTTTGTTACAATTCCGTGACCCGGTCCCAATGCAAGTACTGTGTGCTTAATATTATTGAACGTATCAGTGATAGCGACAGGTTCAGACCAACTAATACCGTCATCATTGCTGGTGCAGTAAAAAACTTCTTTATAGTTTTTGCAACACAAAAAATGAAGTGTTTTTCCGTTGCAGATCATCACGGGATTGTTGAGAGTGCAGTTTTCTTCGCTTAATATTTTTACAGTATTCCAGTGTTCACCTTTGTCATCGCTTCGGATTATTTTTATGTCAATTTCAGCCCAATCCGAATCACTTTTTCTGCATTCATAGTATGCTAAAAGACTGCCGTCTTCCGTTGAGATTATTCCCGGAATACGGCAGTGAAAGTATTGTCCTGCGTGTTGTTCGATAATCATTACAGAAGCGGCATAACTTCATCAGTGATAATCTTTTTGGATTCTGCATCAAGCTCACCGAATGGTTTTCTGCAAACGCCGAAATCAAAACCAAGCTGATTAAGGACTTCCTTTTGTGCAGGCATAAGTCCTACCTTGAAAAGAACGGCAACGATTTTGTTTACAGTGTGCTGAATCTCTTGAGCTTCTGCAATTTTGTTTGCCTCAAAAAGTTCTTTTATTTTAACGAATTTGTCTGCCATAAAGTTGTAAGTACTGCCTATACCGCCGTCTGCACCCATTGAAAGACCTGCAAGGAACATCTCGTCAAAACCGTTGAGAGCAATTTTTTCGGGATATTTTGCCTTTACCTGCTCCATGGTGAAAAAGTCGCTTGATGTGTGCTTAAGACCGAAGAATTTGTCGCTTGTAAAGAACTGATCAAGCTCTTTCATAGTCATTGTAACACCGGTATTCATGGGAAAGTTGTAAACAAGCATTGGAATGTTTACGCTTTCTGCAATGCGATAGTAGTAATTTTTGATTTCATTAAATGTGAATTTATAGTAAAAGGGTGCAACGGATGAAATTGCATCTGCCCCTGTTTTTTCAGCGTGTTTTGCCAGCTCTGTTGCTTCTGCTTCATTAAGAGAGCCGATATGTGCGATGATGGTTCTGTCCTCTGCTGTTGCTTTCACAAGCTCAAGAAGATACTTTCTTTCATCGGCAGTCATAAGGAATGCTTCCGCTGTTGTTCCGCCGACATAGAAGCCTTTAACTCCCATTTTGATGTTGTACTTGATAAGCTTTTCAAGTTCTTTTTCGTTAATTTTTCCGTTAGCATCAAAGGGTGTGAGCTGAGCTGTAAAAAGTCCGTTAAATTTGTTCATGATAATTTACCTTTCTGTTATTAATTTTATTTGTTTCGGTATGTTGTAAACAGGTTCCTTGCCCTTTTCAAGCGTTACTGTAATTGTTCCGTAAGGGGTGGGAATCTGAATTTTTGCATTTTTTAAACCGATGAGCGAGGGAGAGAATGAGATTTCTTTAAAACCGGGCTTGATCATTTTCAATCCTGTCAGAGCGAGAGGCAAAGAATATAACGGAGTGCCTCCCCATGCGTGGCTGTGGTCAAAGCTATATGTAGGTTCAGGAGGAATAAAGCCTTCCGCAAGACCTTTTGAACATTCTTTTATAATAGGCTTCCATTTCTCCATGATTCTTAATGTATATTCATCTCTCAAGCCGTTCCTGTAAACAGCTTCTAACAGAAAATGTGCAAAATACGCCTGATATTCGCCTTCTATCTCATCTGACATGATTCTCTCAAGAAGGTTGCGGCACATATCTTTGTCACAAATTCCGAAATAAGCAGCAAGAATGTTGGCATGCTTTCTGTAGTATTTCTTTGTCGTGTTTTGCGGCATCTCATGACGCAGCAGATGCTCCGGCGTGGGGGTTGTCATACCTTCAAAGTACATTTGCCTGTCTTTGTCAAAAAGTACTTGATTAACTGCGTTTTTAAGTGATTCTGCATCGTTCCTGCACATATCTGCCATTGATGCATCACCGAGGATACCGAATATCTCTGCTGCTTTTTTCAGTGCTCCGAAGTAAAACATATTAAGACAGGTCTGTCCCAATGCTTTAGGTGGGTGATGAAGTGATATTTCATCTATGTACAGCCAGTCAATGAACATATAATCAGGCGGATATTCAATAATTCCGTTTTCACCAATATAAGTACTGAATAAGTCGAGAAGAATGATAAGTGCGTCTTCACATGCCTCAAGAAGCTTTTTGTCACCTGTTAAATTATAAATATCATAAAGCATCAGTACCCAAATAAGACTGTAAGTTGTGTGGAACATTCTGCCGCCGTTGTTTCGGATAAGTTGAGCTGTACGTATGATATCAAATTTTGAAAGTTCCTGATCACCGTATGAAAAAGCAGTCATAAGGCTTTCAATGTAATAATCTCCCGTGCATGCAAGAGGTTCATAATGACATGGGCTGTCAAGATGAATATGCTGTCTGCAAATCTTGAGAGTGTGTCTGCAAACATCAAGAATAAGATTTAATTCTTCATCGGATGTTTCTGTTAATGAACAGGATGGAGCAGGGTAGTTAACTGAAATTATTTTGGGTATTACTACTGTATCCGAATTAGATTCGTTTGTAATTCTCAACTTTAAAGCACCGACACTGTGAACTTGCAACCCTCTGTATTCACAGTCGGAATCAAAAATGAGCGTTTCCTTTTTTGCTCTGTGGTCAATTTCAAGCTCATAGCTGATAACTTCAATTTTTATTGTACCTTCCGCTTTTATATCCATTGCAAGAATCGCAGCATAAATTTTATCATACTCAACAGTAAATTCTTCTGTGTGTCCTGCTCTTACGCTGAATTTGCAGGGATTAATTGCTTTGACTTCTTCTTCATGAAGACCGGGTAGCGGAGCGGTTATGCTGTGCCATATATTGGGCATTATTTGTGCATTTGTCCATTCATCGGCTTTAATTCTGCCGTCATATTCAAAGGGCTTCGTGTAAGCTCCGTTTCTTCTTGCAAGCCAACTGTTGTCAGTTGTAATAATCTTTTTCGTTCCGTCAGAAAAAATAATACAGCCGCTGAGCATAAATCCGCCGTGTCCCTGAGAGTACTCGTAAATTCCTATGGGACCCATTTTTACTCTTGCAAAAAACTCAAGTTTGTCTGTATTCAGAGAAAAAGTCAGCTCGCTTGCGTAGTGCTGACCTCTCGGCATATCATTGCCGAGGAAATCACCGCCTGTCGGCACCGGACCGGTTGCAATGATTTTACCGTTACAATGAATCTCAAAAGCCGTATCGCCACTGAAACGCAGACGGAGTTGTTTTATTGTTTTAGAGAACGAATAGCTCTTTTTGAATTCAGCAACAGTATATTCATTTTCTGAATTTTGATAAAAACCGCTGTATTGGGTATTTTGAAAATCAGAATATATTTCACTGTTAAGCCATATCCATTTTTCAGGTAAATTCATATTAACACCTGCCGATTTTAAGTATAACTACATGATACCACATATCTTTATTTATGTAAAGTATTGTTGATATAAAAAAACATTTTACAGAACTGATCTTTACCTGTCTAACATAATAAAAAGGAGCTGTAAATTTTTTACATCTCCTTTGTTTGCAATTATTTAGTTATTAAAGCTTCTTCCGCTTCTTCTTTCATTAATTCCGCTTCCTGTTCAGCCTGAATATCATCAAATGCGGAAAGCATGGGCTTTATATCCGTTTTTCCTTTAATTTTTCGGTCAACATAGTTTTTAGTTATCTTAACAACAGTACCGGAAAGAGCAATAACAGCAATAAGGTTGGGGATCATCATTAGACCGTTGAACGTATCTGAAATATCCCATGCAATGCTTGAAGTGAGCACAGCTCCGGATACGATCATAATAACAAAAATTACTTTATATATTATTGTTGATTTTGTTCCGAAAAGATATTCAAAAGCCTTGGTGCCGTAGTGTGACCATCCGAGAACAGTAGTAAATGCAAACAGAAGAATTGCGATTGCAATGAATTTTTCACCAACTGCAACACCACCGAATGTGAATACTGTGCTGAATGCGGATGCTACAAGCGTAGCATCTGAAGATGCACCTGATGCAAGAGCACCGGTTTCAAGATCTATAACGCCTGATGTGAGTATAACAAGTGCTGTCATTGTACATATAACTATTGTGTCTGCGAATACTTCGAAAATACCCCACATACCTTGTTTTACGGGTTCTTTAGTGTTTGAATTAGAATGTACCATTACAGAAGAACCGAGACCTGCTTCATTTGAGAAAACTCCTCTTTTAAAGCCCCATGTCACGGCGGTTTTTATTCCGATACCGGTCGCACCGCCCCAAATTGCTTTAGGAGCAAATGCGGTAGTAAAGATCGCTTTGAATGCATCGTCGATTGCTGTATAGTGACAAGCTATGATGATAATAGAACCGGTTATAAATGCTATAACCATAATAGGTACTATTTTTTCCGCAAATGCAGCAATTCTTTTGAGACCGCCCAGAATGATGAGACCGCCCAGAACCGTCAGAATAAGTCCGATAATCAAAGCATACAACGAAACAGAACCGGATTCGGTCGAGTAAAGTATTTTTTCTGAAAGGACATCAATTTTGAATGCAGACTCAATGTTTGCAACAATCTTGTTAACCTGTCCCATGCTGCCGATACCGAAAGATGCCAGCAGACAGAATATTGAAAAAAGAACGGCAAGAATCTTACCAATGGTTTTGAAGCCTTTTTTTGAGTCCAGACCGTCACGAAGGTAATACATTGCACCGCCTGACCACTCACCGTTTTCGTTTTTTCGTCTGTAATAGATACCCAGAACATTTTCAGAATAATTTGTCATCATTCCGAAGAACGCTGCCACCCACATCCAAAAAACAGCACCTGCGCCGCCTGAACAGATGGCTTCTGCAACGCCTGCAATGTTACCTACGCCGACGGTTGCGGCAAGTGCGGTACAAAGGGCCTGAAATTGGGAAATTGATTTTTCGTGTTTTCCGGTATGACCGGAGACGTTTTTGTTGGAAAGACTGCCAAGAGTGTTTTTAAACCAATGACCTATGTGTGTAACTTGAAAAAACTTTGTCAGTACCGTCATAAGTATACCCGTGCCGATAAGCAGTATAAGTCCTAATTTGACCCATACAAAGTCATAGATCGCATTGTTGATGTTTGTCAGCGTTTCGAGAAAGTTCATTTTTACACCTTCATAATAAAATTAAACCATTCTCCGGAAAAATAAAAATACGCCTTAGTAAAATAAGGGCGCATTTTAAGGGCAGACAATGTTCTTTTGATGAACATAATCTGAAAATCCGTCCTTTTGCCTGAGAGATTTGGATGCAAAATACATCCTTGCACCTTCGGCACCCGTATTTCAGGGATTCTCCGGAATTGCTATCTGTTTACAGTCGCACCGCATAGCGGAACCTGAGAGTGTTACTCCTTCGGGAAGACAAAATGTCTAATTTCCTGCAAACTTCACTTAGCAAATATTCAGTTCTTAATCATTTTACATCATATACTATGATAAATCAATATCCAATATACAAAAAAATACACACTTTTATTGATAAATTTTCGTATATGTGATATGATTATATAAATTTATAATGAATGGAATGTTGTTAATGAACGATGAAATGCTCATAGAGAAGAAAGTCTCTTCCGAATACATATTTGACGGAAATCTTTTGCAGGTTTACAGTGATACGGTGGCTCTTCCCAACGGAAGTACATCAACAAGAGAGTACATAAAGCATCAAGGTGCCGTTGCAGTTGTTCCCGTCACTGAAGACAATGAAATAATCGCTGTCAGACAGTATCGTTATCCTATCGGAAGAGTTACAATTGAGATCCCTGCCGGAAAGCTTGATAGGGGAGAAGAACCGCTTGAAGCTGCAAAACGTGAGTTGAGTGAAGAAACAGGCGTTGAAAGTGCAGACATCGAATATATCGGAGGACTTTATCCGTCAGTAGCTTATACAGACGAGCTGATTCATATGTATGTTGCGAAAAATCTTAAATACGGCGAAATGCATACGGATGAAGATGAATTTCTCGATGTTGTTAAAATTAAAATCGACAAATTTGTGGAAATGATTTTAAGCGGAGAAATTATGGATTCCAAAACACAGGCGGCAGTTCTTAAGGTCGCAATGATGCTCAAAAAATGAAACCGATTGCAACAGTTTATACCGATTTCAGTACAAAATTCGGAGTTCCGAGACAAAGCGGCTTATGCGAGGAGCTTATGGGTAAAATTGTTTTCAAACCTGAATACAGAGTTGAAGATGCATTCAGAGGCTTGACCGATTTTTCTCATATATGGGTTGTTTGGGAATTTTCCGATGCGGTCAGAGAAACATGGTCACCAACTGTCAGACCTCCAAGATTGGGCGGTAATAAAAGAATAGGAGTTTTTGCAACACGTTCACCTTTCCGTCCAAACAATATAGGACTGTCCTGTGTCAAACTTGAAAAAATCGAGTACGGCAATGAGGATTCTCCGGTTCTTTATGTTTCCGGTATCGACATGATGAATGGCACACCTATTTATGATATAAAGCCCTATATTCCTATGACTGATTGCAGACCTGATGCAACAGATGGGTTTACTCAGCACACAAAAAATTACAGCGTTGATGTTGAGTTCCCCGAGCGTTTGCTGAATATTTTGCCTGAAAACAAAAGAACTGCCGCAGTGAAAATGCTTTCTCTTGATCCAAGACCGTCGTACATTAATGATGAAAAACGTATTTTCGGCGTTGAATTTGCAGGGTGTGATATCAGATTCTATGTGAAAAATGATGTTTTGACTGTGTGTGAAGTGAATATACAATAATGAAAAATGAGAATTTTAAAACAACAAAAAAAGCCTTTGTTGCCACCCTGCCTGTAATGGCAGGGTACAGCGTTTTAAGCATGGGATTCGGAATATTACTGCGTTCAAAAGGTTATGGGGTAGGTTGGGCTTTTGCAATGAGCAGTATAATATATGCCGGTTCGATGCAGTATCTTGCGGTAGATTTGCTCGCAGGCGGAGTGTCGTTGCTGACTGCTGCTCTAACCACGCTTATGGTAAATGCAAGACATCTGTTTTACGGAATATCCATGATAGATAAATATAAGAACACAGGCTGGAAAAAACCGTATTTAATATTCGCATTAACTGATGAGGTTTATTCACTTAACTGCGGTGATATTCCCGAAAATATAAATAATCCTTCGCTTTATTATTTTTTAGTTTCTCTTTTTAATCAATGTTATTGGGTTGTCGGTTCCGTGATAGGTTCTGTTTTAGGCTCGGTTATTCCGTTTAATACTGAAGGAATAGATTTTGCACTGACTGCATTGTTTGTAACTGTATTTGTTGAACAATGGAAGAACACAAAGAATCATTTGCCGGCACTTATAGGTGTTTGTACTTCTGTTTTGTGTTTGTTAGTTTTCGGTGCTGATAATTTCCTTATTCCTTCGATGCTTCTTATTACGGCAATTCTTATGTTTAGCCGAAAATTTGAGAGGGGGTTGAAGAATGTTTGATGTGCATTCTGCTTTGATGATTGGTGTAATTGCCATTGTAACAATCCTTCTTCGTTTTCTCCCTTTTTTGATATTCGGTGGAAAACGAAAAACTCCCGAATTTATAACTTATCTCGGTAAAGTTCTTCCGTTTGCAATAATGGGAATGCTTGTTGTCTATTGCCTGAGAAATATATCCTTTGTTTCTTCACCTTTCGGCATTCCTGAATTAATAGCTGTTTCAATCGTTGTAGTTCTTCATCTTTGGAAAAGAAATACACTTGTCAGTATTATAGGCGGAACAGTATGTTATATGGTGCTTGTTCAACTTGTTTTTTAAATGTACCCTTTATGGGTGCATTTTTTTGCAATCTGTTTTAATGTCCGTTATATAGGATAATTAAAATTGTAAGATTAAGGCAGAAAGTAATTAAGGAGCGAAAAATATGAATAATAACACTTTTTCTGCTGAAAAAACAACAAACTCAAACGGATACAGATTTCAATTATTTCTTCTTACCGTAATGTGTGTCATGATTTTAATTGTATCATTTATCGCATTTTTAAAAATCGAAGATAATTTGCAGGCACTTGTTGTACTTGCACTCGGTACCTTTTTTGATGTTTTTATCTTTGTTAATGGTGTAAAGCAGGTGAAAGAATAAGTAGATATTATATTAACGTAAATCTTCTCGTTCAGCTTTCCTATAAAGTAAAAACAGATATTTTCAGTTAATTACTGTAAATTCAATATATAAAAAATTACTTTGAATTTAAAAATGCTTTCTGATTTTTAAATTTTACTATTTACAAATTAAAATATTCCTGTTATAATTACTTGTAATTTATGTGAAAGGCTGTATTAATATGGTTTATACATCAACAAGAGACAAATCCCTTGCAGTTACTTCTGCTGAGGCAATAACAAGAGGTATTTCTTCCGAAGGCGGACTTTTTGTTCCTTGTGAGATTCCTCAGGTTTCCCTTGATTTCATAGCTTCAATGAAGGATATGTCTTATATTGAGAGAGCGAAAAAGGTTCTTGCTCTTTATCTTACCGATTTTTCTGCTGATGAAATTTCAGCTTTTGTTGAAGGTGCATACAAAGAGGGTAAATTTTCTTCGGATGAGGTTGCTCCGGTTGTAAACCTTCATGATAATGTTAATATTTTGGAGTTGTGGCATGGTCCTACCTGTGCGTTCAAGGATATGGCTCTTCAGCTTCTTCCGCATCTTCTTATAGGTTCTTCAAAGAAGACTCTTAAGGATAAGGAAATTGTTATTCTCGTTGCCACTTCAGGAGATACAGGCAAAGCAGCTCTTGAAGGCTTTAAAGATGTCGATTCAACAAAAATCCTTGTATTTTATCCTGAAGACGGTGTAAGCCCTATGCAGAAGCGTCAGATGTGTACACAGGAAGGTAATAACGTCGGTGTTTGTGCTATTTACGGTAACTTTGACGATGCACAGACAGGTGTAAAGTCAATTTTTACCGATGATGAGATAAAAAAAGTGTTTGCAGAAAACAATCTTGTTTTCTCTTCCGCAAACTCTATTAACTGGGGCAGACTTGTTCCTCAGATCGTTTATTATTTCTCTGCATACTGCGATATGTTAAAGCAGGGTAAGATTAGTCTTGGTGATAAGATCAATGTAGTAGTTCCCACTGGCAACTTCGGTAATATTCTTGCGGCTAACTACGCAATGAAGATGGGACTTCCTCTTAATAAGCTTATCTGTGCTTCAAACGCAAATAATGTTCTTACTGATTTTATCAAGACAGGTAAGTATGATAAAAACAGAGATTTCTATGCAACAATTTCCCCGTCAATGGATATTCTTATCTCTTCAAACCTTGAAAGACTTATGTTTATGCTTCACGGTGAGGATGATAAGGCTGTAAACGCACTGTACGCATCTCTTAAGGAAAACGGTACATTTGAAATTGCTCCCGAAGTTCTTGCTGCAATCAATGAGGTATATTCTGCAGGTTGCTGTACAGATGAAGAGACAAAACAGACTATTCACGATGTATATGAAAAGTACAATTACCTCAGCGACACTCACACTGCTGTTGCTATTAAGGTCTGTGAGGACTACCGCAGAGAAACCGGAGATTTAACTCCTGTTGTTGTTGCTTCAACAGCAAGTCCTTATAAGTTCGGTGCCAGTGTTCTTTCTGCTCTTACAGGTAAGGCAGACGGCGATGAATTTGAAATGGTTAAGGAACTTGAGGCATTGACAAAGGTTGATGCTCCCGTTCAGCTCAGCGGCCTCAAGGATAAGGATGTAAGATTCAGCAATGTATGTGAGAAAGATCCTGACAGCATGAGAAAAGTTGTTTTTGATATGCTTGGAATCGGGTAATAAAAAACGCAGAGGACGGTTTGATACCGCCCTCTTTGTTGATTGAATCAGCAATTTACTGCATTTTCGTTGAGCTCAAAAGTTGAACATACTGTTTCGCCGCAAGCGCAAGCGTTGTATGTGCCTACCTGAATACAGTTAGCTGTGCAGGTGTCTTTGCCTTCATGATGAATGCAGTTTTTTGCTTCGCATCTGATCTGATTACCGTTTTTATTCATATTCAATCACCTTTTTGACCTGTCGGTCTGTATATTAAAGAGACATCTCTTGCTCATATTATGCACTATGTTGCAATAAATATTATCACAAAATTTTTCCTTGAAAGGGGAATTTTTCAATGTCGTTGTTTGCAATCGGAGATACGCATTTATCTTTAGGCGAAGAAAAGCCGATGGATGTTTTCAGAGGATGGGATAATTATGTTGAACGTCTCGAAAAACAGTGGAATGCTGTCGTAAACGAAAAAGATACGGTTGTTATCAATGGCGATATATCTTGGTCTATGAGACTTCAAGATTGTTATGCTGATTTTGATTTTATAAATAAGCTCAATGGAAGTAAAATTATCCTTAAAGGAAATCATGATTACTGGTGGGAATCTCTTACCAAAATGAATAATTACGTTAAAGAAAATAATTTTAGTACCATAAATTTTCTTTTCAATAATTCATATAGTGTAGGTGAGTACAGTATTTGCGGAACGAGAGGCTGGTTTTACGATTCTCCCGAAAGTGATAAAAAAGTGATTCTCCGTGAAAGGGAGAGACTCAGACGTTCAATAGAATGCGGTCTTGTTCAGAATAAAGAGCCTATTGTATTTCTTCACTATCCGCCGCTTTTTGATGACCGGGTCTGCGAGGAGATTTATTCAATACTGACCGAATATAAAATAAGACGTTGTTATTTCGGTCATATTCACGGTCAGAGTGCTGCAAGGTTTGATAATTTTGAAAAAGACGGTATACGTTTTTCGCTTATTTCAGCGGATTATTTAAAATTTTGTCCAAAGTTAATAGAAAAGTAATAAATTTAAACTATATTTTTTTTGTAAATTCAAAAATAATAGTGGAAATTATGTGCAGTATTTGTTATAATGTATAAGTTGAAATATCTCATACAATGTAATGAGAACGGAGGAAAATAAGAAATGAGTTTAAAATCATGTGAAAAAACCGGAACAAATGAAGTAACCATCGAGCTTTCAATCGACGGTGAAGCTTTTGCTGCTGCTTGCACAAAGGCGTACAATAAGGTAAAGGGTCAGATTGCTGTTCCCGGTTTTAGAAAGGGTAAAGCTCCCAAGGCATTTATCGAGAAATATTACGGCGAAGGCGTTTTCTATGATGATGCTCTTGAAATCGCATTCCCCGATGCATATGAAGCTGCTGTTGAAGAAGCAGGCATTGATGCAGTATCCAATCCATTTGATTTTGATATCAAGTCAGTCGGTAAAGAAGGCGTTGAGCTTTCATGTAAGGTAACTGTTAAGCCCGAAATTGAGCTTGGAGATTATAAAGGTCTTAAGGCAGAGAAAGAAGTTGTTTCTGTTACTGCTGATGAAGTTCAGGCTGAAATTACAAAGAAGCTTGAAGACAGTGCAAGAATCGTAGATGTTGACGACAGAGCTGTTGAGAACGGCGACATCGTAACAATCGACTACGAAGGCTTCAATGACGGTGTTGCATTTGACGGCGGTAAGGCTGAAGAGTTTGATCTTGAAATCGGCAGCGGTCAGTTTATCCCCGGTTTCGAAGAGAAAATCATCGGTCATAACATTGGCGAAGAGTTCGATATTGATGTTACATTCCCCGAAGAGTACCATGCAGAAGATCTTGCAGGTAAGCCCGTAATCTTTAAAATTAAGCTTCACGGCATTAAGGTTAAAGAGCTTCCCGAGCTTGACGATGAGTTCGTTAAGGATATAAGCGAATTTGATACTGTTGATGAGCTGAAGGCTGACATTGAAAAGAAGATGACTGAATCAAAGCAGGCTGCTGCTGATAAGGCATTTGAGTCAAAGCTTCTTGATATGATTGCTGAGTCTGTTAAGGGTGAGATTCCCGATTGCATGATCGAAAGTGCAATCGACGATATGATTAAGGATATGGATTACAGACTTCAGATGCAGGGCCTTGATTTTAAGACATACATCAAGTATATCGGTATGGATGAAGCTGCTGTCAGAGAGTCATATAAGTCTCAGGCTGAAAAGGATGTTAAGCTTGTACTTGCTGTTGAAAAGATTGTTGCTCTTGAAGGCATTGATGCTACAGAAGAAGAGATCAATGCTCATTATCAGAAGTTTGCTGACGGTTACGGTATTGAGCTTGAGCAGATCAAGTCAATGATCCCCGAGAAGACAGCAAAGGGCGATATCACTTCACAGAAGGCTATTGAGCTTATCGTTTCAAGTGCAAAGGCCACAAAGCCCAGAAAGACTACTGCAAAGAAGTCAACAAAAAAGGCAGCTGAGAAAACAGAAGCTCCCGCAGAGGAAAAAACTGAGGAATCAGCAGAATAATTTGTATATTATTTAAATTTCAGTGCTATAATTTGAGAGTATAGGAGGTTAATTATTTATGGCATTAGTACCTACCGTTATTGAACAGACAAACAGAGGCGAGCGTGCGTATGATATTTATTCACGTTTGCTTAATGACAGAATCATCGTTCTTTCCGATGAGGTTAACGATGCAACTGCAAGCTTGGTTGTAGCTCAGCTGCTATTCCTTGAGGGACAGGACGCTGATAAGGACATCAGTCTTTATATCAACAGCCCCGGCGGCTCTGTCACCGCAGGTATGGCCATCTATGACACCATGCAGTACATCAAGTGTGATGTTTCAACCATTTGTATGGGCATGGCTGCTTCAATGGGTGCCTTCCTTCTTTCCTCCGGTGCAAAAGGCAAGAGATTTGCTCTCCCCAACAGCATGATCATGATTCATCAGCCTCTGGGCGGTGCTCAGGGACAGGCAACGGAAATTGAGATCGTTGCAAAGCAAATTCTCAGAACCAAAGAAAACCTTAACAGAATACTTGCTGAAAATACAGGAAGATCTATTGAGGAAATCTACAGGGATACAGAGCGTGATAATTATATGACTGCTCAGGAGGCTCTCGATTACGGCCTTATCGATAAGGTAATCAAAAACAGATAAAAACAAGTCGGGTAGATATCTCGTTTACCCGACTTTAATTTGCAGTTAGGAGTTGAATTATCATTGCCTAAAAATGACGATTCAAGAGAAAGAGAGGTTCGCTGTTCATTCTGCGGAAAGTCTCAGGATAAAGTCCGTAAGATGATAGCAGGACCAAACAATGTTTATATTTGTGACGAATGTACGTCTCTTTGCTCTGCTATTGTGGAGGAAGAGGATTTCTACGACGCTCCGAAAAAGAAAGGGGCTTCTCCTTCAAGAAGAAATCTGCCTAAACCTGCAGAAATCAAAGCAATGCTCGATGAATATGTAATCGGTCAAGATAATGCAAAAACGGCCCTTTCCGTTGCTGTTTACAATCACTATAAAAGAATATATTACGCCCAGAACAGTGATGTTGACATTCAAAAGAGTAATGTGCTCATGTTAGGACCTACCGGTGTAGGTAAAACAATGCTTGCTCAAACTCTTGCTAAAATTCTTGATGTACCTTTTGCTATTGCAGATGCAACCACTCTCACAGAGGCAGGTTATGTTGGTGAAGATGTGGAAAATATCCTTCTTCGTCTTATTCAGGCAGCGGATTTTGACATTGAAAAGGCTGAACGAGGCATTATTTATGTTGATGAGATCGACAAGATATCTCGCCGTTCTGAAAATCCGTCCATTACAAGGGATGTAAGCGGTGAGGGTGTTCAGCAGGCTCTTCTTAAAATTCTTGAGGGAACTGTTGCAAATGTTCCTCCTCAGGGCGGCAGAAAACATCCTCAGCAGGAGTTTATTCAGATAAACACAACCAATATTCTCTTTATCTGCGGCGGTGCCTTTGACGGAATTGAAAAAATTATTGAAAAGCGTACAGGTAATTCAATAATCGGTTTTGAAGCTGATGTTAAGACAAAGGCTGAACTTGATTACGATTTTGTTATGTCTCAGGTGATTCCTCAGGATCTTGTAAAGTTTGGTTTGATTCCAGAGCTTGTGGGCAGAATGCCTGTTCTCGCTTCACTTGAAAATCTGAATAAGGAATCTCTTGTCAGAATCCTTAAAGAGCCAAAAAACTCCCTTGTGAAGCAGTATGTGCAGCTTTTTGCAATGGATAAGGTAGAGCTTGAATTTGCAGATGAAGCATTGGAAGCTGTTGCTGAACTTGCACTTGAGAAAAAAACCGGTGCAAGAGGACTTCGTGCTATTATGGAAAAAGCACTTCTTGATGTTATGTTTACTGTTCCATCGGACATAACCGTTTCCCGTGTTATTATTACAAAGGGTTGCATAACAGATAGTGAAAATCCTGTTATAGAGCACGATATGTCAAGAGAAATTGAACAAAAAAATAAGCCTGCAATTGCAGGAACGGTATAAAATAAAGAGCAAACTCTTTCACAGAGCTTGCTCTCTTTTTACTTTATAGGAAACTGCGTTTCCATAAATCAAAAAAATTATATGTCCCGCCGATTTGCCCTTTGGGCACGGCGATGGACTAATCGAAAACGGTTGCCGCAGTACGGCGAAAGCCATTTTCTTGTGAAACTTTTACTCCTTTGTTTGTGTCGTTGAAAAGCTGATCAATAAACTTCATGCTGTTTTCAAGACATTGCATTGATATATCCTTTTTCATTGTAAGGTGGAAGCAATGCCCGTTTGCAACGCCCTCTGCATAGAAAGTTGCAACCTTAGGGCAATACTTCATAAGCTTTTCAGCCATCGGTCTGCCTTGGTTAGCGCATATCATATCTGAATCAGACCAAGATATGAAAGTGGGGCACCATTTTTCATTAACAAAGTCGATAGGCGACATATAATCAAAATATTTATAATCCTTTATATCACTCATATCCTCTTTAAGGTCGTATCCAACCAAAAGAGATGCAAGCTCCGGAATGATGCCCATGGGCATTTCGACGGACATCATGCTCATCATGTTATACGGACCGCTGTGCAGAAGAAGTGCTGCAATATCGACATTTACAGGTTTCGCTTTTGTTTTTTCGCATAGCTCGGGATTATATTTTATTGATGCAATATGTGCCGCAAGATATGCCCCTGATGAATCACCGGTAATAACGATTTTTTCAGTGTCTATACTGTAATCTTTAGCTAAAACTTCAACGTAATTTACAGCATCAACAGAATCGTTGAGACAGCCGAAAATATCAACGGCAGGAGGCAAACGATAATTAATATTATAAACGTAGTAACCCTTGCTTGCATAGTATTCGCAAAGGGTTTTTCTGTATCGTTTGTCACCCATAACAAAGCCGCCGCCGTGTATGTTAACGATGATTGGATGTTTTTTTCCGTCTTTTAAGATGATTGGATCAAAATATAAATCTCCAACGGTAAGTTTTTCATCAATGTCACTGAACGGAATATCCTTCATGCAGTAGATGTTGTCATAATTAAAGGGATTCTGAGATTTTTCACAAACAACATCTATTGCTTTAAATATGATTTGCGATTTTTTCACAGTATACCCTCCTATACTTGTACTTGATAAAACAATTTTATCATATTTTTCAATTAAATTCAACAAAAGACCTTGTTTATCTATTGTTGTTTTGTTGCAGTTTGATGAATTTTTTGTAAATTTAATTCTTTGTTAGCTCTATTGCCTGTTTACCTGTTATATGGTTGATTTCAATTTTTACGATATGAAATCTGTCAAAGCTTTCAGATATAACGGCATCTTTGTCTGTTTGTTCCGGAGAATATTTTTTTGCAAGCTTATAAACAGCTGCTTTTTTCTCACCAGTACTGTTAAGTATGCGGGCTTTCCCGAATACAACAACACTTTTGTAATAAGTTGTATATTCCTCAGGAATGATATCATCACGTGAAATGACACAGAAAGAGACTTTTTCATTCTTTACAATTGCATCAATTTTATGCCCAACAAGAGCACAGTGAAAATATATATTCATTCCGTCATATACATAACTTAACGGCACAGTATACGGGTAGTCATCGTCACCGTGAACGGCGAGAACACCTGATGTGGCTGTATTCAGAATTTCCTGACATTCATTATCACTCAATTGTTGAGCATTTCGTCTCATTTCTCTGAACATAACTGCACCTCAGACGGTATCAGAAGGGGCAATGTATAAGGGAAGAGGGAACCATGATGCACATTCAGATGTAAGTTCGCTTCGTTTATCAGAGTAAAGACCGCCCAAAAGTCTGACTGCATCGAGATGTGACAGAGCCATATCTGGTTTTTCGTCTGTTTCGCAAACTGTTACATTATTGTCCTTAACGGAAATCTTTATTTGCTCCGGAAGCTTGCATCCTTCAATAAAAAGTGTCAGTTCGCCGTCAGCAAGCTTTGTATAAGATGCTTTAAACTTAAGAAATGCCCTTATAACATTTTCAAAGCAAAGAATGTTGAACATTTCTGCGTGAATAATATGGTAGTGTTCACAGTTAAGACCAAGATATTTACATAAATCAAGCTCAAATGGTGCAGCTACAATTTTAATTTCAGTCTTGCCTGAAGTTTCAAGTGCACATAACACAATTTCCTCTATGTCCGCTTTGTTATCGTAACCGAGTTCATATACACAGTCCATTGATGTGCTGAAAACGAACCAGCCTTTAAGAGTATCACCTTCGAAAACGGCGTAGGGAACAGCGTTCCATGTTTTTAGAACATC
Source organism: uncultured Eubacteriales bacterium (assembly GCA_964454355.1). Taxonomy (GTDB): domain Bacteria; phylum Bacillota; class Clostridia; order Oscillospirales; family Acutalibacteraceae; genus UBA1081. The sequence continues at coordinate 14,829 of CAYVTA010000007.1, read as the reverse complement.
ATACATATTTTCGGCAGTTCTCTCAGCTTTGAAATTTCTGTTGTTATAAATATTTGAGATTTCCTTCAGAGCTTCGGTGTCTGTTTTTTTCAACAGCTTCGCAGTGAATTTTGATTTTTTATCGCAAAGAAATTTTCTTTTGACATTTTCCTGACGATAGTAAAATTCATATCTTGCACCTGCGTGTTCAAAACCGTGATGAGCGTAACGCTGTCTTGCTCCACCGAGCAGTATAATATCGGTCATATCTTGTTTTAACTCGTCAAGTGCAAGTGCCATACAGAATCTCATATATCCCTCGCCCTGCCAATCGGGATGGGTGCCAACATTGCCAATGCCTGCAATTTTCAGTTTTTCATCACCCACTGTAAGCGAATTATGGTAGACCCCGACAGCGGCTCTCATTTCACCGTCCACATCAAGTATTATGTTATTTTCTGCCGGATGATATTCGTCGTTATAGAGCTTTGGAAGCAGAGTTTCAAATATTGTTCCGTTTTCATCGGGAAATTTAAATATTTTGTTAAGCATGGCAAGCAGCTCTTTATTCTGAGAATCGTTGCCGTGACGCATATGCAAGTAATCTGACATGATAAAGCCTCCTAAAATCAATATGAAGATCATATCATATAAACAGTAAAAAATCAATAAATAAAAATATTAATTTACTTGCTAATTTGAGTTGGTTGTGCTATACTAAATTGAATTATAATAAGTTGGTGAATTATGTCTTGATAATTTTGGGAATAGACCCGGGCTATGCGATAGTAGGATACGGTGTTATAGAATACAAAAACAATCATTTCAGAGTTCTTGATTTCGGAGCTGTTACAACGCAAGCTCATACTGATTTTAATGACAGGCTTCTGCATATTCATTCTAACATCACAAATCTTATTGAAATTTATTCACCTGATGCAATGGCAATTGAAAAACTGTTTTTTAACACCAACGCTAAGACGGCTATTGATGTAGCACAGGCAAGAGGTGTAATTCTTCTCGCTGCAAGACAGCATAATGTGGGAATTTTTGAGTATACGCCTTTGCAGGTAAAGCAAAGTGTTGTAGGCTACGGCAGAGCTGAGAAAAAGCAGGTTCAGGAGATGACAAGACTTCTTCTCAATCTTGAAAAGGTTCCCAAACCCGATGATACAGCCGATGCTCTCGCAATGGCAATATGCCACGCTCATGCAAGCGGTTCTGCATTAGGAATGCTACGATATAAATAAGGAGTAAAAGAATGTTTTATTCAATTTCAGGAAATATTATAATGTCAGATGCATCTTCAGTTGCGATAGATTGTTCAGGTGTTGGCTTTAAATGCAATGCATCACTGAATACGTTGAGAAAAATCGGTTCTGCAGGAAGCAAGGTGACACTTTATACATATCTTGCCGTAAGAGAAGATGCTCTTGAGCTTTTCGGATTTTATGATTTGCAGGAGCTTGACTGCTTTAAGTTGCTTATTGCAATTTCCGGTGTCGGTCCGAAAGCTGCCCTTGCTGTTCTTTCGGAAATGACACCCGAAAAGCTTGCTCTTGCAGTTTCAAATGGTGATTCAAAGGCTGTCACAAGAGCTCAGGGAGTAGGTCCCAAGCTTGCTCAAAGAATTATTCTTGAGCTTAAAGGCAAACTTTCAGTGGATGTTTCCGATGAAGATGGTGCTTTTATTTCTGAAAGTAATGAATCTGCCTCTTCAAATATCTCCGAGGCAATATCTGCACTTCAGTTTCTCGGTTATTCTCAGCATGAAGCGGCAAAAGCCGTAAAATCTCTGGATATGTCTTTATCTGTTGAGGACATGATAAAGAAAGCTCTTGCTTTACTTTCAAAAAATTTGTAAGAAAAGGTGATATATAATGCCTAACGAAGAAGAATACAGGATGATGTCACCTGATTTCAGTTTTGCTGACTCTGACACAGAGGTGTCATTAAGACCGAAGACTCTTGAAGATTATATCGGTCAGGAAAAGGTAAAAGAAAATCTGAAAATATATATGGATGCGGCACTGGGAAGAAATGAAACCCTTGATCATGTACTGCTTTACGGACCTCCCGGATTGGGCAAAACTACACTTGCGGGAATTATTGCAAATCAGATGGGGGTTCAGATCAGAATTACATCCGGTCCTGCAATTGAGAAGCCGGGTGATCTTGCGGCACTGCTTACCAATCTTAATGATGGTGATGTACTTTTTATTGATGAAATTCATCGCTTGTCAAGAAGTGTTGAGGAAGTTTTGTATCCCGCAATGGAAGACAGTGCAATCGACATTATTATCGGCAAAGGTCCTTCGGCAAGATCAATAAGACTTGATTTAAAAAAATTTACACTTGTTGGTGCAACGACTCGTGCAGGTCAGCTTACGGCACCCTTGAGAGATCGTTTCGGTGTAGTGCTCAGACTTGAGTTATACACTCCCTATGAGCTTGCACAGATTGTTAAGAGGAGTGCAGGCATTTTAGGCATTGAAATTGACGAGGACGGTGCACTTGAGATTGCTTCAAGGTCAAGAGGAACTCCCAGAATAGCGAACAGGCTTCTTAAGCGTGCAAGAGATTTTGCACAGGTCGTAGGAAGCGGCATGATAACTGAAACAGATGCAAGACTTGCTCTTTCTAAAATGGAAATTGATGAACTGGGACTTGACAATATTGACAGACTTATTCTTACCACGATGATAACCAACTATAACGGCGGGCCTGTTGGTCTTGAAACCATTGCTGCTGCAATAGGTGAGGAAGCAGTTACCGTTGAGGATGTCTATGAGCCGTATCTTATGCAGATAGGCTTCATCGGAAGAACACCCAGGGGCAGAGTTGTTACTAATGCAGCTTACACTCATCTTGGAATTGAAAAAACAGGACAACAAGGCTTGTATTAAAAATTAATTAATATTTTATGATTAGAATTTGATTTTGTAAGATCAGGAGGAAATATAATGGGTAGATTATTTGGTACAGACGGTGCAAGAGGTATTGCAAATACAGAAATTACAGCAGAATTGGCAATGAAGATAGGCAGAGCTGCAGCAATGGTGCTTGCTGAAAATACAGTTGGTAAGCCCAAAGTTCTTATTGGAATGGATACAAGAAAATCGGGTGATATGCTTTCAGCTGCTATTGCTTCCGGACTTTGTTCCGTTGGTGCTGACGTACTTCTTTTAGGCGTAGTTCCTACTCCGGCTGTTGCATTTCTTGTAAGAGAATACGGATACGATGCAGGTATTATGATTTCTGCTTCACATAACCCTTGTGAATATAACGGCATCAAGATTTTTCAGTCAACCGGTTACAAGCTTCCCGATGTAATGGAAGAAGAGATAGAAGCGATTATTCTTGATGAAGTGAGAACACCTCCTGTTGTAATCGGCGGCGAGGTAGGCAAAATTACAATTGCACAGAATGCTGTATCTGATTATATAAATCATCTTGCACATACGGCTGACAGACTTTTTTACGGTATGCGTATAGCTCTCGATTGTGCTAACGGTTCCGCAAGCGTTACTGCAAATAAGCTCTTTAAACAGCTTGGTGCTGATTGTGTTGTTATTAACGCAAACCCCAATGGTACTAATATCAATGAGGACTGCGGTTCTACTCATATAGGAAATCTTGCATCATTTGTGAAGAATAACGGCTTTGATTTAGGCTTTGCTTTTGACGGTGACGCTGACAGACTTCTTGCTGTTGACAAAAACGGCGAGTTGGTTGACGGTGACAAGCTTATGGGTATTGCTGCAAAATATTTTAAAGAAAAAAACAAGCTCAACGGAAATACACTTGTTGCAACAGTAATGAGTAATATGGGGCTTTTTGAGTTCTGTGATAAAAATGAAATCAATTGTGAAAAAACAAAGGTCGGCGACCGCTATGTTCTTGAATGTATGCTTGAAAAAGGCTATCATATCGGTGGTGAACAATCAGGACATTTGATTTTCCTTGATCATGCAACAACGGGTGACGGTCAGCTTTCCGCTGTTCAGATACTTAACATTATAAGAGACACGGGTAAATCCCTTGATGAACTTGCTTCTGAAATCGAAATTTTCCCGCAGGTGCTTAAAAATGTTAAAGTTTCTGCTTTCGGTAAGCACAGACTTAATGAAGATAAAGATATCAAGCTCGCAATTGCTGCTGCAGAAAAAGAGCTGGGTAGTTCAGGCAGAGTGCTTGTCAGAGCTTCCGGCACAGAGCCCCTTGTAAGAGTTATGCTTGAGGGCAGAGATCTTGAACAGATTGAGAGACTGGGTACTACAATTGCTGAAGTAGTAGCAGAAAGGCTTATTTAAAATGCGAATTTCCGATAAATGGACAGATTATGAATTAATTGACTGCTCCGCAGGAGAGCGATTGGAGCGTTGGGGCAATGTTACCCTTATTCGTCCTGACCCTCAGGTAATATGGAACACTCCAAAAAAACATCCGCTTTGGAAAAAAGCTGATGCGAGATACTTTCGTTCAAACAGCGGCGGCGGTAATTGGGAAATATACAAAAATATTCCCGACCGTTGGACAATTGATTACAACAGTTTGACTTTTAATATTAAAACAATGGGATTTAAGCATACAGGCTTGTTTCCCGAACAGGCTGTTAACTGGGATTTTGTTGCTGATACGATAAAGAAACAGGATAGAGAAGTTAAGGTTCTTAATCTTTTTGCTTACACGGGTGGTGCAACTGTATCCGCACTTAAGGCCGGAGCTGCAGTCACTCATGTTGATGCATCAAAAGGCATGGTTCTTTGGGCAAAAGAAAACGCAATTTCATCGCAGGTAGAAAAAATGCCTGTAAGATGGCTTGTTGATGACTGCATAAAGTTTGTTGAAAGAGAGATCAGAAGAGGGAATCATTACGATATTATAATTATGGATCCGCCTTCATACGGCAGAGGTCCCGGCGGTGAAGTCTGGAAGCTTGAAGAAGAAGTTTATCATCTTTGTACTCTTTGCAAAGAGCTTCTTACAGAGGATTCGCTGTTGTTTCTGCTTAACTCCTACACAACGGGACTTTCTCCCGCAGTTATGCAGTACATACTCGGTTCTGTCATAAAGCCCGTTTTCGGCGGCAATGTATCTGCTGATGAATTGGGACTTCCCGTAACATCAACAGGCTTGTGTCTGCCCTGTGGTTCAACTGCGATTTGGCAAAAATAATTTTTAAGGAATAGAAAATAAAATGGAAGACGATGTTCTTATAAGGTTCAGTGATGTTTCATACCGTTATGAATCGGATACGGAAACACCCCTGCCCCTTGCTCTTAAAAATATTAATATTGATATAAAAAAAGGTGAGTTTGTCGCAGTTTTGGGACACAACGGTTCAGGTAAGTCTACCCTTGCAAAGCTCGCTAATGCTATAATTATGCCCGAATCAGGCCAAGTATTTGTTAAAGGGATGGATACCTCCGATGAAGAGCTTGAATATGATATCAGGCAGACTGTCGGTGTAGTTTTTCAAAATCCCGATAACCAGATAGTTGCTACGATAGTTGAAGAAGATGTTGCTTTCGGTCCGGAAAATTTAGGCTTAGAACCGAACGAAATCAGAAGGAGAGTTGACGAAGCTTTAAAAGCTGTGGGAATGTATGAATACAGATTCCACGAGCCACATAAGCTTTCCGGCGGACAAAAACAGAGAGTTGCTATAGCAGGAATCATGGCTATGCAAACGGAATGTATTGTTCTTGATGAGCCCACTGCAATGCTCGACCCCAAGGGTAGAGAAGAGGTAATAAACTCAATGCTCAGACTCAACAGGGAACTGGGTATAACTGTCGTTCTTATCACTCACTATATGGATGAAGCCGTAAAAGCCGACCGTGTTATTGTTATGGATAATGGTTCGGTTGTGATGAACGATACTCCAAGAGAAGTTTTTGCACGACAGGATGTTATTGAACACGCAGGACTTGAACTCCCTGAAAGTGCAGCTCTTGCCAATGAGTTGAAAAAATGCGGCGTTGATCTTCCTTCAGGCATTCTTACTCCCGAGGAGTTTGTTGAGGCCTTTCAATTCAGTGTTTCGGGAGGAATTAAATAATGTCTGTTCTCGAAATAAAAAATCTTTCATATAAATATTCAGTTGGAACACCTTTTCAGGTGACTGCCATTGAAAATATAAATTTTTCCGTAGAAAAAGGAGAAATGCTTGCTATTATCGGACATACAGGCTCCGGGAAGTCAACACTTATACAGCATTTTAATGCTCTTTTAAAGCCTACAGAGGGACAGATATTTCTTGACGGCAAGGATATTAATGAGAGTAAGGAGACTGCTCATGCCGCAAGATTTAAGGTAGGTCTCTGCTTCCAGTATCCCGAGTATCAGCTTTTTGAGTCAACTGTGTACAAGGATATAGCATTTGGTCCTGCAAATATGGGACTTTCAAAAGAAGATATTGATGTCAGAGTCAGAAGGGCGGCTGCTTTTACGGGAATCCGTGATGATATGCTGAATAAATCTCCTTTTGATTTGTCCGGCGGTGAAAAGAGAAGAGTTGCAATTGCAGGCGTTATGGCTATGGAGCCGGAAGTGCTCATAATGGATGAGCCTGCCGCAGGTCTTGATCCACGAGGAAGAAAAAAGATTCTTGAACTAATTAAAAACTACCGCAAAAATACGGGAAGCACAGTTATTATCGTTTCACACAGCATGGAGGATGTAGCTTCCGTTGCAGACAGAATTCTTGTGCTTAACAAAGGTACAGTTGCATTAAACGGTACAGTTGATGAGGTATTCTCTCATTCGGATGAGCTGATTGAAATGGGTCTTAATATTCCTCAGATCACAAGAATATTTGCTCAGCTTCGAAAAATGGGATATGACCTTGATTCAGGTGTTTATACTGTGGAACAGGCTAAAGATGTAATTTTGCGTTATCTTCAAAAAGGAGGTAATGTTAAATGATAAAAGATATAACTTTAGGTCAGTATTTCCCGGGAAATTCCTTTATTCACAAGCTTGACCCGAGAGCAAAGCTAATTATTACTGTTTTTGCTCTTGTTGAAATTTTTGTGTGCAAAAACTTTTTATCCTTAGGGCTTGTATTTCTTTTTGCAATATTCTGCGTGCTGATATCTAAAATATCTTTCAAGGTTATGATGAAAGGACTTAAAATGGTCTTTTTACTCATAATTTTAACTTCCGCATTGCAGATTTTTTACAACAAAACAGGTGACCCTATTGAAATATTCGGTGGTAAGATCACTACAGGGGGCATTTCAACGGCAATTTTTATGGCAGTGAGAATAATATCTCTTATTTTTATAAGCTCATTGCTGACTTATACAACATCTCCGACAGCATTGACGGACGGACTTGAAAGACTGCTTTCACCACTTAAAAAGCTTCACGTACCCGTTGATACTCTTGCAATGATGATGACGATTGCTTTAAGATTTATCCCCACCCTTATTGAAGAGATTGATAAGATAATGAACGCACAAAAGGCGAGAGGTGCTGATCTTGACAGCGGTAATATCATTCAGCGTGCTAAGGCACTTGTTCCTATTTTTATTCCGCTGTTTGTCAACTCCTTCAGAAGAGCTTATGAGCTTGCATTTGCAATGGAGTGCCGTTGTTACAGCGGAAACAATCGAAGAACAAGAATGAAAAAAATGCATTTTTCATGGCGTGACGTTGTAGCTCTTGTGTTTATGATTGTTATGCTTGCGGGGATTATTGTTCTTAACTACTTTTTCGGAGCTGTTATTTAATGCGAAATCTCAGACTCAGACTTGCATATAATGGTGCGGCGTATCACGGTTGGCAGATACAGTCAAATGCTGTTACGGTACAGGGGATTGTAGAATCTGCTGTTGAAAAGATTTTCGGATCACACCTGATCGTTTACGGATGCAGCCGTACTGATTCAGGCGTTCATGCAAATGAATATTATTGTAACTTCAGAACGGATAAGATGATTCCCTGTCAATCAGTGGTAAAAGCACTTAACGGTAATCTCCCTGATGATATTGCTGTGCTTGATTGCTGCGAGGCAGATATTGATTTTCATTCCCGTTTCAATTGCAAATCAAAGCGTTATGTTTACAGAATATGGAACAGTGAAATAAAAAATCCCTTTTGCATTGATACTGCGTATCACTACAAATATAAGCTTGATGAAAACCGGCTCAATGAAGCTGCAAAGAGCTTCATTGGTACATATGATTTCAAGGCATTCTGCTCAGCGGGAAGCAGTGTTAAGGATACCGTTCGCACCGTAATAAATGCTTCTGTTATCCGTGAAGGAGACATGGTAATTTTCAGTGTTGAAGCTGACGGCTTTCTTTATAATATGGTTCGTATAATGGCAGGAACTCTTATAAATGTAAATGAGGATAAAATTAATAAAGATGATATTTTGAATATTATTGAATCAAAAAACAGAATGAATGCCGGCGTTACTGCTCCGGCTCATGGGCTGTTTTTGGATAAAGTGTATTATTGAGGTCGATAAAATTGCGTAAATCAGATGAGCAAAAAAAAATAATCGGTCAAACTGAGAACGGAATTACAAGACTTTATCCCGAATCTGATAAAGTTCTTGAGAAAAACCGAAGTGTGAGAAAGAGGTCTCAAAAGCCCATCTTCTCTTCACGTATGCTTGTTGTTGCGGTTGTTGCAATTCTGCTTCTTGTTGCATTTATTGCAGATGCCTGTGCAGGAGGTTTTGTTTCAACAGTGAACGGCAAAATGGTTGCGGCGTTTACAAAAAATTCCACACAGGAATTTTGCTACAACGTTGATGCTGAAAATGTGTATGCTTTTTATTCTTATGATGACGGCTTTCTTCTCCTTACGGATGACGGTATTTCGTATATCAATTCGGACGGTTCGCTTGCATCACGTCAGCAATTAACTTACAGCAATCCTGTGCTTGTTAAGTCTGATGATAGAATTATGATATTTGACAGGGGTAAGTCTTCCTATTCTCTTATGAATGGCGGTTCGCTTTATTCTCAACAATCGGTTAATGAGGATATAATTGATGCCGCAGTCAGCAGCAAAAACAATTACGCTGTTGCAGTAAAGGATGAAAATGCAAAATGCATACTTTACGGCTTTAGCTCAAACGGCAAGCTGATCTATCAGTGGAACTGTCCAGACGGATATATTGCTGATGTTGCAATAAATGAATCCGGCTCGAAAGTGGCTGTAACTGTTATTGACGCAGTAAATGCAGTGCTGTGTTCCTCTGTTTATATTCTTGATTTTGAGTATGATTCAGCTTATGCACAGTTTGATTATGCGGATGAAACTGTAATCGGAACGAAGTTTATTACAAACAGAAAAATACAGGTTATAACTGATAGAAATGTATACCTTATCACAGCAAAAAATCAAGAAATTGTTTATGAGTATTCTTCTTCAGATATTTGTTATGCCTCAATGGCTGACGGTGCTTATACTGCTGTTGTCACAAAGGATTATACTCATGATGATTATTACGCCCTTGCTGTTTTTACAAAATACGGAAAGCTTAAATATACTACAGAGCTTTCCGGCAAGATTATCGGGCTGTCATCTTCCGGTAAGAGCATAGCTGTACTTTTCGATGATAAAACAGAGACTTATTCGAATACGGGTAAACTGGTAGGTACAGCATCAGACCTGCATCACTATGAAGATATTGTAATCAACGGCAATTATCTTTATGTTCTTTCTTCTGATTCTGTAAAAAAATATGCTGCCTACGGAATGGCTCAGGCTGTTTACAGCTATGAAGATGAAACGCTTTAAGAGGTGATTGTTATGTATTATATTATTGATATTATACTTGTTTGTCTGATTGTTCTAATTATTATTTTAGGAGCGAAGAAGGGTTTTGTTGCAACTCTTACCGATTTGGTTGCCGGTATTTTAGCCGTAGTTACAGCCAAAATCGTTTCCTCTCCTGTTGCGGATATACTTTATAACAATGTAATCAGAAATATTGTTCTTGATTTCATATCTGAAAAATATGCAGAGATTGAAGTTGGGCTTGCTTCTCTGATGGATAATGCATTTTCTGTTTTTGATTTTCTGCCGGAGGGTATATATACTTTTATAAGTCAGGCCGGCATTTTTGATTCAGAGGCTATTTCAAATGAGATTATTTCAAGCATAACTTCAGTGGAACAGCTTGAAAGCGAAGTTGTAGCGCCTATACTTATTTCGGTTTTGGGACTTATCTGTTTTGCTGGTCTTTCGATTGTATTTACAATCGTTTTCAGAATCGTCGGAAGACTTGTTGCAAAGATTATCAAGATATCAAATCTTGCAGATAAGCTCGACTCGCTTCTCGGTGCAGTTTTCGGTCTTATAAAGGGCTGTCTTTATGTTTTTATTATTGCTGCTGTAATAAGTGTTGCATCTTTTGCTTCCGAAACACTTGCTGCATATACAGCGGATTCATTTATTTGTTCAATTGTTGCAACATTACTCTGCTTGTAATTGAAAGGAGAAAATACCATGAAAGAAAAATTATCATTTCTTTTTGAAAACTGGAAAACTATTCCCAATCTGTTATCGTTTATCAGAATTTTGCTTATACCTGTATTTGCCGTTCTTTTTTATAATGGTCATAATGTAGCTGCGGTACTCGTTCTTGCAATTTCCGGACTTTCTGACCTTGTTGACGGTAAGATCGCTCGTAAGTTTAATCAGGTAAGCAATCTGGGTAAAATGCTTGATCCTATAGCAGATAAGCTCACAGTTTTTGCAATTGCTATAATCCTTTTCCTAAAATTCTGGGCTGCTGAGAATGAAGCTTTACATTCATTTTCGTGGGTATTTTTGCTCTTTATCGGAAAGGATGTTCTGATGCTTGCAGTAGGCGGCTTTATGATTGTAATGGGTATGAGACCTTGTGCTGCAGAAATCTACGGTAAACTGGCAACAGTTGTATTTTATGTTGTAATGGTGGTAATAATGGCTGTAGGACCTGAAGTCGGTGCATTCCGCAGTGTTTACACCCTTCCTGATACTTTGATGATGGTATTGGTTGTTGTTGCAGTTATTATGACATTTGTTGCTTTTGCAAGCTATATACCCGACGTTATCAGACAGTTTTCCGAACGTTTCGGCTGGGGAAAGAACGCTAAAAAAGAAAAGAAATAACAGTTTTGTAACTTTCTTGTTTTTAAAGCTTCAGTATGTTAAAATAGTGAAAGGATCATTCATCTGATGATTGAATTCAGAAAAACGGATATTACCGACAGAGATTGGATCATATCTCGAGTGACGGAAGGTAATACCGACGGCAGTAGTTACAGCTTCGGCAGTTTGTTCTGTTGGAGCAAGTCGTATGATATTGAAATTGCGGATTACAACGGTTTTTTGCTTATTCGAGGCACTGACTCTTTGGGCAGATATTATGCCTATCCTTCGGGTAAGGGCAATATAAAAGAAGTCCTGAGTGATATTATTGAGCATTGCCGCAAAGAAGGTGAAGTGTTAAGATTTGTTCAGCTTCTTGAGGCAAATAAATCTGAGCTTGAGAATTTATTTCCTGATATGTTCAATTTCAGCTATAACAGAGATCTGAGTGAATATGTTTACTCTGTTGAAAATATGGCTCAGTTACCGGGTAAAAAATTTCACGGAAAGAAAGGTCATGTTAATGCTTTTTTCAGAAAGCATAACGACATAACCTGCGATCCTGTAACAATAGATAATTTATCTGACTGTATGGCAATCGAAAAAGCCTGGTTGTTTGCAATGGATGATGCAAACGGAGAGCTTGTTGCCGAGTATGAAGCGATTTCAAGAGCTCTGAAGTATTACGATGAACTTAAATATGAAGGAGCAGTTTTGTATGCAGACGGCGAAGCTGTAGCATTTACAATGGGTGAAAGGCTTAAAAATAATACATTTTGCACTCATTTTGAAAAGACTTTGCCTGATTACCGTGATGCATATCCTGTTATAAACAATGGATTTACAAAGCTTATGCTCACATCCTTTAACTATGTCAACAGAGAAGAAGATACGGGGGCAGAGGGTCTCAGAAAAGCAAAGCTGTCGTATTATCCCGAATTTCTTTTGGACAAGTATTCAGCGGTGCTCAAAAATGATCCTGAAAGAAAATTTAAAGCGGATGAAACAGATATTCCTGAACTGAAAAAGCTTTGGCAGACCGTTTTCGGTGACAGTGACAACGTAACCGATTTCTTTTTTGAGAATACAGTTGATATAGAAGATGCATATGTTTACAAGACAGCTGGAAAATGCGTATCTGCTTTTTATCTTATTGATTCTCCTATAAAAGAAGGTAATGAAACAAAAAAAGCAAAATACCTCTATGCTGCAGCAACTCTTCCCGAGTACCGAAAAAAAGGCATAATGGGCAAAATGCTTGAATACGCAATCAGAATACTTCGCATTTCGGGCTATGACCGTCTTTTCCTTTACCCTGCAAATGAGAATCTATATAATTACTATGAAAAGTTTGGTTTCAAAACTTGTTTTTATGACAGGATATATCAAATAAACAAAAATGAAATTGCAACATATAAAAATCAGCGTTATTTTAACACTGTTCTGTCATATCTATCTATGCGAGATTATTTGCCTGCTGTAAGTTTTGCACAATTTGATGGCAGATATCTTGATTTTGCAATGTTTTGTGCAAAAAAATACGGAGTTGAAAAAAGCGTTGTTTTTGATGATGAAGATAAAGTCTTTATTATCGGCAATGAGACAAATGACGGAACATTAAACATTGATGAAGCATTTTCTTCACAGGGACAGACCGAGCATATTTTAGGAGTGCTCGCTGATCTTGATTATGAAAAAATCAATCTTCGTCTGCCTTGTGATTTTGATACGCTATCCTTTAAAAGTGAAAAAGCAGCTTCCGGTATGATGTGTTTCCTTACTGATGAGACGGAAAAAATCTATCATATGGGACAGCCTTGTATGTAAAGGAGAAAAAACATGATTTGTGTATTTTTAGCTGACGGTTTTGAAGAGGTTGAAGCTGTAACCCCCATTGATTATCTGCGAAGAGCCGGAGCAAATGTAGTAACTGTAGGGGTTGGAAAAAAGAACATTACCGGTGCTCATTCAATAATTTTTGAGGCAGATATAACAACAGATGATATTGATATTTCTGTGGTTCAAGGCGTTATTCTTCCCGGAGGAATGCCCGGAACCATCAACCTCGAAAACAGTAAAACAGTACAAGATATAATCGATTACTGCGATGAGAATAAGCTTCTTATTGGTGCTATTTGTGCAGCACCGTCCATTCTCGGTCACAAAAACCTTTTAGAAGGCAAAAATGCTGTTTGTTTTCCGGGTTTTGAAGCTGAACTTTACGGTGCAAGTATAAGTGATGCTTTTGCTGTTACGGATGGTAATATTATTACCGCAAAGGGTGCAGGCTCCGCAAGTGAGTTCGCATTTGAATTGATAAAATATATTTTCGGAGCTGAAAAGGCAGCCGAAATTAAAGCAACAGTGCAGACTTGTTATTGATTAAATTTTAAATAAACCGAAAGGATTGATCATTTTGGATAATCCGCAATATAATTCAAATTCAGGTAACGATTCGAGAAACAGATATGTTAAAAGAAGCTCTGAATCGCAGAAAAGACGAACAACTGATGCATCTTCACGTCAGTCTGTTTCGCAGAAGAAAAATGAAAGCACGGCAAAAACATCTCGAACTACAAGAAGCACAGACAGTCGTAAAACTGCCGTGAAAACATCTCAGAATTTTTCAAACGGAATGACTCCGGAGATGATTAAAGCAGAAAAAAAGAAGGCTGCACGCAAGAAGATGATTCTTAATAATATAAAAAATGTAGGAATCATCCTTGTAATTGTTGTAGCAATTTCTGCAAGTATTGCTGCTGTTGGCGTTTCTTGCATAAAAGATGTGCTTGCTGTTAATATATCCGAGAAGGATTCCGTTTCTGTTTCTGTTGTAATTGAAGAGGGAATGGACACAAATGATGTTATAAATGTTTTATCAGATGCCGGTGTTATAAAAAATGGCTGGTTCTGCAAGCTTGCGGCAAAGTTTATAGGCTATAGCGATGAGGGATACATAGCCCGTACCTATGAATTTAACCGTTCAATGGGTCTTGAAAATATGCTCAATGAGATAAAAGCGAAATCCTCTACAGCCGCAAAGACTGTTACGCTTACTTTCCCTGAGGGTTACACCTCAGACCAGATTATTGATATGCTGGCTGAAAATAACGTATGCTCCAGAGAAAAACTTATTGATGCGATAAATACGACCGATTTTTCAGCAGATTTTAATTTCCTTAAGAATGTGCCGAACAAGTCCGATCGGTATAATTGGCTTGAGGGCTATCTCTTTCCCGACACTTATGAATTTTATATCGGTGAGTCGGCTGTCAGTGTTATCAAGAAGTTTCTTAACAACTTTGACAGTAAATGGACGGATAATTATTCCGAAAAAGCTGAAGCATTAGAGCTCACGATTGATCAGGTAATCAGACTTGCTTCCATTGTTGAAAAAGAAGCTGTAGGTTCGGATATGTCGATTGTTGCTTCTGTTATGATGAACCGAATCGATGCAGGAATGAGACTTGAATGTGATTCTACAGGAAATTATATTGCTTACAACACTACCCAACTTACTCAACAGCAGATTGAGACTTATAACGAGCTCTACAACACTTATGTATGCGGATCTCTTCCCGTTGGTGCTATTTGCAATCCGGGTGTTGATGCTATTGAAGCTGTATTGAATGCCCCCGATACATCTTACTATTATTTTATTCATGACGCCAACAATGAGCTACGTGTTGCAAAATCGTTGTCAGAACATGAAAATAATATCGCAAATTACGGTCTTGCAAATTAATA
>CAYVTA010000006.1:0-42833 GCA_964454355.1 uncultured Eubacteriales bacterium | reverse complement strand
GTATTTTTTTGAAAGCCGTTATATATGCCCGTTACAGTTCGCATAACCAAACTGAGCAATCTATTGAAGGTCAGCTTCATTATTGCCACAATTATGCTAAAAACTGTGGCTATCAGATAATTGGCGAATATATTGACCGTGCAATAAGTGGCACATCTGATAATCGCCCTGATTTTCAGCGTATGATAGCTGATGCTGAAAAGAAGCAGTTTAAATACATCATAGTATGGAAGCTTGACAGATTCTCTCGGAACCGTTATGATTCAGCTATTTATAAAAACAAGCTGAAAAAATACGGTGTAAGAGTTATTTCAGCAACAGAAACCGTTGGTGACGGTGATGAAAGCATTATTATGGAGGCTATGCTTGAAGCAATGGCTGAAGTATACAGTCGTCAGCTGGGGCAGAATGTAAAGCGTGGTATGCGTGAATCTGCACTTAAAGGAAACAACACGGGTGGTTACACTCCAATCGGATATAAAATTGTTGACAGCAGACTTCAAATTGATGATATTTCCGCACAAACAGTCAGATTCATTTTTACCGAATATGCAAATGGTAAAGGAAAAAAAGAAATATGTCGTGAATGTAACGAACGTGGTTACAAGACACGTGGAAACAAGGATTTTACTATCAACTCTATAACTCAAATAGTGAATAACAGAGTTTATTTCGGTGATGCAACATACAAATACGGAACTGAGGATGCAATCAAGCGTGAATGTCCAGCTATTATCAGTAAGGAGCTTTGGGAGAAATGTCAGGAAAGAGAATCTGCAGGTAAACGATTAAGAGGTCAACGTCATAGTGAAGATGTAAGTTATCTCCTTACAGGAAAACTCTTTTGCGGTCATTGTGGTTCTTTGATGACCGGAGACAAAGGTACAGGAAAAAGCGGAACTCCATATCATTATTACACTTGTTATAATAAAAAACGCCGGCATGGTTGTAAAAAGAAAAGTGAACGAAAACATGAACTTGAAGATTATATTATAGCAAAAACTTTAAATTATGTTCTTTCAACGGATAATATGAATTATATTGCACAGGGTGTAGTTAGAGCTTATAATTCCGAATTTAATCACACTGAAATAGACAAAATGAAAAAAACACTAAATAAAATTGATGCCGAACTTGATAAATGTGTAACAGCAATTTTAAACGCAACATCACAATCAGTCATTGATAAAATCAACAAGAAGTCTGCAGAACTTGAACAACGGAAAAAAGACATCGAAGTTGATATTGCAAAAATGACAGTTGCAGCAAGAATTAAGCTGACAGAGACAGATGTTATAGATTGGTTAAAGCAGTTCTGCGACGGAAATCCGGAAGATGAAGATTTCAGAAAACATATTATTGATACCTTTGTTAATTCAGTTTATATCTATGATGATAAACTTGTTATTTATTTCAACGTAAAGAATCGCAAACCACTAACTTTGGATGAACACAATAAAAATCTTGAAAAATTCAATGCTTTGAGATGTTCGTGTAGTTTATTAAATGGGCAGCCAAAAAAAACGACAAGGTTTTGCTGAGCCTTGTCGTTTTTGCTTCTACACTTATCAATAAAGTTTCGAACAATTAAAAATAACATAACCCGAGCACATCATTTAATAGTGTGTTCGGGTTGTTTTATTACCAATTAAGCGTCCAAATTTCAGTTTGTGTAGCATCAAATTTAACTACACCACTGATTATACCGGACAATGAACATTCAATTGACATGGGCGATGTATATTTTGCATTGTTAATATATCCATCAGAATTGATATACACTTCAATTTCACTGCCTAAATATAAAATTTCTGCAGAATCGATGGCAACAACACCTAAATCAAGTACTGATATGTCAACAGGGCCCATAATATCTGAATTAACAGAAGACATACCACTTCCATCCACTGTTTCTTCAACAATTGTAACATTGATTATTATTTCATCTTCATCGGAAGATGCGGTGATAGATGTTATGTCATCCATTGAAAGAGTTAACTCGCCATCAGAGGGAAGAAGGAGCGATATTGTATCTCCATTAGAATCAGTTGCTGCTCCACCGCCGAAATACAGGATTTCATCAGTCGGTGAAAGAAGTTCTTTAAGAAATGAATTTACAACCGAAACAACTGCTGAGCCGCCAACACATTCAATTATATTTACATCATAACTTTTCTTATGATTTACTGATAAGTTCTCTGTATACAATTTCGTTTTATTGACAGAATCAACAAGCATAACAAGCAGCTCGCTCTCTGTCATTGATTTAACATCAATAGATGAAGAAGTATATAGTTCTGTGGTCTGCAAAGATTCAGTAGATAGTTCAGCTTGTTCATATGCTTCTGTTAAACTCTCCGATTCTTCTAAATCATCATGATTCAAGTCAATAGATTCATCAAAATTTAAACCATCTGCTATGCTTGACACAACAAAATCTTCACTAAGATTATCATTGAATGATGAATCAAGATTTTTAATAATAACTGTAATTGACGTCGCAATTACAATAATTGAGATTATTGAAGAAATAAGAACAATCAAAATTTTTCTTTTTTTCACATAAAACACCCTTCATATCATAAATTGATACAATTTTATAATCAACTCATTCAAAGTGCAATGTAAAGGAAAAGACACTTCCCTGATTTGAAAGTGTCTTTATCAATTAAGCCTTTTTAATCAATTACCAGTTTACATCCCAAATTTCAACCTGTTCACCGTCAAATACAACAGAACCACTGATGAACCCAGCACCAACTGAAACTTCAACATGCATGGGAATTGTATATTCAACATAAGAGACATATCCATTAGGGTCTATGTGTGCCGTTATGGTCGAGCCAGTGTAAACAACATCCGCAGATGTTACTTCAATAGCACCGAGATCAAGTGAAGACAAATCAAGATAACCAACACCTGCACCGTTATGGGTAGGTGCATCTGTCATGCCGACATGTTCTTCAACAAGTGTTACATAAACGATTGTTTCATTAGCTGATGCAGTTGCAGAAATTGATTTAACACCACTCATAGTAAGTGTAAAATTGTTTCGCTGAGGAAGAAGAAGCGGAACGGTCTCACCTTCGGAGTTAACGGCTGTACCGCCGCTGAAATTAAGAGTTTCATCTGTAGGCTCGAGAATACTGCCAACAATGGAGTTCGCAGCACTCGCAACTAGAGAACCACCTGTACATTCTGTAACATTCGCATCAAAGCTTTCGGTATGAGCAACGCTGACATTGCCGGTGTATGCCTTCGTTTTATTAACGGCATTAGCAAGCATATCAAGAATTTCAGCTTCACTCATTGTTGAAACATCCGTATTTGTTATCGTTTGGTTTGTATCAACAGTATTCTGAGAATTTGAATTATCCTGATTATTCTGCACTGCATCAGAGTTAACAGAATTATCTGCCACTGTTGTATTAACAACATTTGATATCGTGGTTTCCACAACATTCTGAATATTACCAACTGTTGTGTCAGGAACATACTCTACACTGCTTGAATTTGAGGCTGAATCAAAAAGCATAACATAGCTCAATAATATAATTGAAACAACCAGAACAGCAATAGCACCAATCAAAAGAATCACTAATTTTCTGTCACTGCGACTCATAAAAAACACCCTTTATAACTTTAATTTAAAAATAAGATTTACCAAAATGAAACAGTTTATTGCAAATCATTTTCAACTGTTTTCACATTTTCAAATTTAAGAACAGACAATGATTCATCTGCAGCGGTAAAATTGTTTCTGACTAGCTCAAGCGAATCAACATTTTTTGCATCTACAGCATGCATATAGTGCCGGTAAGGCTCAGAGCCCCAAGAAACAGCTGATTTTTCAATCCTGACATTCTTTGCATTTCTTATAAAAAATGCAGAATTTTCACTTTCTTCGATACCATGATCTATACATGGACGAAGGTCATACTTTCCGCAATCCCATTTTGATGTTTTCTCAAGATGAACACTGCAATTTTCAAAAACAAGATTTTCAACCGGATTATCTTCTGAAGAATATATGAGCACGCCGTTTTCACCTTTACAGGTAACATTAAAATACCGAATATTCTTTATGTGACCGGCAACCATATTCTCGTCACGTCTGAAACAAGTAATTGTAATCGGTTCAGCAGTTCCCCACCAATCGGAGCAGAACCGCCTTGTTTCAACAGTACAATTTGAAAAAGTAACATTTTCAACATTGCCGCCATCTCGAATCTGAATCGACAAACCTCTGTTGCTTTTAGAGATCATACAGTCATGAACTGTAATATTCCTGAAATCCCCTACACCCTCAGTTCCGATTTTTATTGCTGCAGAAGTAGATGTTAAGGTACAGTCAGCAATCACAATATTTTCGCAAGGACCATATTCAGCATTGCCCTTTGAGGTTTTCAGACATATACAGTCATCAGCACAGGTGACATGACACCCTAGGATTCTCACATTTGAACAGTGATCCGGATCAATACCATCACTGTTTGCAACATCAAGAGGATTTAATATGCGGATATGTGAGATAAGAACATCATTACAACCTGCAGGATGCAATGTCCAAAACGGAGCATTAATAACGGTTACGTCACGAAACGATATATTATTACTTTTTTCTATATAAATCGTGGTTGGACGAGGGTAAAAATCACCAGTAACATAATATTGATCTTTTCTCTTTACAAACGCATAGCAGTTTCCGTCTATTGTGCCTTCGCCTGTAATTGAGCAACCATCTGCTTCAAAACCATAAATAAAAACAAAGGATGGTTTACCAGTAACCGGATTTCCGACAAGTGCAGTTTTTGGATCATTTATCATCTTACATGGTCTTATATATCCATCAATGTCAGAAGTTGCCTTCAGTACAGCACCTTTTTGAAGATGAAGTTCAACATTCCTTTTTAGCTGAATAGAATCACTGTAATAGATTTTTCCGCTTTCAAGGACTACCCTGCCTCCGCCGGCATTTGCACAAGCATCTATTGCAGCTTGAATTGCTTTGCAGTCATTAGTCTGCCCATCACCAACGGCACCATAAGCTGAAACCTCATATTTCATAAAATAACACTCCAAATTAACTGTATAAATACATTATACATATATTGCCACCATTTTGCAACATAAAAATCTCAGTATAAAACCAGAATTTAATATTTTTATGATATACGGAATGTTCGGATTTCAAACGGTGTGTAATTTACAGTAAAACTGTCATTATTTCCAATATCACAAATTTTTTCCTCAAGAGGAGAAACCTCTGTAATATTCGAAGACTCGCACAGTGAAATTTCTACCGTTCCGGGCACTCCATATGGTTCATAAGCACGTACAATATAGCCGTTTCCATCTTCAGCAGGCTTAATACAATCAACAACAAGACCGTTATTCGAAAGCTTGAGAATCGGAGCTTCATTACATTCACCGTCAAACACAATAAAAGGTGAATTAAACAGATAGCCTTCTTGAACAACATTGCCTGCATAAAGTCCGCCTTCATGTGGAAGAAGAGAATATGAAAAATCATGCTCCCCTGTATCAAGAAATCTGGATGGATTATCTGTATTGCGGAATAATGTCATAATCATATCATTATCAATAACATTGTGTCCGTACTTACAATCATTAAGAAGTGCAACGCCATATCTGTCATCTGACAAATCGGTAAAACGATGTGCTGCATATTCATGCTTCCAATGTTCAGCAGGAGTGTTTGCATGAGTATTACGTTTTACAATGCCGTAAGCAATTTCATAACTTGCTTGAGTTGCAGTAACATTTACGGGAAATGACACTTGAAGAATTTTGTATTTTTCCTGCCAATCAATGTGAGAAACAAAATCAACTCTTGCAATATCTGCATATATAACTATATTTTGAGTTATAAGTGTATTCTCGTGTTTTTTCGTAACCTTTACGACAGCACGCTCATTATTCTCTTCAATAATTTCAATTGTATTTTCCCAAATAAAGTTAGCGGGGCGCATTTTATACTCTTTATCAATATTCCACGCATCCTCCATTTCGGGACCGTCTTTATAGGTTACAAAGTTATTAAGTCCTTTATTATTCTCAGACACAATTCTGTTTGCACGTTTATCATAAAAATCATGAAGAGTTCCGTCACTAAAAATTGAAAAACTGAAATATGGTGTTTCTACAAGAATTTTTTCACCGGATTTATTAAGTTTAATTCGCTTTGCGTCTGTAACACAAGCTGTTTTTGTGTATGTTCTGGAAGCAAATCCGGGCAAATCTTTAACATAAATATAGCAATTTCCTTCAGCATCAGTGATAACATTAGAAACATCATCACCGCAGGAAAGACCACAGTCTGCATATTTTTTATCAACCTTTGCATATGCACTGCCGCTGAAAGAATTGGGGTTATACACAGTAACTTTATTTTCAGCTTCACTGAACAAAGCTTCGGATACAAGCTCCTTTTGCTTTTTTTCAGCAAAATCAAACAATTCACCGTAAATTCTCTCCGCATCACTGTATACAGGATCAATTGAACTGCCGGGAAGAACATCATGAAACTGCAAAAGAAGCATATCTTTCCATTTTTTTACGGTTTGGGCATAATCAGGATCCTTTCCCTTGCGACACATTATTGCAGATAACAGATCAAGTCTGCGGAATGCCATTTCAGCATAGCGATTATTACGCTTTACTTTAGCAATTGTAGTATATGTACCTTGATGAGTTTCAACACAAAGCTCACCTTTCCACACGGGAAGCTTATCTCTCTTTTTATCAAGTGCTTCATAATAATCTTCAGCTCTTGTGAGATTAACTTTCGGCATACCGGGAACCTTCTGAAGTAAACGATAATTTTCAAGCATTTCAGACGTTACACCGCCGCCACCGTCTCCAAAGCCATACGCCATAAGCACCCTGTCCCATGTATTTTTCTGCTGCATTTTATCAGAAGCATATCTTATACTTTCAGAACAGATATAGTTATTATAATAATCTCTCAAAAGCGGAACTGTTGCAAGCATCCGGGACTTATCAATTCCTTCCCAAACAAACACATTGTAAGGAAATTCGTTTGCAGTCTGCCAACGTACTTTAGTTGTGTAAAAACTCTTCATGCCGCATTTTGAAAATATTTGAGGCAAAGAAGCCGGAAAACCAAATGAATCAGGAATCCAGCATACATCACTTGTTTTCCCAAATTCTTCTTTAAAAAACTGGTGTCCATAGAGAAATTCTCTTATTAATGACTCTGCACCGGAAATATTAAGGTCAGATTCTACCCACATCGGACCGATTAAACGCCATTTTCCGTCTTTTACACGCTGCTTAATCTGCTCAAAAATATCAGGATAAACTTCCTTGATATAATTATAAACAGAAGGCTGTGAGAGTGAAAATTCAAACTCATCATAACGTTCCATAAGTCTAAGCTGATTAAGAGCAGAACGTCCTGATTTACGGATTGTATCCTTAAATTGCCAGAGCCAAGCCACATCAATATGTGTTGAAGCAACACAATCAATAACACCTTCATCTGAATCAACTTTCATTGCATTCAAATCATCAAGCAGCTGATTATAAATAGAAATAATATTTTCTCGGTATTCGGTATAATCAAGAGATACATCGCTTGCTCTGATTGCATTTTCAAACAGGACAGATACCTTTTCTCGTGTGTACTCACTTTTAATATACTTAATCGAGTCATATAAAAAATCCATGAGATACGAAAAATCTGCAAGAGCCTTATCAACAATCACATAGCAAGGATCAGTCAAAGGTCTTTCAATACGCTCACCATCACAGAATGAACAACTGTATATTTCAAGTTCTACAGAAATAGCCTTATCATACATATCTGGCTTTAGATAAACCTTGCATCGTCTTTCAGCATTATCAATACCGGCGTAACGCACACCATCAATACTTACATAAGCCTCACAATCCCAAGGAAGTCTGAATTCAAAATAAGACTCCTCGTGCTCTTGTGGCTTTCGAGGTGTAAAAACTGTCCTCATTTTACAGGTTTTGTAGGTTTCAAAAGTAACAGAGTCAGTATATTCCGCCCAATCGGATACTAATTCATAAGTTTCTCTCTCATTATACTTTAATATCTGATACATCCAATTTGTTACAGGTTCAGAATACATAACAGAATGAGATTTATAGAGTTTTAAATTTTTTCTTATGATTGCTTCCACCATATACGTTCACCTCTACAGAGTATTTTTTGTCTAAAATGGATACTTAAATTTTAGCAAAGTGTAATCAAATTGTCAACTATTAATAAGATGAGGAAAGAAAAAAGCAGTTCCGAAGAACTGCTCGTAATTATTAGTCACTTGTATAAGGAAGAAGAGCAATCTGACGAGCACGTTTGATAGCTGTTGTAAGCTCTCTCTGATGCTTTGCACAAGTGCCGGTGATTCTTCTGGGAAGAATCTTTGCTCTCTCGGATGTAAAACGACGAAGCTTTGCTACATCCTTGTAATCGATATATTCTGTCTTTTCAACACAGAATGTGCAGACCTTGCCGCGTCCCTTTCTGTTGGGGCGACCGCCTTTATCGTAAGCCATTACGGAAACCTCCTAATTAATTAATCAAAACGGAAGATCATCTTCCGCTGCTGCGATATCCGCAAAATCATCGGATCCGCTATTTTGGAATGAAGCAGGCTGTGCTGCCGAAGCCTGATATGCACCCGTTGCACTGCCGGATTCAGCTTTTGAGCCGCAAAAACTTGCTCTGTCAACTACAACATCGTACGCAGTTCTCTTATTTCCGTTTTTATCTTCGTAACTGCGGGTCTGAAGCGAGCCCTGTACAGCAATCATCTGACCTTTGCGGAAATATTTTGAAATAAACTCTGCATTCTGACGCCAAGCTACACAGTTGATAAAATCAGCCTGTCTCTCTTGTCCCTGTGTCTGATAATTTCTGTCAACAGCAATGCTGAATGATAACACAGAAAGATTTGATGATGTTGTTCTGAGCTCGGGATCTGCTGTTAAGCGTCCCATTAGAATAACACTGTTAAGCATTTGCGACACACTCCAAAAAAATAATTATTCTGCTGATTCTGCTGTTTCAGCTTCAGCTTCCTGAGTCTTCTCAACTTTAACGATCATTGTACGAATTGCATCGTCAGTGATGTTGATGATACGCTCAAACTCTGCGGGGAATTCGGGCTCGGACTCGAATGTGTAGAGTACGTAGTAGCCTTCATTCTCATAGTTGATGGGATATGCGAGCTTTCTTTTGCCCCATTCATCAACAGAGTCAAGAGTTCCGTTAGCTTCAATAAGAGCCTTAAACTTCTCAACAAGTGCGGAAACATCGTCACCGTTCTTTACTGAGAAAATTACGACTGCCTCATAGTTTACTTTTGACATTTGTTGCACCTCCTTTTGGACTTTGGCCCCCGTTTTTGCCCGGGAGCAAGGTTGCTGTTAAATAGTTTACAGCATTTATGAATTATATCAGATAAAAATATAATTGTCAAGTAAATTTTACAATTTTTTCAGTTTATACAAAACCTAAATATTCCTCGAGACATAAGCCGCTGTTTTTTATATTGAGTGCATTCTCAACTCCCACATACCTCCAGTGCCATGGCTCAAATTTCACACCTGTTATATCAGTTTTATCTTCGGGATAGCGAAGTATGAACCCATACAAATGTGCATTTTCACAAAGCCATGCATACTCTTGTGTATTCTGGAAATTTGCACTGCTTGCCGCACAGATAATATCCATACATATGCCTATATTATGTTCAGAACTTCCCGGAGGATTTCTTCGCTTAGAGGCAAGATTGTGTGCCTCTTGTTCAGAGAAGCCCTGACTCATATATTCATACACAAATTCCAAATAAAGTCTTTTTTGCGTTGAATAACTCCTATAACCGGAACAAGGTGTAAGAGTATATCCGTCATCTTTTGCCGCAGCATACATAGTTTCATAGGCTTCTGCCGCACGGGTATCCATTCGCTCGGAGGATCCGGCGACATAAGACAGAGATATTATATTGTCAACAGAAGAACCAACATAGCGGTATTTGTTAAGACATATCAACTTCCATGAATCCGTATCTGACGGATATTCAATTAATATTCCTCCGGTCCATTCCGGCTCTTTTGTTGTTTCTTCCGTTATTTTTTCCATGTTTGCTACTGTTGTTGAAGTTTCAGCAACAGAGATTATTTCAGATATTGTATCTGTTTTTACAGATGCTACTTCAGATATTTCTTCAGTTGTAGAAACAAGAGGGTTTTCCGTCTGCTCAACACTATTGCTTTTGTCTCTGAATATAAAATATGTAGCACAAAATACACAAACGAATAAAACAATAATTACAATCAATATAAGTAATGTTTCAATAATTTTTTTCTTTCTAAAATCAGACATAGCTTATCCTCCTATATGCAATATTATATACCACACTCACGAATATGTAAATATCAAAGCTATTTTTTCAATATGGTAATTTTGCACAATATATTTTAGATGATTTTATGTGGAATTACAATCGACATTTTCTGTGCGATATGTTATTATTATGTTAACATATTTCTATGGAGGAAAATTCAAATGAAACCACAAGATTGCGGACCACAGTACAAGTCCAAATTAAGGGAGTGTGCAAATTTTGCAGCATGGACCATTAAAAAAGTATGTAAAGACATCGGACCGAGACCTTCGGGAAGTGAAGCTGAATATGAAGCTGAAAAATTCATGGCTAAGCAAACAGAAAAAGCTGCAGACAGTGTCGTAACGGAAGATTTTACAATCGCAAACCGTGGATTCTTCGGTTGGACAAAAATAGATGCAGTGCTTTTGTTCCTTGCGGCATTTTTCCTGCTTTTTAAAATGCCTATCATTTCACTGATCCTTGCTGTAATTTCAACAATTTGCTTGTTCGGAGAATTCCTTTTCTATAAAGAATTTCTTGACGGACTTTACAAAAAACAAACATCACACAACACATGGCTCGTGAGAAATCCTACAGGTGAAGTTAAAAGAAGAATTATCTTTGCAGGTCACGCCGACTCATCTTTTGAATGGAGATACACACATCTTGTCGGCCCCGGTATGATGTACTTTGTATTTATTTATGCTGCTGTAGGCTTGGGTTGGAATATTGTGTTCAGTATAGTAAGCATGATTCAAGGAAATCTTATTGCTCCATCTGCCGAAATGATAAGTTGGTACTCATGGGTTGGCCTTGCATTTATTCCTGCTTATATTCTGCTGTTCTTCTTCATTGACTACAAGACCTGTGTTGACGGTGCAAACGATAACCTTACAGGATGCATGGTAGGTGCAGCAGTTCTTAAATTCCTTGATGACAATAATATAAGATTTGAAAATACTGAAGTTATTGCATTTTTCTCCGGTGCGGAGGAAGCAGGCGTAAGAGGTGCAAAAGATTACGCAAAGCGACATGGTCAGGAATGCAAAGATATTGAAACAATGTTTGTAGCACTTGATACTTTTAAAGACTATGATGATATGTTCATTTACAACAGAGATATGTCCGGTCTTACAAAACATGATGACAGATGTTGCAAGCTTTTGAAAAAAGCTGCATCAAATGCAGGTATTGACATGAAGTATTCTGTAATTTTTGCCGGTGCATCTGATGCTGCGGCAACAAGCCAGGCAGGCATTCCCAGTGTATCTCTTGCAGCAATGAACCCCGGTCCTCCCAGATATTATCACACAAGAAGAGATACTGCAGATATTATCGACCTTAAAACCATTGAAAAGGGCATTGAGATTGCAATAGAAGCTGCATTTATCTTTGATGAAAAGGGACTTTGTGATAATTATTAATTTTTACTATTGTAAAATCTGACAATATGTGTTATAATGACCCTGTTAATTATATTTATTGTCAACATAATTGAAAGGGGTTAATCTTTCTATGAAGAAAAGAATTTTAACTTTAACAGCGATTTTACTTTGTATTTCAATGGTTTTCTGCTTCGCTTCGTGCTCAAGCACAGATACAGAAGCCGATGAGTTTGTTGCAGCTACACTTGCAATAAGCGACGACATTCCTGTTTCCGAAGTTGAAATAATTGATTTTTATAACGATATTATCACAGAACTTCAGAAAGCTGATTCTTTCACGTCTGAAAACAAGCCCGGCGTAAAACTCTCTGAATCTTTAGGTGTAAGCGGTATTGATGTGTTTGCTTATGATGTTGCTACAGGTGAGGCAACAGAAGACGGCAAGCTTAGTGCTCTTAATGATTCTGCAAATGCAATAAAAAACAGAATTATTGATGGTGTTCCCACCGGATCAACAATAATCGGTTTTGGTGATACTCAAACACCATTCTCCTCTATTATTTATCCGGGCACAGGTATCTCGTCATTGAGTGAAGAAAATGTTGTAAGTGCCGAATGTTATGTTGACGGAAATAACCTTTACATAATAATTAAACTTACAGGTACGCTCGAAACTGTTGATGCTGTTTTCGGAACAAGAGACAAGGCTGCAGTTATTGAGGATTTCAATTCCTACAGTGCTGATTATGCTGAAGTTAACGACTACACCGTTGAGTATGTTGAAGACTCTGAAAATAATACTTATAGTACAATCAATCTTCAGGTTGAAGTTGAAAAGCAGGATGACGGCACATATAAGTGCACAGGAAGAATCATGCTTCTTGATATAAACATAATCTGTGATATAGCTGCAAACGCTACATGTAAAGGATCTTTTGCTGATAACGGCGATATTCAGGTTAAATTCAGATTTACTGACAGAAAGTATTATGAATTTGACTGGCTCGGAACCGATACATGGGAACCTGCAGCAGAAGATACAAGTGAAGAAGCTTAATACCTCCAAATAAAAAATAGCCTACCGTGACAAAATGTTTCGGTAGGTTTATTTTTTTATTCTGATTTAAACATCTTTTCGTAACGCTCTCGGATAAGCTTTTCCGATCCACTGATAACAGTCTTAAGAAATTCAGGTTCTTCCGAATAAGCACTCTGCGCTATTTTTTCATTTTGCCTCTTTCCTGAAAACATTTTATCAAGCAAATGCGAAGCAAGAATATCACCGTCTTTAACATCTATATTAAACCAATTTTTATTTGAAACACCATATTTCACGCTGAGAAGTGCAAATCTGTAAACAGAAAGCAGCATTTCTTCACGAAGCCTGTTTTCTGCGTTATCACCGGAAGCACTAAGATGTTCAGCAAGGCTGACCATTGCTCTTAAGATAGTTTTTATTCGAATATCTGAATCAGAAGCAACATCGCGCTTATTATAAATATCATTGAAACCGTGACGGCTGTCAGTAAGTCCCAAAAGATAATCAGATGTTACATCATAATAATTGCAGGCTTTCTTCAGAAAATCAAGTCCGCATTCTCTGATACCTTTTTCGTAATGTGAAAGAAGTGCCTGTGAAACACCCAAGCAGGACGCAGCTTCCTTTTGACTTACATTTTTTTCTTTACGCAAATCGCAAAGCCTCAAAGCAAAATTTGCACTCATACTTGACACCTCATTATACTTGTTGTATATTATTATACAGCAACAAAAACAATTTGTAAAGGACTATAAATATGAAGACATACAAAATTTACATTATAAGAAACGGGCTTACAAAGGGTTCATTGGAAGGCAGATACATCGGCCACACAGATGAACCGCTCTGCGAAGAAGGCAGAAAACAGATCATTGAACTTGCAACAACAGGATATTTTCCCGAGGTTGAAGCTGTTTTTTCATCCCCTTTAAAAAGATGCACTCAGACAGCAAAGCTAATTTATCCCGATAAAGATCCTATTCTTCTCGATGACATCATGGAATGCAATTTCGGAGAATTTGAAGGTATGACTGCTGATGAGCTTGAAGAAGACGAAAACTTCAAAAACTGGCTTAAGGGTGGAAATGATGCAGCACCACCCTTCGGTGAATCAAACGGCGATTTCAGCACAAGAATATGCAACGGATTTATTAAAATAATTGAAGGATTACTAAAAACAGGAACAAGAGAATCCGCAATTATCACCCACGGCGGAATTATTATGTCATGGCTTTCAGCTTTCGGATTACCCGAAGCACCGTTAACTGACTGGCGAACACCTTCCGGATGCGGATATCAGTTAAGACTTGATGCATCCATCTGGTCAAGATTGAGAAAAATTGAAGTTATTGATGAAGTTCCATTCACGATTCGTGAGGAAGCGGATGATAACTGGATGAGCGATGGCTCTGAATACTTTTGGAGCGACTATGAGGAAAAAGAAGAATAAAATCACAGCCGACCGTAGGTAATGCAAAAATCACCGATAATGCAGACGCATATCGGTGATTTTTTTAGAATTATTGTACGGTTAATTCACATTATAAAGAAAAAATCATTATAATCAATCGACAAACAACTACGCTAATTTCTATCAGTAGTAAAAAATTTCCTGTTTCCTATGGTATTTTTTTATCATGCGTTTAACAGCACGCCAAACTACGGCAAGTGTAGCGAATGCACAAAATGTTGCCGCGGGATTTTTATTGTTATTCTTTCTCATTTAAAATCCTCCTATTATACTTCCAATATCAACAAGTCTTCCTTTTGTAAGAGAAATGGGCTTTACACCGTATTTTTTTATAAATGCAACGATCTTTTCCCCATCGGGGTGCGTAAGAACATCACCATTAAAAACTATCAAATCATCACACAGCTTCCCTGCTGTTCCTCCAATAAGCCCATAATCAAAGCCTTTCAGATACACACTTCCTTTTTGAACCTTGAGCACATCCAGTCCGTTTTCACTGCAAGCATTAAAAATTGAATCATCATCAGTAACAAAGGCGTTATCAGTGACGGGAATTATGGAGCATTTTGTATAGCCTTGCTTAACATTTATTATTCTTTTTCCTAAATTACAAAAATATTCTAACACATCCTGTGCTACCGTGTCAACATTACAGATAAGATAATCGCCAACGACAACACAATTCAATTTCACATCTTGGGGATAACAGCTTTTTAAGTCTTCCTTCAGAACATAAACGGTATATCCGCCATTTTCAATGTCTTGCTTAAGATATTCCATCTCATGAGCAATAAAAAAAATATTTTCATATGCAAAAAATGACAAATCAGCGTGAAATGCGACTCTTTCATCAACGTTAGAATTTTTACAAAAAGTAATAATCTCATATCCCATATCTCGCAGATTTTTTTCAGCCTCCATATTGAGACCTACGGCAATTACTCTGTTTTTCATAAAACTATTTCCGTAAATGCATCTCTGATTCGCTTTACGCCTACTATCTGAGCCTGATTCTTTACATCATCTGGAAGAGTCTTGTAATTTTGGTATGGAATTATAATTTTCCTAAAACCCAGTCTTACAGCTTCATTCACACGTTGACGTGCATTAGATACGCCTCTTATCTCCCCTGCCAGTCCGATTTCACCGAATGCAATTACATCATCCTTAAGAATCATGTCCTTAAGAGATGAAACGAGAGCCAAAACAACAGAAAGATCGGAAGCAGGTTCATCAATTTTAAGTCCACCAATAATATTCAAATAGCAATCCGTGTTTGCAAAGAAATACCCTGCACGTTTTTCCAGCACAGCAATCAGCATTGACATTCTGTTAAAATCGTATCCGTTTGTCATTCTTCTGGGGGTTCCGAATCCTGTTGGAGTTACAAGTGCCTGAACTTCTGCCAATATCGGCCTGGAACCTTCCATAACGCACATTACACATGTTCCAGACGTATTTTTAGGTCTACCTTCCAATAGCATTTCAGAGGGATTCGGGACTTCCTGAAGCCCTGTGTCACACATAGTAAAAACACCGATTTCATTAGTTGAGCCAAAACGGTTTTTAACTGCTCTTAATATTCGATATGACATGTTCTTATCGCCTTCAAAATAGAGGACAGTGTCAACAATATGTTCAAGAACCTTAGGACCTGCAATATTTCCGTCTTTATTAACATGCCCAACTATAAAAATCGGAACGGAAAGAGATTTTGCAGTGTGCATAAACAGATTTGTGCATTCTCTAACCTGTGTTATGCTGCCTGTTGTGGACTGAATATCTGTTATACTCATAGTTTGAATCGAGTCAATAATAACAACATCAGGCTTGTCCGTACGAATAACCTCTGCTATATATTCTGCATCGGTCTCACAAAGCACAAGTAAATTTTTTCCGCTTACACCCAATCTCCCTGCACGAAGTTTTATCTGTGATGCAGATTCTTCCCCGGAAACATAAAGAACCTTTTTATTCTCAGATAAATTTTTGCAAGCTTGAAGTAAAATTGTAGACTTACCAATACCGGGATCACCACCGATAAGAACAAGGGACCCCTTTACAAGTCCGCCTCCAAGCACACGGTTAAATTCCGAAATACCCGTGTCATAACGTATTTCATTAGTCTCGCTTATTTCATCAATTGAAACAGCACTGCTTCTGCCTGCAAGATTGGTTGTTTTTTTTGTAACAGAAGTATTTACAATACTTTCTTCCATACAATTCCACTCACCACAGGAGGGACACTGTCCATACCATTTTGCAGATTCATAAGAACACTGACTGCATACATATAATGTTTTAATTTTTGCCATTAAGACATCCGCCTTTCAGCTTGCAGATTCAATTTCCGCATCTATAGCATTAATATAATTAACAATACCACAGCAAATTGCATCTGCTATTTGCTGACGGTATTCAACATCATTAAGTTTTGCAGTTTCTTCTTTGTTTGAGAGAAAACCACATTCTACCATGACAGCAGGTACCGTAGCATGATAGAGAATATATATTGAATCACCGGATTCCTTTATTTGTCTTGTATTGTCAGGCTGCAACTGTGATACTACGCTACTTTGCACGTACTGAGCAAGGACGCTGCTCTGAGCATTATTTGGAGAATAAAAAACTTGTGTTCCCCAATACTTACTCTCGGTATAATAATTCTGGTGAATTGAAACAAATATACACTTAGGGTTCGCTTCAATAATTTTAAGTCTGTTATGGATATCTGACACCTTTTGTTCCCTCGTAGTAACAGCATCAGAATCATGAATAGAATCATTATCAGTTCGTGTCATTAGTGTCCTGTAGCCTGCTGCATTAAGAGCATCATTAAGTCTTATTGCAATATCAAGGTTAATATACTGTTCTTCTGTTCCGTCAGCAGCAACTGCACCTCCGTCACGTCCTCCATGACCTGCATCAATAATTATTAGAGGAGTTTCACTGCCGGCTTCGGCTGATACAGCACGGTTTTCACTACTGACTGAAACAAAAACAAGACTTATTGCAACTACTACTATTATAAAATAAGGAATAAATTTAATCAAGCGTTTCATTAAAAATCACCCGATAAATATTATTCATCAGCATTATAATATATGCTAAAAAAAGCAAAACCGCCGTGGCAAACCACAGCGGAGTTGTTACAAACTGAATTAGATCTCATCCCATGAGAACTGCTCCATAAGAGCAAAAACATCATCCCAACCGATGATACCAAGCTTCCACATAGCCTTGATGATAAGCTTCAAAAGGTGAAGAATTGCTTTCATTTATGTCACCAACCTTTCACTCTAAGATACTATAATTATACATTCAAGGAATTTGAATGTCAAGCAAAAATGAAAATTTTAGCAAATGTTCATAATTTATTTACAATATTAAAAAAATGTTTCAGGTTCATCATAGGATAATCCGTGAGTATTTACTGTAATTGACTCAATAACAACATCCTCATAAGGTTTATTGCTGGAATTTGTTTTGACAGTAACAATCTCATCAACGATTTCAATACCTTCTGTTACATACCCGAAAACTGCATAGTCACCATCAAGCCATTCACAAGCAACCTGGCAAATAAAAAACTGTGAACCTGCGGAATTATAATCCTTGCTTCTTGCCATTGAAATAGCACCCCTTGTGTGAGTGAGATCGTTAGCAGAACCGTTATTGGAAAATTCGCCCTCAATTGTATAACCGGGACCGCCTGTTCCGTTACCGTCAGGATCGCCGCCCTGAATCATAAAATCTGAAATAACACGGTGGAATGTAAGCCCATCGTAATAACCGCTGTTAGCAAGAGAAATAAAATTCTTAACAGTGTTGGGGGCTTTGTCATAACGAAGCTCAACAACTATGGTTCCATAATCTGCAATTTTAATTGTTGCAATAGGATTATCTGTAAGATATTCAAATTCACTCTCTTCAACATTTGAATCATCAGATACAGTTTCATCAGCACATCCAACAAAAGCAAAAAGCATTACACAACAAAGTAAGATTGACGCAATTTTTTTCATTCAATTATTCTCCTCTCGGAATTATTGTGGGCTTAGGAAAATTAACTCCATAAGTCTTAACTGTGACGGACTTAATGATATAAGGTTCAACAAGCCTATCATTTTCATCAAGTTCAGAAGCAGCAATTTTTTCAATTATATCCAAACCTTCGGTAACATAACCGAATGCATTATATTTACCGTCAAAATGATCCTGTTCCTCAGTAAGAATGAAAAACTGACCGGTAACAGTGTCACTTGATGATGTACGAATCATTGAAACTACACCAGCCTGATGAGATATCTCATACTCGCCTTCGCCTGTTTCGTCCATTATGTAATAAGGCGGATTATAATTGCCTTCAGCAGCACCCATCATAACAATACAGCTATTACGAACCATATTGAACGCCATTCCGTCATACACCCCTTCCTGTGCAAGAGCAATGAAATTTGCAACAGTGTTGGGAGCTGAGTGATAGAACAGCTCTATAACGATTTCGGAACCATCGTCCAGCGTTACAGTTGCTATCGGATTTTTGTCAACATCTATAGTTATAATTTCGTCACCTGTAGGATACTCCTCATAGAATGTACCATCAGAATCCGAAGAATCTCCACAAGCAGCAAACATAAACAGCATTGAAAAAATCAAAAAAATACTAATCACTTTTTTCATTGTCATTCTCCTCATTAATTCTGTTATCCTTAAAGCCCTCTGTGCTCTCCTTCATGAAGAGAACCTTAACTGTCAGCAATATAATTCTGAAATCAAGAAAAAATGAAAATTGTTGAATATATTCAAGATCGAGAAGTAATTTATCATAAGGCGAAGTATTATATTTTCCCATTACTTGAGCGTAACCGGTAAGACCTGCTTTAACCTTCGTTCTAAAATGAAATTCAGGAATCTGCTCAGTATACGCCTTGTGATGCTCAACTCTTTCAGGACGTGGCCCCACAACTGACATATCGCCTTTAAGGATATTGAAAAGCTGAGGAAGCTCATCAAAACGCACTTTTCTTATGATTCTTCCAACGGGAGTAATCCTGGGATCATCATCCGTTGCCGGAATAACCATATCATTCTTTTCGGCATCTACAACCATACTTCTGAACTTATAAATATCAAATACTTTCTCGTCAATTGTTACACGCTTCTGTTTGAAAATTACAGGTCCGCCATCATACAGCTTGATTGCAGCAGCAATAATTAAGAGAATCGGTGATGAAACAACTATACCTGTAAGAGATATTACAATATCAAATGCACGTTTAAGCCATAACTGCATTGCTGTAAGAGAGCAATTACGGCAAACAACCAGAGGTGAATCAAACTGCTCAATTTCCGTTGCACCTCTGATTATTATATCAGAAATTCTGGGTGGCAGATACACTTCAATATTGTTGTCAAAACAGAATTTCAGCAAATCATTTCTGACACTGCTCTCAAGGCAGTAAATAATCACGGATTCATAATTTTTGATCCGTTCCTTAACATAATCAAAATTATCATCTGTTAAGATAGATGAGCCTGTATAACGTACACTCTCACAAATACGGTATCTGTCTTCCCTTTCAAGCATTTTATATATAATCTGCTCAGCTGATTTATCGCCGTAAACAAGTATCAACTTCTTGACAGGGATATATTTGCTATCAAGCTTAAATACAACCATCGTCCATATAATAGTAACTACTATTTGAGCAATAAACATTATTCCGATAAAATACACGGGCAAGAATGCCCTGTGAACAAGACTTAACTGCAAATAAGACAGAACATCGGTAAAAGCGATACCTATAATATGTGACAGAATTATATTAGATTTCTTATTGTGACCGACTTTCAGTGCTCCCATAATCTGAAACATGACGAACAAAATGACGGCATAAAGCACAACCATCAGATATCCGCCTGAATCAAGCGGAGCTTCTAATATTTTATTGTATTTAAAAAAGAGAACATAATAAAACATTACCGTGTGAACACCCAAAATCACAGCAGAATAAAGCAGTTTAAATATGCTCGCTTTACTTTGTTGGTTAATCATATCCAAACATCGGGAAATTTCCCGTTTTCCTTTCATCCCGAAAAGGCAGCCATATGCTGCCTTCAGGTAAAAATTCAATTACTCAGTCTCTTGACCGATCTCATTGATTTCAGTAATTGTATCGGAAGCATCCTGTGAATCAGCATTAACATCGAGAGTGCCGTTCATTAGGTCTTCAAACGCCTTTTCACCGATTTTTTCATTCTTAATAAGATATTCGGCAACAAGAACCAGCTTATCATTATGAGCAGTAAGGATATCATTACAACGTTTATAACCATCTGATATAATTTTACCTACTACATCATCAATCTTTGATGCAACAGTTTCAGAGTAATTTTTAACGCTCGAGTAATCTCTTCCAAGGAATACCTCGTCATGCCCTGTACCAAATGCAATGGGACCTAATTCTTCACTCATGCCGTATTTGGTAACCATTTTGCGGGCAATTTCAGATGCACGTTCAATATCATTGGAAGCACCGGTAGATATATCACCAAACGTAACTGCTTCAGCAACTCTGCCACCAAGCAGAACAACGATCTCTTCAAGCATACTCTTCTTTGACTTATAAAGTTTATCCTCAGTAGGAACAGACATTGTGTATCCGCCAGCCATACCTCTGGGAATAATTGAAACTTGTCTGACGGGATCTTGAGTTTCAAGATAATAAGTCGCAACCGCATGACCAGCTTCATGATATGCAGTGAGTCTTTTATCTTTTTCATTAACCTTATGTGAACGCTTTTCAGTACCAACCATAACTTTAACAGCAGCTTCTTCAATTTCAGTCATTGTTATAGCACGAAGTCCCTTTCGTGCAGAAAGAAGAGCTGCTTCATTAAGAAGATTTTCAAGATCAGCTCCTGTGAAACCTACAGTTTGCTGGGCAATTTTTTCAAGCTCAACATCCGGAGCAAGTGGTTTACTTTTAGCATGAACCTTAAGAATTTCAGTTCTGCCCTTAATATCCGGATATCCAACAGTTACCTGTCGGTCAAATCTGCCGGGGCGAAGCAGAGCAGGGTCAAGAATGTCAGGTCTGTTTGTTGCAGCAATAACAATAACGCCGTCATTTACTCCAAAACCATCCATTTCAACAAGCATCTGGTTAAGAGTCTGCTCACGCTCGTCATGTCCGCCACCCATACCGGCACCTCTATGTCTGCCGACTGCATCAATTTCGTCTATAAATATAATTGACGGTGATTCTTTCTTTGCCTGATTAAAAAGATCTCGAACTCTGGAAGCACCAACACCTACATACATTTCAACGAAGTCAGAGCCTGAAATCGAAAAGAAAGGTACATCTGCTTCACCAGCTACGGCCTTTGCAAGCAAAGTTTTACCCGTACCGGGAGGGCCAACAAGAAGAACACCTTTAGGGATTCTTGCACCAAGCTCACTAAATCGCTGAGGATTACGAAGGAACTCAACCAATTCAGCAAGCTCTTCTTTTTCCTCGTCTGCACCTGCAACATCTTCAAAAGTTGTTTTGTGTTTTTCATCCTTATGCTTTATACGAGCTTTACCAAAGTTCATGGTCTTAGCAGCTTCACCGCCGATGGAACTGTTAACACGTCTGAACATGAAGTACATCATGACTGCAAGGAGAACCATCATAATTACTGACGGCAACAGGCTTGTGAGCCATGAGTTAGCAGTTCCGGCATCATAGTTAAACTCAACACCGTTTGACTTTGCAATTTCATGAACATCATTAAGGAACAAATCAACATTAGGTACGGTGTACTTGTATGATGTATCCGTGCCATCACTCTTGAGCTTATAAACCAACGATCCACTGCTTAGGTTCAAATCGTAAGATTCAACATCATCATCTTTGAACATCTGAATAATTTCATAATATTCCTTTGATGTCTTGCTGTCTGACGAGTCAGAAAACATCATCATTGAACCTATAAGAATCAAAGGAATCAACAAATATGGCAGATAACTCAGCCAACTTCTCTTATTGTTTTCCAATTATTTTCTCTCCTTCTAAAACTACTGTACTCAATGTAAATATACACTCTCTTTTAATATGCCCACAAAAGGAAGATTTCTGTATTTTTGAGCATAATCAAGACCATATCCGACAATGAATGCATCAGGAACCGTATCGCCGACGTAATCCGCCTTGATATCATCAACTTCTCTTCGTTCAGGTTTATCAAAAATAGTGCATATTTTTATGCTATTGGGGTTTCTTGCACCCAGAACTCCTTTAAGATAAGAAAGTGTTCTGCCGCTGTCAAGTATATCTTCAACAATGAGAACATCATAGTCAGTAATGTCTCTGTCAAGATCCTTAACAATTCTTACTCTGCCACTGGATTTTGTCTCGGAGCCATAGCTTGAAACTGACATAAAATCGATTTCGGCAGGAACGGAAATTGCTCTCATCAGATCAGCCATAATCATAATCGAACCTTTAAGAATCCCTACGAGAAGTAAATTTTTCCCCTCGTAGTCCCTTGAAATTTGCTCTCCCATCCTGTCAACCATTTCATTGATCTGTTCTTCTGAAAAGAGTACAGATTCAATATCCTTAAGCATTGTGTTATCTTTCATACCAATCAGCCTTTCACACCGTCAGAAACAACGATTCTGACAACTTTTTCGGTTTGCGGAGTGACCTTTGCATAATCGGACACACCTACACCATTTATCCATAATATTTTTTCACCGTCTGCAAGCATTGGTACACCAATACGACTTGTAGGGGTAATATCTTTTTCTTTGAACAAGTTTTTCAGCGATTTTGAATGCTGGGCATTAGGAAATTTAAACCTATCACCATTATTACGTGAACGAAAAACAGCATTTTTAAGCTTATCACTGTCAATATATTCCTTATTCAAGTCCCTATCATTATAAATATTTATACAGCTTTTGTCAACATTAATCAGCTTTATTGTAATATTCGGGAATTTATATTCTGTCATATCTTTGCAATATGGATAGTGAATATATATGTCTTCCACTTTCAATTGTGTTTTATAAAGAGTTATTCCGTCACTTTTGATTGTAACCGCTCCGGGAAGCATTACTGCACCGCCCTTTAACAAAATGGAAACAATCAAATCAATATGCTTATGCGATATATCATAACCACCTGCATCTTCACAGATTTTCATAAGCACTCTGTCTCTGATAACTTTGTCAAGAGCTAAAAGCTCATTAACAGCAAATTTACCGTTATTATCAAGCTTACAAAAAGCTGTGTCCGCAATTTTTTCAAGATAATCCTCAATTTCACTCAAAGAAGATATACATCCGGTAAAAACTTTAGAAAAACCGTTATTGATTTCTTTCATAACCGGAATCACGTTATGACGGATTTTATTTCTTGCGTAATCCTCACTTAAGTTTGTGCTGTCAGTAACAAAATCTATACCGTTTTGAAAAAGATATTCCTCGATTTCCTGTCTTGTAAGACAAAGTATCGGTCTGATTATATTATCCCTTACAGCGGGAATCCCTGTCAGTCCTTTAAGCGATGTACCCCTTGCAAGGTTAAAAATAACAGTTTCCATTGAATCGTTAAGATTGTGTGCCGTAGCAATTTTTGCATTCGGGCTGATGGAGTTAAAAAATTTATACCGGAGTCGCCTTCCGCACGCCTCATGACTCTCGCCTGTTTCATCTGCTATTCTCGGAACATCATAGTGAGCACATTTGAATTCAATATTATTCTCAAGACAGAAGCTTCGCACAAATTCCGCATCAGCATCAGCTTCAGCACCACGGATTCCATGATGTACATGGGCACATATAATATTTATATTCTTTTTTGTTGAATAATCCTTGAAGAAATGAAGAAGACACATTGAATCCGCACCACCGGATACAGCTAAAACAACAGTATCGCCGTCATGAATCATATTATGAGCTTCAATAAAGGATATAATTTTATTCTTCATCATCTCTTACGTACTCTCTTGTTGTAAACAAGGTATAATCGGGATTCCAAGCAAGAGGAACGGAACCGGTAGGACCGTGTCTGTTCTTTGAGATAAGAAGCTCTGCTTCATCGACCCTCATATCTTCGGCAGGTGTATCAGATGAATCTTTATAGTATGCTTCTCTGTAGAGCATAAGAATAATATCAGCATCCTGCTCGATAGAGCCTGATTCTCGAAGGTCTGACATCTGAGGCTTATTTGATCTGCCTTTTTCTTCCGTTCTTCTGGCAAGCTGAGCCAGCGTTACAACAGGTATATTCAAATCCTTTGCCATCATTTTTAAATCTCGTGTAATATCGGAAACTTCCTGAACTCGGTTATCAGTTTTTTTGCTTGATTTCATGAGCTGAAGATAGTCGATAATTATACAATCAACATTTTTGAGCTGTCTGGCTCTTGCTTTCATTTCGGGAACGGTAATGCTTGCTGTATCATCAAAATAAAGCTCAACATCGGAAAGGAAAACAGA
Organism: uncultured Eubacteriales bacterium; assembly: GCA_964454355.1. GTDB lineage: Bacteria > Bacillota > Clostridia > Oscillospirales > Acutalibacteraceae > UBA1081. The sequence continues at coordinate 18,040 of CAYVTA010000006.1, read as the reverse complement.
GGCTTCAGCAATATGTTGCCATTCGTCTGCACTAAGCTTACCTGTACGAAACTTTGTGCTCTGAATTCTCGCCTCAGTGGAAAGAACTCTCTGTGCAAGCTGTTCCTTTGACATTTCAAGAGAGAAGAAAAGCACTTTTTTTCTGCCGTAAACAGCAACATTTCTCGCAATGTTTAACGCAAAGCTTGTTTTACCCATAGCAGGTCTTGCACCAACTATTATAAGGTCAGAACGGTTAAGTCCTGTAATTCGTTTGTCAAGCTCTGAAAAGCCTGTACTCAAACCGGCATACTCATCCTTTTCAAGCTGGGAAAGATTGTACAAATTCTGATAAACAGATGAAATAACATCTCCAATTTTGGAGGGTCCTGCAACAGTCTTACCCTGACGAATATCATAAATCCGCTGTTCAGCCATATCAAGCAATTCATCGGCAGTCTGTCCTGAATTGAGTGCAGCTTCACTGATCTCACCTGAAATAAGTATAAGAGAACGTATGTAGAATTTTTCCCTTACGATTTTTGCATAAGAATCAACATTCGCAGTTGAAGGAACATTTTTCGAAAGCTGCAACAGATATGTTTTTCCCGATTCATCATCATATACTTTATCTTTACGAAGAGCATCAAGAACCAACAACGGATCAATCTTTCCTCCATGAGCAGCATCAAGAGCGATGATCGTGGAAAAAATCGCTTTATGCTGAGGCAGATAAAAATATTCCGGTTTTAAAATCATTGTAACGGCAGATATGCAGGTCGGGTCGAGAAGTATAGAACCAAGCACAGCCTGCTCAGCTTCAAGACTGAAAGGCAAATCACCGTTGTCTATATTCATTCCGTATGCTTGCTTAGCCATTTTTTACTCACCTACAACAACATTAAGTTTTGCACTAATCCCTTGATAAAGTCTCACTTCACACTCAAATGTGCCGAAATTTTTAATATCGTTCATAACGATTTTTCGTTTATCTATAACGATTCCCAACTGATTTTTGATTTCGGCTGCAACTTCTTTTGATGTAACAGAACCGAAAAGCTTGCCGTTTGCACCGGCTTTTGCCTTAACATTGAGATTCTTACCGCTGAGTTTTTCCGCAGCCGCTTTTGCATTTGCAATTTCAGTATCAATTTTATGCTGATTAGAAGATTCCCTGTTTTTAAGCTCTGTTATCGACTGTGCAGAAACCTCTACAGCCAATTTACGTGGAAAGAGAAAATTTCTTGCATAACCTTCAGCTACGCTTACTTTTTCACCTTTCTTGCCCAGTGATTTAACATCTTGATTTAAAATAACCTCCATGGATTATTCCTCCTTTTTAGTGTTTTTTGCCGTATTATTTCGTTTTGTGACAAGCTCAACAGCTTCCTCAAGAAGCTTTGCAGCTTTGTCAATGTCTGTATCTTTCAGCTGTGCGGCTGCCATGGTCTGGTGACCTCCGCCGCCGAGCTTTTCCATAATAATCTGAACGTTAACCCTGCCGTAACTTCTGGCTGAAATGGCAACATCCTTATCCCCTGCTGAAAAAATTACAAACGACGCATCGACATTTTCAATATTGAGCAGATCGTCAGCAGCTTTTGCCGCAGCAAGTCTCACCTGGTGATCCTTGATTGTCGTTTTTGCGAATGCAAAATTACCTTTGATCTGAGCACTGTTTACAATAGAACTGATTATTGTATTTTCTTGAGTTGTTGCAGCAAAAAGCTTACGGACGGTAATTGTATCAGCAGAGCAATCCTTAAGATATGCCGCCGCTTCAAAAGTACGCACACCGGCTTTAAGTGTAAAGTTCTTTGTATCGAGGTAAATACCGGCCAGCAGGCTTTCTGCTGCTTCTTTTGAAATTTTAGGCTTTGACGGCATATAACGGATAATTTCCGTAACCATTTCACTGGCTGATGATGAATTAGGTTCATGATAAAAAATCAAAGAATCCTCAATATGGTCAACAGACATTCTGTGATGATCTATTACTACCTTATTTTTAGCTTTTGTTACTATTTCAGTGCTTTCCGCAAAACCGGGACGCATAACATCAGCAACAATAACAAGAGTATTATCACGAAGATAAAGCATTGCTTTCTGAGAAGAAACAAATAAATCTTCATCTACTTCTTTATAGTAATTGATAAGTGACTTTGCCATAGATGTTTTTTCATCAGCTATAATTTTCACATCAATATCCAGATGTTTAACAATCTCTGCCAAACCGATAGATGCACCGATTGCATCAAGATCAGAATTTTTGTGTCCCATAATCAGAACATTGGATGAGTGACTAATAAGCTCCTCAACAGATGTAGCAACAATTCTTGACTGAACCTGATTACGACTTTCTACACCGGTTGCTACGCCGCCGAAAAACTCATATTCATCATTCTCGTTTATAACTACCTGATCTCCACCTCTACCCTTTGCCATGTCAAGAGATTTCCTTGCTGATGATTCACAGGCAAACATCTCACCGCCCGTTGCTATACCAACAGAAAGAGTAAAGCCTGCACTGACACCGTCAATCCGATATGCACGAACATCATCAAGAATCTCAAAATTCTGTTCTTTCATCTGTAAGAAAGCTTTATATTCCGCTGTTATAAAAAAGCGTCCGTCTCCGGTCTTTCTTATAATACACATATAACGTGTAAACCATGACATAAGCATTCTCTCAACATCACTTAAAAGAGTGGAGAACTGATTTTGCGAAACCATAGAAGAAACTTCATCCATAGCATCAACGGAAACAATCATTACAACGGGACGTGATTCCTTGTATTTATCAGCAGTATCCTTGTAGTATGTATCGTCAATAAAGAAAAGAACAAAATCGCCTTCATAATCATCAGTTATCTTTGACACATACACAGTGAAACGTTTATTATTGTAATTGGCATTAAAGCTCTTTTTTAAGGAATCTGGCTTAAGCTTTTCAACAGGAATAAAATTGCGTATTTGCTTACCCGTAAGCTGAGTATCACCGATAACCTCTTTATTAAACAGCTCATTATACCACATTATTCCGCCGTCTGGTGAACAAACAACAAATGGCAAAGGAATGCCCGAAAGTCTGTCATCATCACGGGATACGATATGAGCGTTGAGTATTTCAACTGTTCGTTGTAAATCTTTATGACTCTTGATTTCGGAAAAAAACACAAGAACCGAAAGTAAAATACCCAATGACAGCTCAATATATGCAATTGTATATTCACCCAGATAAAACGATGTTAAAGTAACAGATACACAAAACAGCACCATTACGGGAAACATCGGATGCAAACGGAAAAAATCCCGTATTTTCATACTACTACACCTTTTTTATAACTTAAATCTCTTGGATAACAGGGATTACAACGGGACTGCGTTTTGTTTTTTCATACATATATCGCAGAACTTCCTCTTTAAGCTTATTTCTCAATGCGTTGATATCTCTCCTGCCGTTGTCTGCATATTTATCAAGAACTTTCAACACGACTTCCCTTGCTCCGTCAAACAATTCAGCAGATTCTCTTACAAACACAAAACCTCTTGAAGATATTTCCGGAGTTGAAAGATTGTAGCCTGTTGATGCATCCAGTACAGCGGCAACAACTATTACACCGTCCTCAGAAAGCAATTTTCTTTCACGCAAAACAAGATTTCCTACATCTCCAACACCATAACCATCAACATAAACATCGCCTGACGGAACATCAGAAACTGCATATTTATCTTCAGAAATAAAGGATACTGCCATACCATTCGAGGCAATAATAATCTTATCTGATGGTATTCCCATAGCTTCTCCGGTCATTGCGTGTTTTCTTAAATGCTTATGCTCACCGTGAACAGGAATGAAAAATTTAGGCTTAACAAGACCTAAAATAAGCTTCTGCTCCTCCTGACAGGCGTGACCGGAAACATGAACCTCATACATTTTTTCATATACAACGTTTGCACCAAGCTTCATAAGCTCATTTACAACCTTACCGACAGTTTTTTCATTGCCGGGAATGGGAGTTGCTGAAATGATAACATAATCATTAGGTCCTATAGACACTTTTCTGTGGTCTGACATTGCCATTCTGGTAAGTGCAGACATAGGCTCGCCCTGACTGCCTGTAGTTATAATAACAAGCTCGTCATCAGTATACTGTCTTATTGCATCAATACCGATAATTATACCATCGGGAACATTAAGATAACCAAGCTCCCTGCTTATCTCAACAACATTTTCAAGACTTCTGCCGGACAATGCTACTTTCCTGCCCAAAGAAGCGGCAACATTGATAATCTGCTGGACTCTGTGGATATTTGATGCAAAAGTTGCAACTATAAGCCTTCTTGAACCTGCTTTTCTGAAAAGATTTTCAAAAGACTCTCCTACTTTTCTCTCACTCTCCGTAAAACCGCTTCTTTCAGCATTTGTAGAATCAGAAAGAAGACAAAGAACACCTTCGTTGCCCAACTGTCCTAAACGAGAAAGATTCATCATCCCGCCGTCAATAGGCGTACTGTCGATTTTAAAATCACCGGTATGAACTATAACCCCTTCCTTGCATCTGACTGCAAATGCAAGAGCATCGGGAATTGAATGGTTTACATGAATGGCTTCGATACTGAATCCTCCTGCTTTTACCGTATCCCCCGGCTTTATAGTATTAAGCTTTGCTTTTGAAACTTTAGCTTCACGAAGCTTATAATCAATAAGACCGATTGTAAGCTTTGTTGAATAAACCGGTGCATTTACGACCTTTAAAAGATATGATAAACCACCAATATGGTCCTCATGACCGTGAGTTATAAAAATACCCTTAACTTTTGATGCATTCTTTTGCAAATAGGTAAAATCAGGAATAACAAGGTCAATACCGGGCATTGAAGCATCGGGAAAAGACAGACCGCAGTCTATTACAATTATCTCGTCATTATATTCAATAACGGTAAGATTCTTACCTACTTCATTAAGACCGCCTAAAAATCCAATTTTGACGGGCATTGAAAACGCTTTCTTCTGTTTAGGCGTTTTCTGCTGCTTTTTATTCTGACGAAAATTGGTATTATTCTGCTTACTTCTCCCGGGATGAGCTGAAGCTCCCTTCTGCGTGGCAGATTTTACAGGCTTTGTAATCTTACCGTAACGCTTAAGCTGACCGTTTTCTTTCTTTGCAGCATCTTTATTTTGTTTTTGATTACTCATCAGATTCTCCTTTTGAAATATTTTAAATATATGTAAGCCCTCAAAAGGGCTAAAAATTCTGATTATATTAATAATAATTATATTAATACATAATTAATTTTATTTTACACTTATTGATGGAATATGTCAATACTATCAGCATTGATTTTATTTTCTGTATTTATACAAATTTCCTCCGCTGCCTCCATAGATTCAGCTTCAGCAAGTATCTTTATAAGTCTTCCTGCACCTGTTCTTGAGATACTGACATAGCCGTTGGCGACTGTTTTTCGCAACCCCTGTGAATCGTTCCCTGTACGTATTCCAAGAACTGATGCCAGCATTGTCGGTGAAACTGAAGGAGCAATTATTTTTGTTTTTTGAGCAAACAACGGAACATTCTGCATCAGTACAGAAAGACTCTTCTTTTCGTTCCGCATTATTCCGATAACTTTAAAGCACAAAGCAATGGCATCAAACGCCCACATACACTGTCTGAGGCACTGTGCTATATCCGTACCATAATCAGTCATGGATGAGGAACCGATTCTGTAAATATTGCAGTTATGTTTTTCCGCGATACTATCCAAGCAAGCAGGTGCGTCAAAAGGAACTGCAATATCATCGCCCATTCTAAGCGAATAGTCACCACACAAAGCAAGCAGTCTGTCATGAGATACTAAAGAGCCGTTTTCATCCTTTGCAGTAACATATTTACCCGCACTATCAACAGAAAATTCAGGCAGTTCCTTCCTCGTACACCCAAGAAGATAAAAGCATTTATCGACAAGGTTTTTTATCATGAGATTCTTTGACTTAATTGATGCAGCAGTACCGGAAATATTGCTGCCTGAAGAAGAAAGAAGCTGACCTTCATAAATTTCCCCGACAGAACTCATATCATGAATTTCATTGCATTCAACACCGCAGCACCGTCTGAAATCACTGCGTTTATATCGGCTTTCAAGTTCTCTTTCATATCTCCTGTAAAGAGGGAGTCCGTATTGACCAAAAAGACGAATATGACCGTTTTCAGGAGTTGCAGATATATAAATTCCACTGTCAAGCGAACAGAATGAAACAAAAAAGCTCATTTGACATTCAATACATTCACCAAAATCAGAAATTTTACTGCCTCCTGAAATAAGCCCTGACATAACAGCCATTGCAAGAGCTTTGGAAGCCTTTGAACGGTCGTAACCGATACCGATTTTTCCTCCAAATGAAGAACTTGCAAGAGCTTCGCCTAAGCGACAGCATTTTTCACAGGACAACTCTGTAAATGTCTCACCGCTGATACCATCGTCTCCTATAAGGTCGTATTCGCTCATTCCGTCACGGAGATTAGAAATAATTACACTTCTGTAAGGCACTTTTTTCTCAGGCCACACGAGAACATTGTTTGAAACTGTTGAAGATCCGCCAATAATGCAGCCATCACCGATACAACACCCTTCAAGACAAACGACATTTGGTTTAAGCACACATTTTTCACCTACAACAGCACCAATTGTATCACTGTTTTCGCTAATTGATGAATTGCACATCACTACCGACTTTTTGATTCTGGAATCCTGACCAATAATAACATTATCCTCAAGAACTGTGAAGGGACCAATTGTGCAGTTTTCGCCGATTACCACATTCTTACCGATATATACGGGCGGAATTATATCATAATCACCATCCGGTAGCTCATGTTTTGTAAAAATACCATTTTCGCTTCTCGGCAGTGAAGTTCTGACCTTATGCTCCATTATGTCAGCACAACATCGTCTAAAACTTTTTAGATCACCAATATCACACCAATAACAATCTGTACAATACCCGTAAAGCCTTTTTCCTGAATTCATCATTTCGGGAAAAAGATGAAAAGCAAAATCATACTGCACGTCATCCGGTACTGAATCGAGGACAGCAGGATTAATAACATAAATTCCTGTATTCGCAAGTGATGAAGATGCATGACTCCAATCAGGTTTTTCACAAAAAGACTCAACACAACCTGATTCGCTTAATAATACAGTGCCGTATTCATCTGTTTTTTCAACTTCTTTACAAACTATTGTTGCATCAGCCATAATATTCTTATGGTGCTGCATGACTTTCTTCAGTTCGCAGTCACATATACAGTCACCGCTGATTACGAGAAAAGGCTCGTTCCAATCTTTTGCGGCATTTTTTACGCTTCCCGCAGTTCCAAGTATATTCTTCTCTGAGACACAAGTTATTTTTGCTTTTTTCTTTTTTAATGATTCGATGTAATTTTCAATATCTTCGGCCTTATATCGCACCGTTATAGCTATTTCGTCAAAGCCTTCGGAAATGAGCAAATCTATTATATATCCAATTACAGGCTTACCCATAATTTTCATCATCGGTTTAGGTGTCGTACAGGTCAGAGGTCGAAGTCTTGAACCTTCTCCTCCTGCCATAACTACAGCTTTCATTTTCATTCTCCTCGGTAAAAAAATTACATGTATATTATTTACTCGAAGAAGAAAATTAATCATTTTTATGTTTACAAACAAATAATTTTTTGATACAATCAAAATATAAATTTTAAGGAGCATAAAATGGCTGACAAAGTTATGATTTATACAGATGGTGCCTGTTCGGGCAATCCGGGTCCCGGAGGATGGTGTGCCATACTGAAATATGGAAAATATGAAAAGGAAATTTCCGGCGGAAGTGCAGATACAACAAACAATAAAATGGAACTGACGGCTGTTATAGAAGGACTAAAAGCACTTAACAGAAAGTGTGATGTTACTGTTGTTTCTGACTCAAAATATGTTTGTGATGCAGTTACAAAGGGGTGGGTATATGGTTGGAAGAAGAAAGGCTGGAAAAAAAGTGACGGAAAGCCTGCGCTCAATTCCGAAATGTGGGAAGAACTGTTGCAGCTTTTAGCAGTCCACAATGTCGAGTTCGATTGGATAAAAGGTCACGCAGGTCATCCCGAAAATGAACGCTGCGATAAAAAAGCGGTAGAGGAAACACAAAAATTCTTAAAATAACAATATAATCAAAAAAAACGGAAGTCCGTTCGGGCTTCCGTAATTTTTTGTCTGTTTAATCAGTCAATCTCGACTTGAATCTTCATATCCTTGCGGTTAGCAGTTGCTCTCATAACAGTTCTGATAGCCTTAGCAATTCTTCCCTGCTTGCCGATAACACGTCCCATGTCATCTGCTGCTACATGAAGATGAAAAACAGTGATGCCTTCCTCATTCACGGGATCTGTTGTAACATTGACAGCCGAAGGCTCGTCAACAAGTCCCTGAGCGATTGAAACAAGTAATTCTTCCATTTTATTTCCTCCTGATAAATAGTTGAATCAACCGTTTAATCAGTCGATTACACCCTGATTTTTAAGGAGATCTCTTACTGTATCGGTGGGCTGAGCACCATTACCGATCCACTTCTTAGCTGCTTCTGCATCAATTTTAACTGTTGCAGGCTCAGTTGTGGGGTTATAGTAACCGATTTCCTCAATAAATCTGCCGTCACGGGGATATCTTGAATCTGCTACCACTACACGATAGAAGGGAGCTTTCTTTGCACCCATACGACGAAGACGAATTTTTACTGCCATTTGAATTTACCTCCAAAAAATTATACTAACTTAAATTATATATGTTCAAACACCGTCTGTCTGTGTTGTGAAACCTTACATTGGCATTCCGGGGAAGCCGCCGCCACCCATCATGCTTTGCATTTTACGCATTTTTTTCTTACTGCCTTTTCCTGTCATCTGCTTGAACATCTTTTGCATCTGACGGTATTGAGCAAGAAGCCTGTTAATATCTTCAACCTGCATACCGCAACCCGCTGCAATCCTTCTCTTTCTTGAAGGATTAATTATATCAGGATTCTGTCTCTCTTTAGGCGTCATAGAATGAATGATTGCAGCCGTTTTATCAAGCTGGCGGTCATCTATATCCGTATCCTTAATCTTTTTACCTACTCCAGGAATCATCGAAAGAATATCTTTCATAGATCCCATTTTCTTAACTTCTGTAAGTTGGTCAAGCAAATCATTAAGGTCAAATTTATTTTTTCTCAGCTTTTCTTCAAGCTCAAGAGCTTTTTTCTCATCAAGTGTCTGCTCAGCCTTCTCAATGAGTGAAAGAACATCACCCATTCCCAAAATTCTGGAAGCCATTCGTTCGGGATGGAAGGGCTCAAGATCGTCAAGCTTTTCGCCAACACCGGCGAACTTGATAGGTTTACCGGTAACAGCTCTTGCAGAAAGTGCAGCACCACCTCGAGTATCACCGTCAAGTTTTGTAAGAACAAGACCATCAATACCAAGTGCATCATTGAACGAGGTTGCAACATTAACTGCATCCTGACCGGTCATTGAGTCAACGACAAGGAGAATTTCATGTGGCTTGACTTCTGATTTAATATTCTTGAGTTCCTGCATAAGCTGTTCATCAATATGAAGACGACCGGCAGTATCAAGAAATACATAGTCATAACCTTTATCTTTTGCGAGCTTTACAGCTTCTTTTGCAATTTCAACGGGATTTGCATTACCCATTTCAAAAACAGGAACACCTGCCTGTTCACCAACAACCTGAAGCTGTTTAATAGCAGCAGGTCTGTAAACGTCACAAGCAACAAGAAGTGGTCTGTGTCCCTGCCCTTTGAGCATTTTTGTAATTTTTGCACTATGAGTAGTTTTACCGGAACCCTGAAGACCACACATCATTACAATTGTAGGCGGATGTGCTGCATTTGCAAGCTTTGAGTGAGTACCACCCATTAGAGCAGTAAGCTCTTCATTAACTATTTTAATAACCATCTGCGACGGAGTAAGACTCTCCATAACCTTTGCACCGATAGCTTTTTCAGTAACGGAATTAGTAAAATCCTTAGCTACCTTATAGCTTACATCGGCTTCAAGCAAAGCAAGGCGAACCTCTCGCATCGCTTCTTTAACATCGGATTCATTAAGACTGCCCTTACTTTTAAGCTTTTTAAAAGCGGAATCAAGTCTGTCTGAAAGACCTTCAAATGCCATCTGAATACCTCTTTATTAAACTTCCGGATCTGCAAGTTCAGCACAAAGTGACTGAATCTCAACTGTTAAGTCGTTGATTTTTCTTGACAGTCCGCATTTGAGATTTTCTTCGTTAATATCAGCCGCTTTCTGACTGATAACGGAAAGTGATTTTGTAATATTATCAAATCGTTTTACAAAACCGAGTCTTTCTTCCATTTCAGTCAACTGACCTTCGGCTCTCTTGATAGCGTCTCTGACGCCCTGCCTTGTTATGCCGACATTCTCAGCTATTTCAGCAAGGGACAAATCGTCATTATAATAAAAATCAACAAAATCACGCTGCTTTGGTGTTAGCATATCGCCATAAAAATCCAGCAGCATAATCATATGAAGATTCTTTGCCATCAAATTCACCCTCCGAACAGTCTGTAAAGATTTTTTGCTTTACAGGTGAGTATTATACTAAAGCGGAGGACAAATGTCAATAGTATTTTTAGATTTTTTTTAAATTTATTTCAACGTTGCAATGGTTACACCATTCTCACCTTCACCGAAGGTTCCCAGACGGTACTGTTTGACTTGCGGATGACGTTTTAAATGCTGTTGAACGGCAGCACGAAGGGCACCCGTACCCTTACCGTGAATTATTGTAACCTCTGAAAGTCCGGACATCATCATGCTGTCAAGGAATAAATCAAGTGTCATTATTGCCTCCTCAACGGTCATTCCTCTCAAGTCACATCTCGTATCTGATGCGGCTGTCATACGGCTTTCCGTGCTCTTTCTGACAAACGTTTCCGGCTTGTTTATTTTTTTCTTCTCAATAAGACGCAAGTCAGATTCCTTTACACGCATTTTAATACTTCCGAACTGAACTTCAGCATTCCCGCTTTTATCAGGCGTGGAAAGCAAAACACCTTCACTACCCATTCCTGCGATTTTAACATTATCCCCAACCTGTAAAGGTCTTGACAATTCATAGCCATCTTCAACGACACCAATTACAGGGTCAGATGCAGCATCGATACCGCTGAGTCCCTTACGCAGCGTTGAACGCATTTCATTAAGCCTATCCGCATTTTGGTTTTTATTTTTAAGCTCTTTTTTCAAGCTCTCGATTTCCATGACAAGTGCATTTGCTTCACGCTTGGCATTCTCAACAAGACGCATTGCCTCTGAACGTGCTCTCTGCATCTCCTTTTCACGGATCTTTTCTACATCAGCGAGTTTTTCCTCAGCTTTTTTACGAAGCTCCTCATTTTCAAGACGAAGAGATTGAGCAATTAGTTTTTCTTTTTCCATTTCAAGTCTGCGTTCTTCGAGAGTGTCCACAACATCTTCAAAACGTGTATTTTCAGATGAAACAAGCTCTTTTGCTCTTTCTATAACCGTTGAATCAATACCAAGCTTCTCTGAAATTGCAAAAGCATTGGATCTTCCCGGAATACCGATGAGCAATCTGTAGGTAGGCTTTAATGTAGAAACATCAAACTCACAGCTGCCGTTTTCAACACCTGCGGTGTCAAGTGCATATGCCTTAAGCTCCGCATAATGGGTAGTTGCGGCAATCTTTGCCCCTTGTTTTTTTAACTGTTCAAGAATTGCCATTGCAAGAGCCGCACCTTCAACAGGATCAGTACCGGCTCCCAATTCATCAATAAGAACAAGGCTTTCGCTATCTGCCTTTTTCATTATGTTAACAATGTTTACCATATGGGATGAAAAAGTTGAAAGAGACTGCTCAATACTCTGTTCATCGCCGATATCGGCAAATACATTTTTATAAATACTGACCTTACTTCCGTCTGAAACAGGTATCATCAGTCCACACATAGCCATAAGCGTTAAAAGACCAAGTGTTTTTATTGAAACTGTTTTACCGCCCGTATTCGGGCCTGTTATAACAAGCGTGTCAAAGTCTCCGCCAAGGCAAATATCAACGGGAACAACTTTTTTTGCATCGAGAAGCGGATGTCTAGCCTTTTTCAGTTCCGTTATTCCCTTGTCATTAAGAATAGGCACAGAAGCTTTCATTTTATAGGCAAGCTGAGCTTTTGCAAAAATAAGGTTCAGCTCTAAAAGTGCTTCATAGCTGTATTTTATCTCATCAGCAAATGTGCCGGCTTCGGAAGAAAGCTCGAAAAGGATTCTCTCTATCTCATCATGCTCCTTACCCTGCAAAACTCTGATTTCATTATTTGCATCAACTACTGCCATAGGTTCAACAAAAACAGTTGCTCCACTGGAAGATGTATCATGAACAAGTCCCGGAATCTGCGAACGGTATTCAGACTTTACAGGAACAACAAATCTTCCATTACGTTGAGTAACGATGGCATCTTGCAAGCATTTCTGATAAGTTTGAGAACGAATGATCCCGTCAAGCTTTTCACGTATTCGTGCACTCTGCTGCTTCATTTTACGCCTAATATCTGCCAAAGTCGGAGAAGCATTATCACTTATTTCCTCTTCAGATATTATACAGGTAGAAATCTTTGTTTCAAAGTACTTATTCGGCCTGAGTGAGTCGAAATAAACATCGATCGAATAATAAGTCTCATCCGATTGACGGCTTCTCCACTCTCTCAAAGACCTTATAACTCGAAGGTTTTCGCCTATATCAAGAAGTTCACGAACCGTAAGAATACCCCCTGCATTAGCTCGTGCAAGGGAATTGTTAACATTCTTAAGTGAGCCAAAAGAAGGACCGCCAAACTTAGCAAGCAGAACAAAGGCGTCCTGCGTCTTTTGAAGCTCACCTTGTGCAATTGTAATATTGGTTTCAGGCTTGATGTTAAGTGCAAGCTCTCTGCTGTCAGCACAGGATGTATACTCTGCGAGCAGAGAAAGCACTTTGTCAAGCTCTAACGCCTTATGATGTTTGTTTTCCATTTTTATTTAATTTCAGTTCCGCCAATGGGTCGAATATTCAATACATAACACGCACCATCGCCGAAAATGCTTTCAAGTGTATTTTTATAAATATCGAGAAGTTCCGAAGGAACAAACGCCTGAATTGTTCCTGCAAAGCCACCGCCGTGAACACGCCATGCACCCTTTCCTCTGAGTATGTAATCACTGACCGCAAGAGCGAGAGAAACAGGCTGTGAAAGAGGCTGTTTTGCAGAAAAAACATTCTGATTATACATATATGAAGAGAAGCCGCTTTCGGTTATAACCGACTTAAATGCTTCAAAATCGTCTTTTTCAAGAGCAGCTACAGCCTTTTCAACACGGTTGTTTTCGCCATAGAAATGAAGACCTCTGAGAACATTTCTGTCTCCGGCTTCTTCTCTTATAAGAGGAAGATTAGCAGCAAACTCTTCTTCACTTACATCCCTGAGTGCATTTTTACCGAATACGGAAGCTGCTTTTTCCATTTCCTGACGGATTGCTGCATATTCATCTGTAAGATCAGCATGATTCGCTCTTGTATCAACAATGCAAAGAGAATGACCGCATGAAGCAAAATCGAAGTCAACCGGCTCGATAACAGGATTTGCAGTATCAGCAAAATCAATCTTAACAAAGCTTCCGACAGAACAAGCCATCTGATCCATCAGTCCACAGGGTTTGTCAAAAAATACATTCTCTGCGTACTGTGCTATCTGAGCAATCTCAACTGCAGATACTTTACCGTCATTATAAAGATAATTCATAATTGTACCGACAAGCACTTCAAATGCGGCAGAAGAAGAAAGTCCGGAACCTGAAAGCACCTGAGTTGCAGTTGCGGCATCGAAACCTCCTATGTTATAACCTCTGTTCTTAAAGCCTGCACAGACACCTCTGATAAGACCTTTTGATTTACCGTATTCTTCTGTGTGAGGTGAAAGATCGGTAATATCGATAATATCAATTTTATCATATTCAGCTGATTTTACTCTTACGATATTTTCATCATTCTCAGCAGCAGCCGCAACAGCATCAAGGTTTATAGCGGCAGCCATAACCTTGCCCCTGTTGTGATCGGTATGATTTCCACACACTTCGGTTCTTCCGGGAGCTGAAAAGAAACGTATTTCTCTTTCTGCATCATAGTATTCACAAAAAAGGTCGACAATTTTCTTGTATCTTTCCTTCTGAGCTTTTACCGCATCATCGGTAAAATATATTTTTTTCATTATTGAATCATAGCAATCAGATTCGATTTTTTTTATTGCAAGTTCTTTAGACATTTTCAGTCTACCTCCTGTTTTTGTTCCTTATGCTTTGACACTGCATCCCAAACCTTACTCAGCGACAGCATAGTGCATCCTGAAACAACGGAAAGGGCTAACAGCGGTATTGATAATTTAAGTGAGAACGGATTTGTAACGTTTCTGCCTATTATAATGTAGGATGCCATTTTCGGAAGATATCCGAGAATGGAAATAAGTATATATTTCCAATAAGGAAAATCCATTGCACCGTAAAGCTGACTTACAACGTTAACTGAAATTCCGGGCAAAAGTCTGCATACCAACAGCACCCACGGATTGCCCTGCCCTTCACTCTCAATGATTTTTCTTGCCACACTGCTTTTTCTTATGAGCTTCTGTGTACCTCCTCCACCGGAATTGTTACCCATAAAATATTTCACAGAAAACAACAACGAGGCTCCTGCGATATTTATCACAAATGAAGATGGAGTATTAAATACAAGAGCTGTAGCAACACATATAATTGAAATCGGATATATCGGAAATGCCGTTCTGATAAAATATAGAAGCATTATTACTATTAAAATAAGCCATTTACTACTGATAGATGCAACGGTATACTCAAATTCAGTAAGCCAATCCATATATTCAATGTACTTCTCTTCAAGAAAGGTTATCCTTGAGATTACAGCCCAAACTATCAGCAATACAGACAAAATAAAACAGACAGCTGCACCAAATCTTAAAGCAGAACGTATGATTTTTTCTCTGTGCAAATAAATCACCAAAATTTAATCTTAATCATAATTAAAAATATTTTACCAAAAAAAATGGAAAACTTCAATACTTTGTGCTATAATATTTAAAACAATTTCTGTAAAGGAAGATACAAACCATGAAAATTGTCATGCTTGATGCTTATACCACCAATCCGGGAGATCTTTCTTGGGATAGTTTTAATTCCTACGGCGAAGTGACTGTATATGATCGAACACCGAACGAAAAAATAATTGAACGATGTAAAGATGCTCAGATCGTAATTACAAACAAAACCCCTTTAACAAAAGAAATTATTGACAATCTGCAAAATCTTAAATTTGTTGCACTCATGTCCACAGGATACAATATTGTTGATTATGCTTACCTAAAGAAAAAAGGTATTCCCGTATCCAACATTCCGTCATATTCTACGGATGCAGTTGCTCAGCTTGTTATGTCTTTCCTTTTGGAGCTTACCATGAATGTCGGGCTTCATTCTCAATCAGTAAAAAATGGAGATTGGACTTCAAGTAATGATTTCTGTTATTGGAAAACACCTCTTTACGAGCTTTCCGGAAAAAATATGGGAATTTTAGGTTTTGGAAGAATAGGCAGAGCTGTTGCTGAGAGAGCAAGATCCTTCGGAATGAATGTTATTGCCTACACCCCCAGAATGCATGGTAATGAACCTGACTGGGTAAATTTTGCAACTCTTGATGAAATGCTAAAGATGGCTGATGCGGTATCTGTACATTGTCCTCTTACTCCCGAAACAGAAGGCTTAGTAAATCGGGAGTTTATTTCAAAAATGAAAGATGGTGCATACTTCATAAATACATCCAGAGGTACCGTTGTTGATGAAAATGCACTTGCAGATGCACTAAACAGCGGCAAGCTGGGTGGTGCAGGTCTTGATGTTCTTTCATGTGAACCGCCTAAAGCAGATAATCCGCTGTTAAGTGCAAAAAATTGCTTTATTACACCTCATATTGCATGGGCATCTTTTGAAACAAGACAGCGACTTGTCAATATATTGAAAGAAAATATCGATGCATTTATTAACGGGAATCCTAAAAATGTGATAAACAGATGATTTTCGGATAAAATATGTTGGGAAATATTGCGGTTATACAGCATATAGTTATATTGCTTTTTGTGTGAGTTAAACAAATATTAGAAAAATAGGTTAAAATTTTAACAAAACACTTGAATATTTTTCTAAAGAATTGTAAAATAATATACGCAAAAATAAAAACTATGGCATTGCCATAATAATTGGAGGAAATTTAATATGTCAGTTAAAGTTGCTATTAACGGCTTCGGCAGAATCGGCCGTCTTGCATTCAGACAGATGTTCGGTGCAGAAGGCTATGATGTTGTTGCTATCAACGACCTTACAAAGCCCTCAATGCTTGCTAACCTTCTTAAGTATGATACAGCTCAGGGCGGTTACTGCGGCAGAATCGGCGAAGGTCTTCACACAGTTGAAGCTGACGACGAAGCAGGTACAATCACTGTTGACGGTAAAACTCTTAAAATCTACGCAATGGCAAACGCTGCTGAACTCCCCTGGGGCGAAATCGGTGTTGACGTTGTTCTTGAATGCACAGGCTTCTACTGCTCAAAAGAAAAGAGCATGGCTCACATCAATGCCGGTGCAAAGAAAGTTGTTATTTCTGCTCCCGCAGGAAACGACCTCAAAACAATCGTTTTCTCTGTAAACGAAGATACTCTTACTGCTGATGACCAGATCATTTCTGCTGCATCTTGCACAACAAACTGCCTTGCTCCCATGGCAAAAGCTCTTAACGATTACGCTCCTATCCAGAGCGGTATCATGACCACCGTTCACGCTTACACCGGCGATCAAATGATCCTGGACGGCCCCCACAGAAAGGGTGACCTCCGCCGTGCACGCGCTGGCGCACAAAACATCGTTCCCAACTCCACCGGTGCTGCTAAAGCTATCGGCTTGGTTATCCCCGAACTCAACGGCAAACTCATCGGTTCTGCCCAACGTATCCCTGTTCCCACCGGCTCTACCACTCTGTTGGTTGCTGTTGTTAAGGGTAAGGACGTTACCAAAGAAGGCATCAACGCTGCTATGAAAGCCGCTGCTTCTGCTTCCTTCGGTTACACTGAAGAAGAACTGGTTTCTTCCGACATCATCGGCATGACCTACGGTTCTTTGTTCGATGCTACCCAAACCATGGTTAGCAAGATCGACGATGATACCTACCAAGTACAAGTTGTTTCTTGGTATGACAACGAAAACTCCTACACCAGCCAAATGGTTCGCACCATTAAATACTTCGCTGAATTGGCATAAGGTATTTACCAATCAAAAGACGGAAGGAAAAATCCTTCCGTCTTTTTTGTATGTTTTCCCCATTTTGATGCAAACTATGAACCGAAGTAAATGAACAAATGAGGGAAACGATATGAAACCAAGTCAAAAAGAATACGGCGCTATGGTGAAGCATTCCTCACCCCCGTCCCCCGTGGTAAAGGATTGTATTTTCGCCTTTCTCACCGGCGGTTCCATCTGCGCCTTTGGTCAATTGCTGGGGAATTGGTATCTGTCCGCCGGATTGAAGGAGGACGTTGCAAAGCCCCTGGTGTCCATGACGCTCATCGCGATTGCCATTGCCCTCACCACCTTTGGGGTGTTTGACAAAATCGCAAAATTTGCAGGCGCCGGCACGCTGGTACCCATTACCGGCTTTGCCAATGCGGTGGCATCCCCCGCCATTGAGTTCAAAAGCGAGGGGTTCGTCCTTGGCGTGGGCGCCAAGATGTTCACAATCGCAGGACCGGTGATTGTGTACGGCACGGTGGCCAGTGTGGTGTATGGTTTAATTTATTGGATAACAACATTGTTCTAGCGGGCGTTCACAGAACGCCCCTACGAATTCTATCGTACATTACCGTAGGGGCGAACTGCGTTCGCCCGCAAAAAGGCACCGT
>CAYVTA010000005.1:0-43197 GCA_964454355.1 uncultured Eubacteriales bacterium | reverse complement strand
TTTTTACCTTCCTTCTGTTTTTCAAGAAGTTTTTTCTTTCTTGTGATGTCACCGCCGTAACACTTTGCAAGCACATCCTTACGGAGAGCTCGGATAGTTTCACGGGCAATTACTTTTCCGCCTATGGCTATCTGTACAGGTATCTCGAATTGCTGTCTGGGGATGTTATCTTTAAGCTTTTCCGCAATTTTTCTTGCTCGTGCGTATGCCTTATCAGCATGAATTATGAATGAAAGTGCGTCTATACCGTCACCGTTGAGAAGGACATCAAGCTTTACAAGATTGCTTCTTGCATAACCTGTAAGCTCATAGTCAAAAGATGCATAGCCTTTTGTTCTTGATTTAAGAGCATCAAAGAAATCGTAAATAATCTCGTTAAGAGGTAAATCGTAGCTGAGTTCTACACGGTCAGCGGAAAGATACTTCATATCTTTATAAAAGCCTCTTCTTTCCTGGCACAAATCCATAATTGTACCTACATACTCAGGCGGAGTATAAATGTGAGCATCTGTCATCGGCTCTTCGCTGTAATCTATTTCAGCAGGATCGGGGTATTTTGTCGGATTGTCTATTTCAAAAACATCTCCGTTTTTCATGTAGATTTTATAAATAACACTCGGAACGGTAGATACCAAGTCAAGATCGTATTCTCTTTCAAGTCTTTCCTGTATGATTTCAAGATGAAGAAGTCCCAAAAAACCGCAGCGGAAACCGAATCCCAATGCACCTGATGTTTCGGGTTCAAAGGATAATGCTGCATCATTGAGCTGAAGTTTTTCAAGTGCTTCTTTGAGAGCTTCGTAATCAGCACCGTCGGCAGGGTAGATACCGCAGAAAACCATAGGGTTTACCTTTTTATAGCCTTCAAGGGGTTCTGATGCAGGATTTGCAGTTGTTGTAACTGTATCACCTACACGAGCATCTCTGACTGTTTTTATTGATGCTGTAATATATCCTACTTCGCCTGCGCAAAGCTGTTTTGTAGGGATAAGCGATGTTGCTGCCATTTTGCCTACCTCAACAACTGTAAATTGAGCACCTGTAGCCATCATTCTCATTGTATCGCCGGGCTTGATTGTTCCGTCCATGATTCTTACGTAAACAATAACACCCTTATAGTTGTCATAAACAGAGTCAAATACAAGTGCTTTAAGCGGAGCTTCATCGTCACCCTCCGGACATGGAACAAGTTTTACAATCTGTTTTAAAACATCTTCTACGTTTTCACCTGTTTTTGCTGAAACACGAGGAGCTTCCTGAGAATCAAGACCGATTACATCCTCTATATCAGCCGCAACTCTTTCCGGATCAGCGGCAGGAAGATCGATTTTATTTATGACCGGAACGAGCTCCAAATCATGATCAAGGGCAAGATAGGTGTTTGCAAGAGTTTGTGCTTCGATGCCCTGAGTTGCATCAACAATAAGCACTGCTCCCTCACAAGCCGCAAGTGAACGGGATACCTCGTAGTTAAAGTCAACATGACCGGGAGTATCAATAAGATTAAGTTCGTACTCTTCGCCGTCTTGCTTGTATGTAAGAGTAACTGCGTGAGCCTTTATTGTTATTCCTCTTTCACGCTCAAGATCCATGTCATCAAGGATCTGCTGCTGCATATCACGTTTAGCAACGGTTTCAGTGAGCTCAAGCAGTCGGTCGGCAAGTGTTGACTTGCCGTGATCGATATGAGCAATGATTGAAAAGTTCCTTATATGTTTTTTCTGTTGTTTCATTTATTTCTCCTTAAAGTTCGTTGTCTGTTGGTTTAAAACCTAAACCGAGTATTTCCGAAGCATCGGAAATTATGATAAACGGCTTTTCATCAAAGCGTTTTACTATTTTTCTTATTTTTGTTACTTCCTGAGGTCTGACAACAGAAAGAAGCATATGCTTCTGCTCACCTGTATAAGCACCCTGTACGGGAAGAATCGAAACACCTCTGGGAGTTTCTGATGTGATTGCTTTTGATATTTCTTCTGGTTTAGAAGTTATTATCATCATCATCTTTCCGCTTGATGATCCGTAAAGTACAAGATCGATAGATTTGCTTGATACAAAGAAAACAATCGTAGCATAAAGTATACTTTCTATGTTTTTATACACAACACCGGCAAGTAAAACAACGCAAAGATCGCATATCATAACAAGTCTGCCCATTGACATATGCGGCAAAGCTTTTTTCAGCAGCTTTCCTAAAATATCTGTTCCACCGCTTGTAGAACCTCTTGTGAATATGATTCCCAAACCGATTCCAAGAAGTGCACCGCCGAACAGAGCAGCAAGAATCTTGTCTCCGCTGTAAGTTGGCATAAAATACGCCCCCAAGTCAATAAGAACCGAGGTCATGAAGGTGGAAAATAAGGTTTTTACAATAAAACTTTTACCGAAAACTATAAACGATATTATGAACAGGGGAATATTGATTGCAAACATTGCCGTACCTATGGGAAAATCCCATAGATAATTTGCAAGGATAGCCAAGCCTGTTGCTCCGCCCGATGATATATCGTTAGGTGAAATAAAACAGTTTACACCCAGGGCGTATACAAATGCACCTGCTGTGCAGATTAGAATGTCAAGTATAGTTTCTTTAATAACAGCTTTTTTTATTTTCATAAGCACACCTCATTGATTACAAGGGTGAATAATTCTTTGATTCGTTGAGTTTTTCTGTTAATGTACAGCCAACCAAACAATACTTCAAGACCTGTAGCTGCATGGTATTCGCTTTTAGATTTGTTTCGAGGCGTATGAGCCGTATGTGTGTTTCGTCCTCTTGTGAACATCAGCTTTTCTTCTTCAGTAAGATGCTCCAGAAGAATTTTTGATGCAGCACACTGATAAGTTGCATTAACCATTTCTGTATTTCTCTCATGAAGCTTGTCGGCTTTGCACAATCCGGAAACAGTCAGATATTCTCGAACCATAAGCCCCCAAACTCCGTCGCCTAAAAAAGCCAATGCCGAAACAGGAAGCCCATCAGAGGTTGTATCTTTATAGATTTTCAAATTTTCCAAGGCCGAGTCGGTTATATTAGGGTACATATTCAAACTCCAGATCGTAAATATTTACAGTGTCACCTTCCTGAATACCTCTATTCCTCAATTCTTCAAGAATGCCGCTTGTGTCAAGCACTTTCTGGAAGTATTGAAGCGACTCGTAGTCCTCCGTATCTGTCTTATAAAGAATTTTGAGCAGCCACTCAGCTTCAACATAATAAGTGTCATCAATTACGCTGATTTTGAAACCTGTGTTTTTCTTTCTTTCAAGCATTTCCATTGGGATTGGCTCAGCCTCAAACTGTCTGATAGGCGGAAGGGTAGCAAGGAGTGCCGCAGCGGCATTTACAACTTCCTGTGTGCCCTCAAGAATGGGAGCACATATTTCAAAATACTGTAATCCCTTATCTTCAATGTATTTTTTGAAAATTTCTCGCTGTTCATCCGTTGCCATATCAATTTTATTACCTGCAACGATCTGCGGACATTTTGTAAGCTCGGGATTAAACACAATCAGTTCCTTGTTGATTGTTTCAAAATCTTCAATAGGGTCTCTGCCTTCGCTTCCTGCAACATCAACTACGTGGATGAGCATTCTGCATCTTTCAACATGACGAAGAAACTGATGACCGAGACCGGCACCTTCTCCGGCTCCTTCAATAAGACCTGGGATATCTGCCATAACAAATGAGCTTTCAGGTCCCATTCTTACAACGCCCAAAACAGGAGTAATGGTTGTGAAATGATAATCAGCGATGATAGGTTTCGCTTCGCTGACAACGGAAACAAGAGTAGATTTGCCAACATTGGGGAAGCCAATAAGTCCTACGTCTGCAAGAAGCTTTAACTCAAGCACAACTTCCCATTCTTCGCCGGGAACACCGTCTTTAGCAAATCGGGGAGTCTGACGTGTCGGGGTTGCAAAGTGACAGTTACCCCAACCGCCTTTACCGCCTTTTGCTGCGATAAAAGGTTCCTGTGTAGACATATCTGCAATGACTGCACCGCTTTCAGCTTCACGGATAACAGTACCCATAGGGACTTTGATAATAAGATCTTGACCTTTTCTGCCGTTTTTTCTTGAACCTGAACCGTTCTGACCGCTTTCAGCAGTGTATTTGCGTTTATAGCGGAAATCTGCAAGGGTGGAGAGATTTGTGTCTGCAACAAAAACGATATCTCCGCCTTTGCCTCCGTCACCACCGTCAGGACCTCCGGAAGCTACATATTTTTCTCTGTGAAAAGCAACTGCACCGTTACCTCCGTTGCCTGCTTTAATCTTTATTTTTGCTTTATCTACAAACATAGTTTTACCTCTTCATATATCTAATCTCTATAATTATAACATACTATTTTAAATTTATAAATAGCAAAATGAAAAATTTACCCGTGAAAAATAAAAAAATATGATATAATTATTGAACCAAACGGCACAATTTTTAATCTAATAGATGAAATACAAAAATTGGTACCGTTTTGTATGGAAAGGATGAAAAAATGGATAATTTAACATTTCAGGAAAAAGTTTTGTCCTGTGAAGAAATGCTGTACAGAATTTCAAAATCAATTTGTTTTTATGACAACGATTGTGAAGATGCTGTGCAAGAAGCAGTATTGAAGGCATATAAAAAGCTTGATACTCTGCGTAATGAAGAATATTTCAGAACATGGCTTACACGCATTCTTATAAATGAATGTTATAAAATCAACAAGTCCAGGAGCAGGGAAGTCAGTTTTTTTGAATATTCATTATCTGAAGAGGGCAGGAATGAAGAATTTACAAATGTCTTTGAAATGATAATGAGTCTGTCTGAAAAAATTCGAATTGTTGTTCAGCTTTATTATGTTGAAGGCTATTCAGTTGAAGAAGTCGCTTCGATATTGCGTATCCCGTCAGGAACAGTAAAAAGCCGACTGTCACAGGGAAGACAAAAATTAAAAAAGATTTTGGAGGAACAATAATGAATAAAAATTTGAAAAATGAATATCCCAATGTTTCTGAGAGTTTTCATAATAGAGTTATATCAACACTCAATAGCTTGCAGAATTGCGAAAGACAAGATAATTCACGCCGTTTTTCACCTATTAGGGTTGCAGTATTGGCTGCTACTCTGATTATATTGCTTGCTGTGACAGTTTTTGCAGGAAGTGAAGTGTATCAAAGATTTATCAATAAAGAAAACTATAAGGTTACGCTTGAGCTAGGGGAAGAATCTTCTGTTCAATCAGCGGAATATGTAAAACTTACTTTCGGGTATATGCCTGATTATCTTATTCCATTTGATGCACCGTATAAGTTCAGTATTGGTGAAGATGGTGTAGGTGGACTTACATTTCAGTTGTTCAAGAGTGAGATTGCCAAGGATTTGGAGATAACCTATGCAGACAGTGTAGAAGAGTGTATGTTCGGTAAAAATAAGGGTGCAATTATAAAAATAGATACAGGCATTGAGTATGACTACGAAGCATACAGCAGAAATTTTGTTATCTATTTTGATGATTTCGGCTATGTTCTTCGCTGTTACGTATCAGATTCTATCAGCGATGAAGAGATGATGAAAATTGCAAACGGACTTTCTCTTGAAAAAACAGACATGGAACAGGCTTTTATTCCTGATACGTATATCCCCGGAGTTGAAGAGATGAGCGAAGCTGTAATTTTCGAAGATAAAAGTCAGCGTGCTTATAAAAATATAGGGGATGAATTTAATATATCTTATTACAGCGGTACTGCCGTCATGGGAAATTTTTGTGTAACTGTCAATGATTTTGAAATTCGTGACAATGTTGCAGGGCTTGATTATGACTGTTTCAGGTTTGACGGAGATGATTTTGACAAATATGTTGACGAAAACGGTAATTTGAAGGATTATGTACGAAATACTATTGAGTATGGTGACGGTATTAATACTCTGAACTCTATCAAAGAATCTGAAAATATAGGAAGACAGCTTGTCATTGTTAATTTGAAAATTGAGAACACGGAAAATTATGATCATAATTTCTGTCCTGAATTTTACTTGTTAAATGCAAACGGTGAATATGTTGCTTCAGGTGTTAACTATATAAGCGGGCAGGGTTCAAACTCCGGTAAATATTATTTTATTCCTTTTGAAGCAGGCGAAAATAAAACAGTTGCTTTTGGTTTTGTTGTGGATGATGATATTGATTTGAACGGACTCTATATAGAAATAGCAAGCGATAGTTTAATTAATTACCGGATTGCTTTAAATAACTGATTTTTCTTATTGAATTTTCATTTTTTTAATGCTACAATATAAAAAAATTGAAAGGGATATTGTAATGGTAAAGGGTAAGAGTATATTATCTGTAATTTTGACACTGTGTATAATTTTCGCTTCTCATGTTGCAGTGTTTTCCGAAGACATAACCGAAGAGGATTCTTCTGAGTATATTACAGAGCTGATTTTAGGTGATGCGAATTTAGACGGAAGAATTACTGCAGCTGATGCAAGGCTTGTTCTTCAGTTTTCCGCTTCATTGGTGATATTAAGCGATGAGGCTTGTGATGCCTGTGACTACACTTGCGACGGCAAGATAACGGCTATGGATGCACGATGCATTCTTAGACTTTCCGCTAAACTTTCCCCATTCGGTAGCTCTGCATCTATTGAATCAGAGACGGACAGTGATTTGCCTCTGGGAGAGTACGTTGTTATCGATGTTCCCTTACTGTGTCAGTATCCCGATTATCCTTCAGGCTGTGAGCCTGTTGCCGCCGTTATGAACTTGCAGTATTACGGTATTGATATAACGCCTGATGCTTTTATTGATTCATGCCTTTCAATAGGTTCTGCTCCTGTTAAGGAAAATGACTTATGGTACAGCAGTGATCCGGATGAAGCATTTTTAGGTGATCCCAGAAGTGATGAAAGCTGGGGAATTTGGGCAAAAGGCTTAGCGCAGTCAATTCAGAAGTGCCTTGATGACTGTGAAGGAGCATATGATGTCTCCGTTACATATTCAGAAACATTGGATTCTCTTTGCGAGAAGTACATTGACAACAATATCCCTGTTCTTGTATGGGTCACAGCTTATATGCAGGCTCCGTACATTAATATTACCTCGTTTGTTATCGGAACAGATAAAACATTTACATGGATAAGCCCCAATCATTGTATGCTCCTTGTTGGCTATGATGATGCAGGATATTATTTCAATGATCCTATTACGGGAAAGCTTGAAAAATATGATAAAATAGAGTCAAATATTGCTTTTGAAGGAAATGGAACTCAGGCTGTGATAATAACAAAATCATAAACAGAAAAAAGCTCTCGGTTAATGTTACCGAGAGCTTTAAATTTAGTTGAAAATCTATTAAATTATTTAATGATTTCACCCATTGTAGCAGCTGTTGCACTGCAAGCATTGGATTCATCTGTGTCAATGTGCATAGCAAGTGCAAAGTTGGGGTTAACTCTTACAACTACATCACCGAAAACGAGAGCTCTGCCATCAGTGTCGATCTTAACATCAACAACTTCTTTATCTTCAACGCCGAGCTTTTCTGCATCAGCAGGAGTCATATGTATGTGTCTCTTTGCAACTATAACGCCTTCGCTTATCTCAATTTCACCTTTTGGACCTACGATTTTGCAAGCACCTGAACCGGCTGTGTCACCGGATTCTCTGATGGGAGCAACAACACCGATGCTTCTTGCATCTGTTGCAGAAATTTCAACCTGTGTGGAGGGTCTTACCGGACCGAGAATTGAAACAGACGGGAACTGGCTCTTCGGACCGACAACTGCGACTCTTTCATTTGTAACGTACTGACCGGGCTGAGAAAGATCCTTTTTGTGTGTAAGCTCATATCCTTCACCGAAAAGAACCTCAAGGTCTGCCTGTGATACATGAACGTGTCTTGCAGATGTTTCAACAATAAACTTATCCATTTTTATATCTTCCTTTCTTTATGTCAATAGAATTTTACTACTAACCGCAAAGAATTGCAATAGCTAATCAAAATTTTTTTGCTTCGAGGTTATTTTAATTTTCAGTGAAAGTAACTTCGCCTTCAATAAGCTTGATTTCTCCTAAAGAGTATTTTTCGACTGCTTGCTCATAGCTGTCAATCTTTGCTGCAATTCTTAATGCAATTCTTGCATCAGCAGCTGATACTTTAGAATCGTTGTTTAAGTCAGATAATTTTGTCTGAACATCGGTAAACGATGTCTCAAGTCCGGCAGAGTAACGGAGAATCAGTCTTGCATCAGCTGCAGATAGCTCATCTGAAAGTGTAGCATCTCCCCAAACTGGAGTATAAGAGCTTTTCTTTACCCATTTTGCATATACAGTAACATTTTCAGCTGTATATGCTTTTATAAATGTTGCTTTGTCTGTAAATTCTTTATCAAAGTACCAACCGCCAAATCTATAGTCCGTATTTATTGTTTCTGCATCGTCAAAATAGAATCTTTCTGTTGTCGTTCTGACATTCGGATTCGGATTTGATACTTGTGTTTCTGATACTTCTTTATCAGCAAGAATATATGTTATC
The DNA here is from genome assembly GCA_964454355.1 of uncultured Eubacteriales bacterium. GTDB lineage: Bacteria > Bacillota > Clostridia > Oscillospirales > Acutalibacteraceae > UBA1081. The sequence continues at coordinate 34,677 of CAYVTA010000005.1, read as the reverse complement.
GTGTAGGTTTTTTCTGTAAAATATGCGTAAAGAGTAATATCGCCGTACATATCAGCAGTGATGTCTGTTATTTTTTCAGTGTATTCTGCATCAGTATACCAGCCGTTAAAGATAAAACCGTCTGCCGCCAAATCTTCAAGAGTAATTTTATCTTCGTAGCGGTATTCAACGGGATTATTGTTTGTCACAGGACATTGTTTTATATCGATTACACCGTAATCGTAACTGATTGAATAAACTGCCTGTGTCCATTTTGCGTATAGTGTCACATTTTTGGTTGTATTTGCTGAAATTGATGTGATTTTTGAATTTTTATCAAAACTTTTTGTGGTATACCAACCGTCAAATTTATAGCTTTTATCAGCAGTTATGGGAGCACTTAATATAAAATCAACGTCTGCCGTTCTTTCTGAATCGTTAGGATTTTCTATGTCTGATATGTCGGGGGAAGTACCGCTGTTGAGAACATAAGTCACAGTGTAAACATTTTTATTCCATTTTGCATATAATGTTATGTCTCCGCTGATGTCTGAATCGATTTTTTCAATTTGCTGTGTAAAAAATTCATCAGTATACCAACCACCGAAATTAAACGCCGGATCATTTGTTTCAGCCGGAAGCAAAGTCAGTCCTGTGCCGAATGTGTATTTTTTCTCATTAGGATTTTCTGTCGTGTAAACGCTGTTGGAAATTTCCCCCAGATCATATGTAATATTAAATTCCGAACACACCCAATGTGCATAAAGAGTCAGATCAGAGCAGGCAGAGCTGTTAAGTATTTCAACTTTTTGGGTATAATTTTCGTCTGCATACCAACCTTCAAAGGTATATTCTTCAGAAATGTATGTAGGCTCAAACAAAATTATTTCTTCACTTGAATATTTTATGTGCGGATTTGAGTTGGTAACGTCTTGTGCACTAATGGGAATATTTTTTGTTGTCAGGACATATTCAATAGAGTATGACATCTCATACCACTTTGCATACAGTGTTATGTTATCGGTTACCGTGATTGAAGTAACAGGTGTAATATAATCAGACTCCAAGTACCATCCAACAAATTCAAATCCGACACATTCTGCATCTGCAAGAGTAATTAAAGTATTATTATCTGCTGTAACAGGGTTTGGATTGATAACAGCATTTGTTGCAGCTCCATAGTCGTAAGATATTGAACTGCTTTCTTGGGCAAAGACTGAAATAGTCGCTGCTGAAATAATAAAAAATATTACAATCAGTTTTTTTAATATTTTCTTCATGGATATACTCCTTTTCGAGGATCTTAATTAATTATAGTTTAGAGTGAAAAATAAGTCAACTGTAATATATTTCACCTAAATGTTACAATTTTGTAACCGGCTGTTACAAATCTGTTATTTTGCTTGACTTTGGCATTAAATTACTGTAAAGTATCAAATGCAACAAGGCACTGTACCTTGTAAATTTTGAGAGCGTAATCTCAACATATTGTGATTATAATGAAAGGAGCTAACATAAAATGAAAAAGGCAATCCTTACTGTTTCTGCACTTGTAGTTGCTGCTGCTATGGTATTCACTTTCGCAGGTTGCACAGACAACGACACAGTTGTAGAAGAAGACAGCACAAACGATGTAGCAGTAGTTACAGAGGTTGACACAGCTGCTTAATTTTAGCAATCTATTAATTTGATGAAAAATGCTCCCGTCATTTGATGGGAGTTTTTCATTTTTTACGTGTAAATCGGAAATTAACAAAATTATCGTTTGTCAGAGGCGTTGGCTTTAATTCTGTCCATTAATTCACTTTTGTTGTTGTGTTCCGGCGATTTTATAACATAATCAAGCAGCATATTGAGTGCATCACCTATTTCTTCCGGTTTAAATATTTTTTTTATATCGCTGCCTTTGACTGCAAGTTGCGACAGTGTGTATGGCTCGTCATTTTTAATTATTTCACTGAACGCAGAATATGCAAAAGCCAGTTCTTCCGAAATGTCTCTGAAATCGGGGGCAAGTGCCGATCTGTCTGCTTTTCTTATTTTCATGAGACGAATAAAGTTTTCTTCTCCCATATCTCTGAGATATTCTTTGACCTGCACCTTTGTTTTCGGAACTTTTTTGTCATGGATAGAAACAAGATATGAGACTGTTTTTATATATTCGTTACTCATTTTTAAACGTCTTAAAATGCTTTCAGCTATGACACCGCCCACAGCAGCATGGTTTTTAAATTCTGAATTGCCGTGCTCATCAAGAGTATGAGTAGCGATTTTTCCTGTATCGTGCAGAAGCATGGTAAGCCGAAGAATCGGATCCGCTTCTATATTTGCGACAGTTAGAGCAGTATGTCCCCATACATCATAAGCATGCTTTTTACCATATTGCTTAAATCCAAACTGAAAGCGTAGTTCCGGAATAAATACGGCAAAAACGCTCTTGTAGTTAATAAGAACTGAATGTACATTTTTTCCCGTGAGAAGTTTTGTCATCTCTACGCTGATTCTTTCAACTGCAATTTCTGTAATTTTATTCTGATTCCTGATAATTGATTCTGCTGTATTTTGTTCAATATCAAAACCAAGCACACTGGAGAATCTTATAGCTCTGAGGATGCGTAGAGCATCTTCATTGAATCTTTTATCAGGTGTACCCACACAGCGTATAATCTGTTTGTTTATATCATCCTGTCCGTTATATGGATCAATAATACCTTCCATCGGATTGAATGCAATTGCATTTATAGTAAAATCCCGTCTGGCAAGATCTTCTTTTATGTCTTTTATGAATGAAACTGAGTCCGGACGTCGATTATCCGTGTATTCACCGTCAATTCGGAATGTTGTTATCTCAACAGGAGTGTTATCAGTGATTACTGTAACTGTTCCGTGTTTTATTCCGGTATCTATTGTTTTGTAATCGGCGAAAACCTCTTTGATTTCATGAGGTGATGCATCAGTTGTAACATCCCAGTCATTAGGTGTTTTTGACATAATTGAATCTCTTACACATCCACCAACAACATACGCTTTGAAGCCGGATGCTTGAAGAAGAGACAGAATTTTATTTATGCTTTCGGGGAGAATTATCATTGTTTACTGCTCCTATGAAAAAAAGTACATTTTTGTGTTGTTTTGCTTGAAAAATGGGATTGTATATGTTAAAATACTTGCATGAAACTGTTGGAGTGATCATTATGAAATGTCCGTATTGCGGTTATGAAGAGAGTAAAGTTATCGATTCAAGACCTACAGAAGAAGGCGAGAAGATTCGTCGTCGCAGAGGTTGTTTGAAATGTGAAAAAAGATTCACTACTTATGAGATAATTGAGACTTTGCCCATAGTCGTCGTAAAAAAAGATAAATCTCGTCAGGTATTTGACCGTTCAAAGCTTATGGGCGGTATGCTCAGAGCCTGTGAAAAGAGACCCGTTCCTCTTGAAGTAATAAATGAGGCTGTCGATGATATCGAGGCAATCCTTCAAAATTCAATTGACAGAGAAGTAACATCTATCAAAATTGGCGAACTTGCAATGGATAAATTAAAGAATATTGATGAAGTTGCTTATGTCCGTTTTGCTTCTGTTTACAGACAGTTCCGAGATGTTAATTCATTTATGGATGAATTGGCAAGGCTGTTGGGAAATAAATAATATACCTGTTTGAAGACCTGATTCTATTTTTGAATCAGGCTTTTTCTTTGGGTAATTTTACAATGAAAGTCGTCCCTTTATTTATTTGGCTTTTTACGCTGATTTTTCCGCCGCAAAGGTCAACAACTCTCTTTACTAGAGGAAGCCCTAAGCCGTTTCCTGTTCCTTTATGAGATGTATCACCTTGATAAAACTTGTCAAAAATATGTTTTCTTACACTATCGGTCATTCCGATACCTGAATCAGAAATTTTAACTGTTACACTGTCTGCTGCGGCATAACATATAACTCTGATCTCACCGCCTTCAGGCGTAAATTTTATTGCATTTCCGAGAATATTTAACCAAACATGAGACAGCATTTCTTCGTTTGAATAGAACTTAATTTCATCCATTTCAATCTCAAAATTAAGTTTTTTCTGTGTCCATTGTTTTTCAAGAAGCAGTATACAGTTTCTAAGCTGTTCATCAAGATAAAATTCGGTTTTATTTGAAACGATTTGCTGATTTTCAAATTTTGTGAGCAGAAGAATATTAGAAGACATTGATGCAAGCCTGTTTGATTCATCTACAATAATATTTATGCATTCAATCTTCTGATCTTCGCTTAAATCCGGCTGTTGAAGCTGTTTTGCAAAGCCTCTGATTGAAACAATAGGTGTTTTGAATTCATGCGAAAAGTTATTTATAAAATCACTTCTGAGCATTTCGGTGCTGCTCAGTTCTTCGGTCATTGAGTTAAACCCGTTTACAAGTTCTGTTATTATGTAACCGTTCTTTGGGACGGCAACTCTTACCGAAAAGTCGCCTTTTGCAACTTTTTTCTGTGATTTAATAACATCATCAAGAGGTTTGAAAAGTTGTCTGCTGACGAAAATTGAGATTGATGTGCCGATAATTGTACTTGATATAAAAGCAAAAATAGTAAGTGTCAGCGGTGCTATTGTTAAAAACAGTCCGGGAAACAATTCTCTTGCAAGAAGAATTGCAAGGAATGCAAAACCGCTTGATGTAAGCAGAATGAAGAATATTGTAACCGTAACGGTAACGTGTAAAGTCCAATTATCACGTTTGAACATTTATATCACTCCCTGAACGGCTTTGTAACCCAAGCCTCTTATTGTAACAATGCTGAAATCCTTATTATTTTTAAACTTTTCACGCAGACGGTTTATATGTACATCAACGGTTCTTTCATCCGTGTCTGAATCCATATCCCATAACTCGTCCATAAGCTGCCTTCGGGTGAAGATTTTATCCTTGTATGATAAAAGCTGAAAAAGGAGCATAAATTCCTTTTGCGGCAATTCTATCGTACCGTCAAGCGTAGTAACAGTCAGGGAATCGTGGTCAAGAACAGTGTCTCCGATTGTGATTTTGTGTTCACTTGCGATTTTGGAACGCCTTAATAACGCAGCTATACGCAAAAGCATTTCCTCGTCATCAACGGGTTTTACCATGTAATCATCTGTTCCCGCAAGGAATCCGGTTTTTTTATCAAGATGAGATTCTTTTGCCGTAACCATAAGAATTGGTGTCTCCCAGCCGCATTCACGTAATGTTCTTGTAAACTCAAAACCGTCCATATTCGGCATCATTATATCAAGGACTATTAAATCTATGTGAAGCCTGTCCATTATTTCAAGACCTTCTTCACCGTCGCAGGCACAGACTGTTTCATATCCGTTTTGCTTTAAAACAGAGGCTGTCAGCTTTCTTGTATTTTCATCGTCCTCAACTATCATTATTCTGAGCATAAACTCACCCTTTAAGATATAATATTAATAATTATATTACATTTTGAAGTTTTGTACAACAGTTAATTTAAAAATTTTATGAGTAAATATTTCTTTTGATTAGCGATATAAGTGATAAAAATGTACAATTTTTTTGATGGATATATATAATTATCCTTTCATCATTAAACAGCCGTGTCTTATCATCACTCAATAATAACAATTATAAAATACTGCCGAAATTTATGTGTCCTAAGACTTCAGTTATCATTAAAAATAAAACAGATTTAATTTACTATACTTTAATTGAAATTTTACATTTTATATATATGCAAAAATCAGCATCACTTCAAAAGGATGCTGAAATTCAATTAAAGCTCTATTTTCTCACAGGAATAGCCAAGTAGTTTATTACTTACGTTATCAGGCTGATGTCCGCCGACATAAAGTGTAATTTTGCCGTCGGGTGTAACTCTTTCGCCGTCCTCTGTAACAGCCTTGAGCCAATATTTATCAATGCTCAATTCAACTGTTGCTTTTTCATCGTCTTTGAGGTTTACTGGTTTGACAGCACAAAGCTGAAATTTGGGAGTGTATGTTCTGCTGTCTGTGAATGAAGCATAAATCTGCACTGTTTCCTTACCGTCAACTTTGCCTGTGTTTTGTACATCAACACTTACATTAACGGTATCTTCATTTTCGCTTACAACCTTTGCATTTGAATAATTGTAGTTTGTGTATGAAAGACCGTAACCAAAGGGATAAAGAGCATCTCCATCAATGTACCTGTAAGTTTTCCCCTGCATACTGTAATCCTTGAAATCAGGGAGCTTGTGGTCGCCGTTGTAGATTGTAACGGGGAGTTTACCGCAGGGATTTGCTTTACCCGCAAGGATGTTTGCAACAGCAAGACCGCCCAATGCACCGGGATACCATGCATGAATTATTGCTTTTGCGTGATTTCTTACCTTTTCACCAACATCAACAGAACTGCCGCAAAGAAGAACTACAACAACATTGTCACATACATCGCAAACTGCTTCTGCAAGCTTCTGCTGTGTTGCAGGAAGATAAAGAGTCTTTTTGTCACCGCCTGCTGTGTAATCATTATCAAAACCTGTGTCTTCACCCTCGATTGAACAGTCAAGACCAAGTGCAAGTACGGTAATATCAGCTTCGGATGCAGCCGCAATACCGTCACTTATCATATTTGCAAATCCGCTCCAGTCGTTGGTGTTTTCATGGCAGTAGTTGCATCCTCTTTCAACAGAAATATCAGCATTGGTAAATACTCTTCTGATACCGTCTGCAACAGTAATATATTCCGATGCATAGCCGTTGTAGTTGCCCTCAAGAGCTGTAACAGACTGAGCATTGGGACCTACGATTGCAATTCTTTTTTCTATGTTTTTGTCAAGAGGCAGGAACGAATCATTCTTAAGAAGAACGGGACACTGCTCAGCAGTTTTAAGGTTAAGTGCCCTATGTGCCTTGCAGTCAAGAACACTGTAAGGAATATCTGCATAAGGTCTGTTGTTCTCAAATTCACCCAAAAGGAAGCGAATTGTATAAACTCGTTCGGCCGCAGTTGTGATTTCTTCTTCTGTTATCAAATCTTGCTCATATGCATCAATAAGATATGCATATGTCTGTCCGCAGTTAAGGTCACAGCCTTTTTTCAGTGCAACTGCTGCGGCTTCAGCTTTTGTTTCAGTGTAATGATGGTGTTCATAAATATCGTTGAGTGCACCGCAGTCGGAAACAAAATAACCGTCAAAATTCCATCTTTTACGGAGAATATCCTGCATGAGATAAGAATGAGCACAGCAAGGCTCTCCGTTTGTACGGTTGTATGCACCCATAACACCTATTACGCCCGATTTTACTGTTTTTTCAAAGGCGGGAAGATATGTTTCAAAAAGGTCATGCTTTGTTGCTTTTGCATCAAAACCGTGTCTTTCGTTTTCAGGCCCCGAATGTACGGCAAAATGCTTTGAGCAAGCTGCTGCCTTAAGAAATTCACCTTCGCCCTGAATACCTTTTATGAAGGAAACACCGAGAGATGCGGTAAGAAACGGGTCTTCACCGAAGGTTTCCTGACCTCTGCCCCAACGGGGATCACGGAAAATATTGATGTTTGGAGCCCAGAATGTGAGACCTTTAAAAATATCAAAATCGTTGTACTGAACATGCTTGTTGTATTTTGCTCTGCCTTCTGTTGAAATAACATCTGCAACCGTATTTATAAGCTCGGGGTCAAAAGTTGCCGCCATAGCGATTGCATGAGGGAATACTGTTGCTGTACCTGCTCTTGCAACGCCGTGAGATCCCTCATTCCACCAGTTGTGCTCCTTGATGCCAAGTCTTTCTATTGCCGGTGAATTGTATAATAACTGTGACATTTTTTCTTCTGCTGTCATTTTTGCCACAAGTTTTTTTGCTTTTTCTCTTGCTTCCTGTTTGGTCATATGAATTTGCCTCCGTATGCATTTATTAAAAAACAGTTACCGCTATATTCAGCAGTAACTGCTTTAGAGTACTGATTAAGCCATAAGCTGTCTGATGACAGCAACACACTCTGCCTTATCCATAATCTTTGGAACAGGATAAAGAGGATTGCCCTCAAGTAAAGCTCTGTCTGCGATAAGAGAAATGTCCTCTTCCTTTATTTGGTCAAACTTTTCGGGAATGTTCATAGCATTGTTCATTCTTCTGATTTCTGCAATGAACATTTTTGCCTTTTCGGCATTTGTTTTACCTTCGCAGTCAAGACCTGCGGCTTCGGCAAGGTCTGCAAGTCTGTCATATGCAGCTTCTCCGAAGTAGTCAAGAACATAGGGAAGAATAACTGCGTTTGCAAGACCGTGAGGTATACCGTACATTCCGCCTAAATTGTGAGCGATAGCGTGAACATAACCAACATAAGCTCTTGTGAATGCAACACCGGCACTGTAGGATGCGAAGAGCATATTTTCTCTTGCTTCCATGTTTTTGCCGTCTGCATAAGCTGTTTCGAGATTTTCAAAAATAAGCTTTGTTGCAAGAAGTGCTTTTTCTTCAGTATCCTTTGTGTTGCTCTGTCCTATGTATGCTTCAACTGCGTGTGTAAGAGCATCCATACCTGTTGTTGATGTGATATGAGGAGGAAGTCCGACTGTGAGTTCGGGGTCTAGAACTGCATATTTGGGTCGGAGTACAGGGTCATTTATAGCATTTTTTTCATGAGTTTTCGGGTTGGAAACAACCGCTGCAATAGTACATTCCGAGCCGGTGCCTGCTGTTGTAGGCACTGCGAACAGTGGAGGAATCTTCTTAAGAACTTTGAGCTGACCTCTGAGTTGAGGAATTTGTTTGTCGGGTCTGGCAATTCTTGCACCGCAAGCTTTTGCACAATCCATTGGTGAACCGCCGCCAAATGCAATAATTGCTTGGCATCCGTTACCGAGATAAAGGCTTCTTGCCTCTTCAATGTTGTCAATTGTGGGATTGGGCTGAACGCCGTCATAAACAATGTATGCGATTCCCTCATTTTTGAGTTCTTCAAACATATTGTCAAGAAGATGGAGTCCCATAAGTCCTTTATCAGTAACAACCAGGACATTTGTATAGCCTAATTCTTTAATAGTTTTTGGAAGCTCTTTTACTGCACCAACGCCTTTTAGAAGTTTAGGCTCTGTCCAGTCAAGGACATTCACAGCCATTCTGAAAACACCCTGATAGGCTCTGCAATATGATTCATATATTTTTCTATTCATAAACAAGACCTCCGAATGATATAATTATTCAGCTTTTTCTTCCTTTTTCTTGTGGAAAAGAATTTTATCAACAGGGAAGTAAAGGAAGAACTGAAGTGCAGAACAAATCATTGTTGCAATATTTTTTGCAAGTGTTTCACTGCACCACTCAAAGCCTACAAAAATCTCTTTAAGAGTGGGGTTGAGCCATGCGGAGAAGAAAATAAGTGCAATAGTAAATACTATGTAGATAGGAAGAGCAACAGCAACATTTGCACCTGAATTGAAAGTCTTTTCTTTGTTTACAAAGAATGCAACAATCTGAGCAACAATGTTTGCAACATTACTTACGATAAAGTATCCTAAGCCGCCGACTGCAACAGGATAAACAAATACCCACCAGCTAAATTCAACGGTGTAAAGGTCTTTGATTGCGGGTATGAGCTGAAGCGTGTTAAGAAGTACGAACTGTACTATCATAGCAAGAAGGCTTACCACGATGAATTTTACGAACTGCCAGATGGTTACGAGAAGAGAACCTTTTTCTGCTGCTTTGTTGTCAATGTCTTTGAGTTTTGCCAAAGTAATCACTCCAATTGAATATTATTGGAATCTATTATACAGGAAGCAAGAAATAATTGCAACATTATTTAGAAAAAAATAATAAAAAACTGCGGAGTATACCGCAGTTTTTGTTGTTCGATATCACATATCCAGATACATTATCACATTTTTAGATGTAGCAATTATAGCATCATGCTTTTCGCACTGTTCAAAAAGAGCATCAACATTTTCTTTTGACGGCTCCTTCAGATAGATTTTGAGCCAGACATGAGTTTCAGAATATGTAATCCATTTTTCCACTTTTTCTGCAAGGTCACTGTAGAATTCGGGGGTATAAGCTTCTTCATTGTTTACATATTCCGGATTCATGCAGACCATAACCATATCGTGTGTGTATTCATATTCTTTGCTGTTCTGTCGATCTGCTTTTTCCTTTAAAGCCGTTTCAAAACTTTCAAAATTATCGAGTTTTGCAGCATAACGGAGAATGCGTCTTGCATCTGTTGCTGAAGTTTTCTGTGAAAAATCAGTATCCCATGCACCATGTGCATTTTCATGTTTATAAGCAGTATCAATACGTGCAGAAATTCTCAGTGCGATTCTTGCATCGGAAGCTGTTACTTTTCCGTCATTGTTGCAATCTCCCACAAGAACGATAGTGTATACCTGAATAGTATCAAAATATACAAGTTCATCGCCTGTTTTAAGAAGGTCTTCTGCGGACAGCTCATTACCGTTTTTGTCCTTGAATTTTATTCTTTCACCAAAGTATTCAAATTCACCTGCTTTTGTTTCCTGAGTGAGATATATAACATCACCGTAACGCAGACGCTCACCGAGATCATCCGAAAGACTGTATGCAGATGCCGTCTGAATACTTGAAATAAAAAGAATTGCCGTAAGAATAATTGATAAGGCTTTTTTTATAAGAATTCCTCCTTTCATCTATTAAGACGTAAAAAACATCAAGGTGTTGCAATTGTTTGCAAGTTAATTATACCACCTACCATTTATCAAAGTCAATATTGCACATAAAAAACTTATTTTAACTGAAAAAAATGAGTTGAAATGCAAAAGGTTGTATGTTATACTATCAAAAAAATAAGGTGGTGCGATATAATAATGGAAAAATATCTTATAAACCCAAATCAGAAAATTTCAACAATACATAAGGATATATACGGTCATTTTTCAGAGCATCTCGGAAGATGTATCTATGAAGGACTTTTTGTCGGCAAGGATTCTCCTATTCCGAATGTAAACGGAATGAGATGTGATGTTGTTAATGCTCTTAAGGAAATGGGAATTCCTGTACTTCGTTGGCCCGGAGGATGCTTCGCTGATGAATACCATTGGAAAGACGGCGTAGGTCCTCAGGAAAACAGAAAAAAAATGATAAACACTCACTGGGGAGGTCTTGTTGAGGATAACAGCTTCGGCACCCATGAGTTCTTTGAGCTTTGCGAACAGCTCGGCTGCGATCCTTATATAAACGGTAATGTGGGAAGCGGTACTGTTCAGGAAATGAGCGAATGGATGGAGTACATGACTTTTGACGGTCTGTCACCCATGTCCGAATGGCGTAAAAAGAACGGCAGAGAACAGCCTTGGACTGTTAGTTATTTCGGTATCGGCAACGAAAATTGGGGCTGCGGCGGAAATATGCGACCAGAATATTATGCATATGAGTTCAACAGATTTAATACATATGTCCGTGACTATGACAGAAATAAGCATGTTTATCGTGTTGCATGTGGCCCTAATGCTGAGGATTACGACTGGACAGAGCGTTTCATGAAAACTGCAAGACGCCACATGAACGGTCTTTCTCTTCATTACTATACTGTTCCTCACGGATGGGGCGGCAGAGGTAAAGCTGCAGAATTTGATGATAATATGTATTATGTTACAGTTACCACTGCTTATAAAATTGATAAAATCATTCAGAAGCATATTGAGATTATAAACCGTCATGATCCGAATAAAGATGTAGATCTTATCGTTGATGAATGGGGTACATGGTTTGACGTTGAAGAGGGAACAAACCCAGGATTCCTTTATCAGCAGAATACAATGCGTGATGCTATGGTTGCAGGTCTCACTCTCAACATTTTCAATAAGCATTCCGATCGTATTCGAATGGCAAATATTGCTCAGACTGTAAATGTTCTTCAATCTGTTGTTCTTACTGACGGTGAAGATATGCTTCTTACTCCTACATATCATGTTTTCAAGATGTACAAAGATCATCAGCGTAACACGTTGCTCGGTTCTTATCTTACATCAGATGAAATTGAGTGTGAGGGGCTTAAAATGCCTACACTCATAGAAAGTGCATCTATGGATGAGGACGGTATTATTTATTCAACTATCGTAAATGTTTCACTTGACGAAGAAAAAGAAATCAAGTGTCAGATCGCTGATTCTGCTGTTAAATCTGTTAAGGCTGAAATCATTACGGGCAAAATGGATGACCACAATACATTTGAAAACAAGAATGTTGTAAAAACGGAAGAATTTAATACTTTTGTTCTTACATCAGATGGCTTTACCGCAACAATTCCTCCTTGCAGTGTTGTTAAGTTTGCAGTTGAGAGATAATGGAGTTAAGAGAATGTAAAAAATGTCTTCTTCTTCAAAGTGGTGATGAAGATAATTACAATCTTGTAAAGCAGTATATTGCAAAAATCAAGCCGGATGAGAAATGCGATGATGAATTGTACAAAAAACGGCTTGTGATTTGCAAGAACTGTGATAATCTCATTAGCGGAGCCTGTATAAAATGTGGTTGCTATGTAGAATTTCGTGCGGCATTTAAAAATAAAAAATGTCCGGATACAAAATTAAAAAACTGGTAAAATATATTCGCTTCACATTAGTGAAGCGGATTTTTTTTGATATGATAAATAATAGTTTGACAAACTGTAAAATTTTGTGTATTATATCTATGTACTTTAATAAAATATGGAGGTAATGTTTCATGCGGTACATTCTTATGAGTTTTTTTAGGAAAATCACGGCATTTTTCTCAAGCATTTTGATGCTTCTGGGTATTGGTGTCGGGGATACAGTCGAATATGTTCCCCTTGGCGATGAAAATACTGTTTCATCCTATAGCGTCGAAAACTCTGACTATTCACTTGCAATCAATGCTGCTGACGAGGTTCATGAAATAAGTGAACTGCTTTATGGTATCTTTTTTGAGGATATCAACTTTGCTGCCGACGGTGGTTTGTATGCTGAAATGGTCATAAATCGTTCATTTGAATACGGTGAGCTTGCAACTGATGACGAGCTTCACGGTTGGAGTGGTGTCGGTGCTTCCGATTACAGCGTAACTGTAGGCGATGCAGACGGCGGACTAAATTCAAACAATACGAATTATATTGTAATTAATAACACAAGCGGCGAAAAAGCCGGTGTTGCAAACAGAGGCTTCCTTGACGGAATGGCAATCGAAAAGGATGTTACATATGATTGCTCTGTATACGCTAAAGCTCTTGAAGATTATAGCGGAAAAATAACAATAAGACTTGTTGCAGGCGAAGAAATTGCTGCCGAGGCTGTTATAGATTCGATTACATCTGATTGGGTGAAGTATGAGCTTGAACTGACATCTTCTCTTACTGCTGATTCAGAGGTATATCTTCAGGTGCTTGTTGATAACGGTAAAGTGGCACTTGACATGGTTTCTCTTTTCCCGCCTACATATAATAGTCACGGCATGAGAACAGACCTTGCTCAGCTTCTTGCTGAAATGGAGCCTGCATTCCTCAGATTCCCCGGCGGATGTGTTATAGAAGGCTATGATGAAGAAACGGCTTATAATTGGAAAGACTCTATCGGTGTTGATGAAAACGGCGATCCGCTTGAGTTTAACGGTACTTACGGCGATGTTGCAGCTCGTTCATACGGTATTAACATTTGGACCGATACTGTTGCTACTGAAGATCCACTTCCTTGCTACATGAGTTACGGTCTTGGATTCTATGAGTATTTTGTTCTTGCAGAGGATATCGGTGCAATCGGCGTTCCCGTTCTTAACTGCGGTCTTTACTGTCAGATGCGTGGCAGAGGCCCTGTGGATATGTATACTGAAGAGTTTGAACAATATTTACAGGATATGGTAGACCTTGTTGAATTTTGTCGTGGTGACGAAACAACAAAGTGGGGTAGTGTAAGAATCGCAATGGGGCATGAAGAGCCCTTCGAGCTTAAATATATCTGTATAGGTAATGAGAACGAAGCAGGGGATTATTACGAGAGATACGAGGCATTCCTTGCACGTTTCAATGAGGAAAAAGAGAAAAACTCCGAATTGTATGAGGGTATTGAGCTTATCTATTCTGCCGGTGCTGCTGAAGCTACATCCGGCTGGAATTATTATAATTCCTATGTAAACGCCTATGAGTATGTTGCAGAAAATGATATTACTATTGAAGAATATGCAGGTGCAATAGATCAGCACTATTATATGACTCCTACATGGTTCCTTAATAATACTGATTATTATGATGAAGATAACTATGTAAGAGATTACGAGAATATGACTGACACTATCTATGGCGGTGCTATTCAGGTGTTTGTTGGTGAATATGCGGCGAAATCAAACACTCTTGAGGCTGCACTTGCAGAAGCTGCATATATGACCGGTCTTGAACGCAACGGAGATATTGTTAAAATGGCAGCTTACGCTCCGCTGTTCGGCAATCTTACAGCAACCCACTGGGCTCCCGACCTTATTTGGTTTGGTAATAATGATGCTACAGGTTCAGTCAATTATTATATTCAAAAGCTCTTCTCAACAAATGCAGGTACATCGCTTATCGCATCTACACTTGACGGTGCAGATATTGTTGAGGACGACCTTAGCGGTATGGTAGGTCTCGGAACATGGAACACAACTGCAGAATTTGATAATGTTAAGGTTGTGGATAATGAAACAGGTGAGATTCTCAGTGAAGATTCCTTCGATTCTCCATGTTGGTTCTGGGATTGGTACAAGAAGACTGATGGCAAATGGACAGTGTGCGACGGTAAATTTGCACAGACTGAACTTTATCCTGATTACAGTGAATTAGGTTCTTGTGTATATTACGGTGATACTGAATGGTCTAATTATACATTTACCGTTGAAGCAACAAAAACCGAAGGTGAAGAGGGATTCTATATTCCGTTCCTCATTCAAGACGAAGATAATTGCTTCTACTGGAATATCGGTGGTTGGAGTAATACACAGACTGCATTGCAGCGAATTGAAAATGGCGTAAAAACAGGTTCTATCAACGGAACAGTTACTGATTTCACCGTGCAGGAAGGCGTAACATACGAAATTAAAATAGTTGTAGACGGAACAAATATCAAAGGCTATATAGATGATGTTCTTCAGTTTGATTATGATGCAGTATCAGACAGTAATGCTGAAGCTTATCAGGTTGTATCTACCGATGAAAGCGGTGATATTATCATTAAACTTGTAAATGTTACAGAGAATGACAGAACATTTGCAATTGATATTTCAAACGCTGAAAACATAGGCTCAACAGCTACGGTTTATCAGGTTTCGGGCCAAAGCCTTTCCGATGAAAATATTCTTGGCGAAGAAGAAACTTGTGAAATGGTTGAGTTTACCGTTGACGGTATTTCAGAACAGTTCAATTATACTGTACCTCAATACTCCGCTACAATAATCAGAATAACAAAGTGATTGAAAGGAGCTGTAAACACAGCTCCTTTTTTCAAGGGGATAGGAAAAATGCGTAGAATAAACTTCACAAAAATCAAGCGTAGCTTGGTTTTTGCTTTGCTCAAAGGCGTACAATGGTACGTCGAACTGTGAAGATCGGTAAGTTGTTTGTCTATAAAGAAATTGATTCTAAAAAAATATCCGCCTCAGGATTGAGAACGGATAGAATAGTGACATATATTTTTATTTGATTATAAATTTTTCTATTGCCTGTGCAACTCCGCAGTCCTGAGCATTGCATGATACATATGTACACATTTCTTTGATTTCAGGGATTGCATTGCCCATTGCTACGGATATTCCTGCAGCTTTCAGCATATCTTCATCATTTGAGCTGTCACCCATTGCAATACAGTTTTCAATCGGTATTCCCAGATGATTTATCATTAATCTCATACCGACAGCTTTTCCAAAACCTTTTCTTACAAATTCGGCATACTTTTCATGCTGATACACTATGTAATCTTTTTCGAAGATTTCTCTTTCTTCTGCCGTGAGCTGTCCTCTTACATACATTTTTGATATCTTAAAATCTTTATAGATTGTATCAAATTCATCAGGTGATGTAAGTATGTGGTAAACGTCTCTGCGGGATTCAGGGTTTATCCAAATCATATGATCCTCACCCTCAAAGGAAATTTCTCTTGTGTCATTAATAAAGTGTTTACCTATAAATTTAAGTTCATCTCGGCTCATTACAGAGCTGAATATTTGCTGTCCATGCAGTCTTAAATCAGTGCCGATTCCGGCAACAAAACCATCAATCAATGAGTCATCCTTGAGTACATTAGGAATAAAAGCATAGGAACGGGCAGTGTTTATGAATACATAGCTCCCGGCTTCTCTTGCTTTTTTTATTGCGTCAATATTCTTTTGAGGTACAACTCCGTTAACCATCAGAGTGTTGTCAATATCCAGAAATACTGCGTATTTATCTGTTTTCATCGGTATGTGCCTTCTATTCTTTAAAAATCGGATCGTCTGTAAGAGCTTCAATAACTTTTTCGTAGAGCTTTACTGGATTGTTGATAAATGACTGTTTCATGGTCTGTGCCTGAAGCTCGTCAGTTACAAAAACTGATAAGCTTAACAGTTTTTCACTTTCACTGTTAAGACCTGAGTGCATTGTGATGTCAAGTCTGTATTTATTAGCAGCTATTTTTGTTATTGCAATGTTGTTTTCTTTTTGTCGCTTTTCATGTAGGACTGTAAGAGCAGCGGCTCTTGTTGCCTTGTTTTTAATGTAAACGGATAATTCATCTTTAAGGTCTTTTGCAATTTGTACACCTTTTTCGCTTACTTCAAGCAGAGTATTTTCTTCTTTTATTGCTCCAACCTTAAGAAGATCATCTATTGCTTGTGAAATTTCAAAATAGTTTGCGATTCCGTTGTCATAAAGTGCAGATTGAATAGCAGATCTTGAAAGAGCATCTTCTGTATTTACAAGGATGTAACAAATTATAATTTTGATTTTCTCTGTACTTCTTATACCGCCCACAGTATCATCCACTGGGAAAGCGTCGAGTTTAAAATCCATAAAAATTCCTTCTTGTTCTTAAAGATTAGCAAGATCATAAGGGGTACGCTGATAGACAAAATAATTCAACCAATTTGTAAACAGCAGTTCTCCCGTGCTTCTCCATTTTATTATTGGAGTCTTTGTAGGGTCATCATCGGGAAAGTAGTTGAAAGGAATTTTAATATCCAGTCCCTTATTCTTATCTCTGAAATACTCGTTTGCGAGTGTATCTGCATCGTATTCGGAATGGCCGGTTGAAAAGAAATTTCTGCACTCCATGTCAGAAAGAAGATGAACTCCGGACTGTTTTGAGTATGAAAGAACCTGTAAATCCTTTATTTTTGCAATGTCTTCCATTCGTATTTCCGTATGTCTTGAATGCGGGACGTAATATGTTTCATCAAGCCCCCTCATAAGAGGATGAAGCAGATCAAGAGGCTGATGCTCAAAAATTCCGAACATCTTTTCTTTAAGCGGATATTTTTTCAGTCCGTAATAATGGTACATCGCTGCCTGTGCACCCCAGCATATAAAAAATGTTGAGTAAACATTTGTTTTTGCCCAGTCAAAAATTGTGCAGAGTTCTTCCCAATAATCAACCTCTTCAAATTCCATTTGTTCAACCGGTGCACCTGTGACAATCATTCCGTCAAACTTCTCTTTTTTGATTTCATCAAACGTTTTGTAGAATTTTGTCAGATGTTCTTGTGAAGTATGAGTTGATTTGTGAGTTGCAGTCTGTAAAAGTTCAATTTCCACTTGCAGAGGAGTGTTGCTGAGTAATCTTAATATTTGAGTTTCAGTTGCAATTTTAGTAGGCATAAGGTTAAGGATAAGTATTTTAAGTGGTCTGATATCCTGCGCATTTGCTCTGTCTTCTGCCATAACAAAAACATTTTCTTTCTCAAGAAATGCCTTTGCCGGAAGCTCATTTGTAATTTTTATCGGCATAATATAGTCTCCTTTACCTCATCTTTTAATTTTTACAAAGTCGTAAGCCCCGACAACTATATTTTCAGGAGTAACGACCGCAGTGCCGGTGTAATTTATATAGATTTCAGTACCGTCAGAGTATTCTGTGCGATAAACTCCGGTTATACTTTTACCGTCTGTGTCTATCGTGATTTTTTTGTGCGATACTATCGTGGCATCTGATATATCGGAAAGTGCTTCATTAGCTTTTTTATAAAATTCTGTGATCTCACTTATTCTTTCAGCAAGGAGATATCCTTCATAGGAGAAAATACTTGAAGCATCATATACCCACTCAAATGAAGGCATTGCACCGTATTCAATGTATTGAAGCATATCATATCGGTAAAGCGGATCTGCTGCATCAATAGGACGGCCGCTGTAGAGAAGATAGCCATGTACAACGCATTGATAGAACGGGACAGGTTCATAGGAGCCGCTTTTTTCCGGATAGTATGAATCAAAGTAAGTATCTGAAATATAATCAGCAGCATAAACAGTATAGATGTTTCCGCCTCTTACCGACAATGAACCGTAGTTCGCTATTGTTCTGATTTCTGATGATATTATATCTCTCGCATCTTGTCTGTTTATTGAATCGGAAGATGCGAGAATATAGCCGGCATCATTAACAGAAAAATCCGGACATATGGATGCAATTTCATCGGATAAAAATGCAGAAAGCTTGTTCCTGATCCTGTCAGCGGATGTCAGATACATTGGAAATTCGCCGATTGATGAATAAATTGATGAATCTCTTTTTGATGCACCTACAGAAGCTGTTTCAGCTCCGATTCTTGAAGACAGTCTTGTTGCATTATAATTTCTGAATCCAAGATCATTTTTAAGAGTGTAAAATGCATTTTCACCATCAATTGTTTCTGTACCGTTTACAGTCTTTTTTGATGAAGAAAAAATATTTATGTCTGTATACAAAGTATAGTTCTGACGTTGAGTGTAGTTGTAAAGTTCAGAATAACCGCTTTCACCGCCCGATGCTTTTAAAATATCAGCAGAATACAGGTTAGTTTGAGCAAAGCCACCGGAGAGCAAGCCTTTGTAGTTGAGTTGAATATTGTCAATACCTTTGCTTTTTAACGCATCAATTATATCTAAAGTTTGTTGAGTTGTTGTGTAGGTGTTTTTGTCCAAATTTCCGATTATTGTTACACAGAAGGGGATTGAAGAAGAATCGCTTTCATATTTCTGATAAGGAAGTATACCTTCAGAAATAAATTCTTCACGGGCTGCTGCTGCCATTGAGGAATAATCGGCAGATGAGTCGGAAAGAAACTTATAAACGACCGTCAAGCTTCCGGAATATGAATCTCCAAAGTAAACAGTTCCGTCATCAGACTTCTTTACAGAGGTAATGCTGAATACGGCATTTGCTTTTGAAGGAGTATCGCCGTTTTTTCTTGACGCATTAATGGTTGCGAGTGCATCTCCGTCTGTTATTATCGCAGCAAAAGCGTTATTATTACGTTTTATTCCGAATACAGGTATCGTTGCGGACGCAGTATTTTGTATTGTATTAACATATGGGTCAGAACCGTAAACGGTAATGCTTATGTTGTCCGTTTTGCTGTCACTGCTGTTTGTGTACATAACAGCACCGGAACCGTCGGGAACAAGAAAATAATCCTGAACGCTGTCATCATATGATGCACCGAGATACGGAAGATATGATATGTCAGATATGAATGCACCGTTCGTAAGCTTCATATCCTCCAGATTTATCGTTGTTGTAAGAGACTGTTCATTTAGTGAATATGTCACGGAAAAAGAAACATATATTTCATTTTTTTCGATTTCATCAAATTGCTTGGAGGCTGTTTCCGCATTGTCGGAGAGAACATAATTAACAGTGACATAATTATCACCGGTTTCATACGTGGCTGATGAAAATGCAACTGAATTATCTTGTGTGTTAAGAATGTATACTCCGTTTTCTGTGTACAGTGTTAATTCAAATGCATATGCAGTTGAATTGGATTTTTGCGGCAGAGAAGTCCAATGAAAATTATTGTTTTTGTCAATTATACTTGCAGTGTATGTTGTTTTGTCCAAATAGAGCACCGCATAGTCCGATTGGGCAATTTTTTCAATATCAGATGATGCGGTGTGATAACTGTTGTCTGAAATTTCGGCAGTAATAATTTCGGATGTGATTATTGTGTTTGAGCAGGAAGTGAGAAAAATGCATAAAGCCACAAGTAGTATAATTACTCGGAACTTTTTGTTGCACATTGAAATCACCGCCAGTTTTTTAAATAATCTATTAAATTATATCATAAGCATACTAAAACCGCAACAAGTTTTATAATATTTTTTATATTTATAAATATTGACAAGTGAAAAAAAATCAAATATACTTAATTGTAAGAAAATATATGAAAGCGAATTATTTATTATGAACTTTAGCTCTAACAAAAAAATTCTCATTACAATAGCAGCATTTATTGTGGTATTAGGTGTTTTTGTCTGTATACTTTTGGTTGCAGGCAGTTCCTCATCTGATACTAAAAACGGAACTACGTCTAACATGAATTATGAATCTGCATCCATTGAATATAATTCAGATGATTATATTCAGGAATACACAACCCATGAAATTACCACTGTCGAGCAAATGAATGTCAGTTCTATTACATTAGAGGAAGTTCAGGCAATGAATGCATATATTTACGGTCAGTATTATCTTGATGCCGTAATGTATGAGGACAATACTCCTACTGAACTTAAGCTTGCAATATCAGGTAAGAACTTCCAGACTTCCATGGAAGTTGAAGGCATGAACGTTTCAATTATGTATCTCAACGGAAACGTTTACTTTGTAGATAACACTACAAATGTGTATCTTGCTCTTACGGACCTTTTGATGAATTCAATGGATGTTGATTTGTCTGAAATGGAAGAAATTACACAGTATCTCAGCCTTGAATCTTTTAATTTTACAGATTTTACAGAGGGTAAGGCAGAAATTAACGGCGTTACTGCGAACAGCTACAGATATTCAAATGAAACAGATTCCGTAACATTTTATTTCGTTGATAATGAGCTTAAACAGATTGATTACGGCGATGCTTACGGCAATCCGGTAACGACATTACAGGTTAATGACTTTTCTTCCCAAATTCCTTCGGGAATGCTTACTCTTTCAGGATTGAGAGGAACGAATGTAACTGAATTTTTCACTTCGTATATGTCAATTTATTAATTATTATTCATTTTTTAGCAGAGGTGTACCATGGGCGGATTTTTTGGCGTAGCATCAAAAGAAGATTGTGTGTTTGACTTGTTCTTCGGAACGGACTATCATTCACATTTAGGAACAAGAAGAGCCGGAATGGCTGTTTACAGCGATGCACACGGCTTTGATAAAGCAATTCATAATATTGAGAATACACCTTTTAGAACAAAGTTCGATTCTGAATCGGTTGAAATGAAAGGAAATTTCGGAATAGGCTGTATTTCTGATTATGAAGCACAGCCTATTCATGTAAGAAGCCATCACGGTTCTTATGCAATTACAACTGTCGGAAAGATAAATAATGCGGCTGAAATTGCAGAAAAAATTATACAAAGCAAGACTCACTTTTTTGAGATGCGTAACGGAGAAATAAATCCGACTGAGCTGATTGCTGCTATAATTAACAGCAAGGATAACTTTATTGATGGCATAAAATATGCTCTTGATGTTATAGACGGTTCTTTGAGTATGCTTATTCTTACACCTTTGGGAATTTATGCAGCACGAGATAAGCTGGGAAGAACACCGATTGTTATCGGTAAAAAAGAAAATGGATTTTGTGCAAGTTTCGAAAGCTTTGCATATTTGAATCTGGGATATAAGGATTACAAAGCTCTCGGACCGGGTGAGGTTATTGTTATGACTGCCGATGACGTTAAGACACTTGTGGCACCCGGCGATAAAATGAAAATATGTACATTCCTTTGGGTGTATTATGGTTATCCTTCATCTTCATATGAAGGTATAAGTGTCGAAAAAATGCGATATAATTGCGGAAGACTTCTTGCAAAACGAGATCATATCACTCCCGATGTTGTTGCAGGTATTCCCGATTCGGGTATAGCCCATGCTGTTGGTTATGCTAATGCATCAGGTGTTCCTTATTCGAGACCCTTTGTTAAGTATACACCTACATGGCCCCGTTCTTTTATGCCGTCAAATCAGAGTAAACGTAATCTGATAGCCAAAATGAAGCTTATACCCATACATGACCTTATTGACGACAAACGGTTGCTTCTTATCGATGATTCTATCGTAAGAGGTACGCAGTTAAGTGAAACTACAGAGTTTTTGTATGAAAGCGGAGCAAAAGAAGTTCATATAAGACCTGCCTGTCCTCCTATTCTTTTCAGTTGTAAATATCTTAATTTCTCACGCTCCACATCTGAAACTGAGCTCATCGCAAGACGTGTCATTATTGAGCTTGAGGGGGAGAATCCGGGGAGAGATGTTCTTTGTGAATATGCTGATCCTGATAGTGAAAAACATAAGCAGATGGTTGAGCGAATAGGTGAAAAGCTTCACTTTACATCTCTCAGATATCACCGTCTTGATGATTTAATTGAGGCTACAGGGCTTCCTGCAGATCAGCTGTGTACTTATTGTTGGAACGGAGAGGAGTAAACAGAATACAAGAATTCTGTTGTTGGATGATGATTATGAAGGAATATTTTAAAAGAATAACACAAACCCCAAAGAAATGGGAGCTAATATATTGGTGGATTTTAAGAGCAATGATGATATTTGCTGTCTTTGATTCAATGTTCGGTCTCGGTTTTCAGCGTGATGAACCGGATATTCAGCAAGTTCTTCAGACTATTGCAAATTTAGTTGCAATGTTTGCATGGGAAGTATTTATGATGTTTTCTGAAAAATCATGGCCAAGATACTGTCCCACATATATACAAGATTTTACAATCTTTTTTATTTGGTGTGCATCTTTTGGTGGTGCGTATCTGAATTGGTACTACAGCGTTAACTTGATGGATATTTTATTGCACACCATATCCGGAGGTTTTTGTGTAATTGGCGGATATGAGCTCGTTACCTGTATGCAAAAAAGAGATAAAAAAGCGTGCAGTGTGAATGTTGTTCTGCTTTGTGCTTTAGGAATCGGATTTATTGCAGGAAACGTCTGGGAAATGTTTGAATTTACATTTGATCAGATTGCTAACGGTGATTCTCAGCATTGGTCAAAAGCTCTTGCTGAAGAAGCCGCATCGATTTATGGTAATGTAAAATTGGCATCTCCAAATTATATTCCCGAGTTAGTACCCGAGCGTTATGCAATTATGGACACAATGGAAGATATGCTGTGTAATTGTATAGGCTCGCTTGTTGTGTATATAGGACTCAGAATTAAACCGTATAATCATATCGGTGAATGTGATGTAAATAAACTGTATGCCCAACAGTTGAACAGTTTAGTAACTAAATGAGAAAAACAGTGATTGAGAACGCCAACACTCGGCGAAAATCAGTCACTGTTTTTAATCTTTAAAAATATTTTCTTATATCAAGAAAACCTAAATCCCCGGATTTGGGCAGGGAGTTGATTAATCGTAAGATTTTTTCTTGTAAATTAAAACACTTGTTTCACTGTCAAATTCCGGAACATTTACTTTTACAGTTTCAGAAGATGACGTTGGAATATTTTTTCCTACATAGTCGGGACGAATCGGTAACTCTCTGTGTCCTCTGTCAACAAGCACTGCCAACTGTATTGATGAAGGTCTGCCAAGAGAAAAGAGAGCATCAATTGCAGCACGTACTGTTCTGCCTGTATGAATGACATCGTCTACGATGATAACTTTTTTTGCATCTATGCTGAAAGGTAAATGAGTGTCAGATACTGTATCATCTGCTCTGTCACGGGAGATGTCGTCACGATGCTTGGAAATATCAACCGAACCCACAGGAACTGTATAATCTTCATTCTCCTTTATATAGCCGGCAATCATGTTTGCAAGAGATACACCTCTACGCCTTATTCCCACAAGACATACGGAGTCAAAGCCCTTGTTTTTTTCTTCTATTTCAAATGAAATACGTTTAATTGCACGTTTAACAGAGGATTCATCAAGAATCAGAGATTTAATCTCCATTTTTATCACCATAGTTATTTTAACACAGAACAGTTAAAAAATCAATAAACAATAAAAATACAGTTAAAAAATAATGTTGTATTTTGCTAAAAACTGTGTTATCATGTTCATTATGAAATCAAACTTTACGGAGGTTTATATATGGCAAAAAAGCTTTTGCTTGGAAATGAAGCTGTTGCGAGAGGTCTTTATGAGGCAGGATGCAATGTCATTTCAAGCTATCCCGGAACGCCAAGTACTGAAATTACAGAGTATGCGGCAACTTATGATGAAATGTATTCGGAATGGGCACCTAACGAGAAGGTCGCTTGCGAAGTAGCTGTAGGTGCGGCAATCGCCGGTGCAAGATCATTTTGTGCAATGAAGCACGTAGGTCTTAATGTCGCCGCTGACCCTCTTTTTACAGCTTCATATACCGGAATCAACGGTGGTATGGTTCTTGCTGTTGCTGATGATCCCGGTATGCCTTCTTCACAGAACGAACAGGATTCAAGACACTATGCCAGAGCTTCAAAGGTTATGATGCTTGAGCCTGCTGATTCAAAGGAATGTCTTGAATATACAAAAAAAGCATTTGAGCTTTCTGAAAAGTTTGATACTCCCGTAATTCTCAGACTTACAACGAGAGTTGCTCATTCAAGAGGGCTTGCTGATGTTACAGACAGAGTGGATATTCCTCTCAAAGAGTATAAAAAAGACCCCTCAAAATATGTAATGATGCCTGCTTATGCAGTACCTAAGCATGTTGTTGTTGAAAATCGCATTCTTGAACAGATTGAATATACAGAAACAGCGGATATCAATAATGTTGAGTATTATGACAAGAAAATCGGTGTTATTACAGCAGGTAATTGCTATAATTATGCGAAAGAAGCACTTGGAGAAAATGCTTCTTATCTAAAATTAGGTTGTGTTTATCCTCTTCCTGAAAAATTGCTTGTCGATTTTGCTGCTGAATGCGAAGAAATATACGTTATTGAGGAGCTTGATCCGTTTATTGAAGAACATTGCAAAAAGTTAGGCATCAAGGTTCACGGCAAGGATGTTTTTACTCTCCAGGGTGAATATTCTCAGCGACTTATTGCATCTGTTATTTTGAATAAAAATAATGACTTTGATACTTTGGATGTTACAGTACCGAACAGACCTCCTGTGCTTTGTACAGGATGTCCCCATAGAGGACTTTTTTATGCCCTTAAGCAGGAAAATGTAACCGTGAGCGGAGATATCGGCTGTTATACTCTCGGGGCACTTCCTCCTTTGGGAATGATAGATACAGTAATCTGTATGGGTGCCTCAATATCAGCTCTTCACGGCAGAAATAAAGCTAATCCTGAAAATGCAAAGAAGAGTGTAGCTGTTATCGGTGACTCAACATTCATTCATTCAGGTATAACAGGTCTTATTGACATTGCTTATAACAACAGCGCATCGACTGTTATTGTTTTGGATAACTCAATAACCGGTATGACAGGACATCAGCAGAATCCCACGACCGGCAAAAATATCAAGGGTGAGCCTGCAACGGCAGTTGATCTTGAAGCTCTTGCTCATGCAATAGGTATTAAGAGGGTAACTGTTGTTGATCCATACAATCTCAAAGAAACAAGAGCTGCCATCCATACGGAGCTTGAAGCGGATGAACCCTCACTTATTATCTCAAGACGTCCTTGTGCACTTCTTAAAACTGTTAAACATAATCCGCCGCTTAAAGTTAATCCGGATAAGTGCAAGAGTTGCAAAATGTGCATGAAGATAGGATGTCCTGCAATCAGCATGAAAGACGGCAAGGCAAGTATTGACTTTACACAGTGTGTAGGATGTAATGTCTGCACACAGATGTGTAAATTTGATGCAATTGAAGCTTAAGAACGGAGGAAACTTATATGAATACTTGCAGTGTAATGATAGTCGGTGTAGGCGGACAGGGAACTCTGCTTGCAAGCCGTTTATTGGGCAATGTTGTAATCAGTGAAGGCTATGATGTTAAAGTTTCCGAGGTTCACGGAATGAGCCAGAGAGGCGGTTCCGTTATAACATATGTCAGATTTGGTGAAAATGTAAATTCACCCATAATCGAAAAAGGTGAAGCTGATCTTATAATTGCTTTTGAACAGTTGGAGGCAGCAAGATATTTGCCTTACCTGAAAAAAGGCGGAAAAATTATCGTAAATACTCAGAAAATAGATCCTATGCCGGTTGTTATCGGAGCTGCTGAATATCCTGAAGGCATAATTGAACAGCTTAGCACAAAAGCTGATGTTACTGCTGTTGATGCTCTTTCACTTGCTGTTGAAGCAGGCAATTCAAAGGCTGTAAATGTTGTCCTTATGGGAGTTGTTGCAAAACATATGAACATTGATAAAGGTGTATGGGAACAAGTAATCGCAGAAACCGTACCTCCAAAATTTAAGGAGCTTAACCTTAAAGCTTTTGAACTGGGTTATTCGGAATAACAAGAATCGGGTAGTGAAATCTGCCCGATTTTTTAAATTCTCTTGACTTTGTATAGTTCAAATAAGTATAATAAGAAAAACAAATTATTTAGCGTTACGGTGAGCTTTAATACATTGGTGTATTTATATTTTAAGGTGGTGACTGCATGACGGGACTTTGTATAGGTATTGATTTAGGAACATCAAACATGACGGCTTATGTTGAAGGGAAAGGCATAGTCTTTTCAAGACCGTCTGTTGTTGCCTGCGATTCACACAGCGGTAGAATTATTGCATATGGTGAAGAAGCTTTTGAGATGATAGGCAGAACACCATCTTCAATGACAGTGATAAGACCTTTTAGTGATGGCGTTGTTTCGGATATTAATGTAACAGTTTCAATGCTTCATGATTTTGTGGAAAATGTTTGCAGATTGACCATACTTAAGCCAAATATTATAGCCGGTGTTCCTGCAAATATTACAAGTGTTGAAAGAAAAGCCATTCTTGATGTGCTTGAGATGTCAGGAGCCGGACGATTATGCATCATGGAACATCCATATGCTGCTGCGGTTGGTGCTGATGTAGCTTTTTTTAAGCCCAAAGGAACAATGATTATCGATATTGGCGGCGGTGCTGTTGATATCGCAGTTGTTACTATGGGCAGTATAGCTGCATCAAAAACTATCAGAGCTGCATCTGACAGCTTTACTCTTGATATAATGAAATACCTGCGTCGTGAAAGAGATATCGAAATCGGATATCTTACAGCGGAAGAAATAAAGAGAACTATTGGCGGTGCCATCATCAGAAATGAAGAGATTGCTCTTGTTGCAAAGGGTAGAAACATTGTAACAAGTGCACCCATAAATTTTGAAATTACATCAACAGAAGTATATTGGGCAATCAAAGAACACGTTGATGCCATTCTTGCAGGAGTTAAAGAGATTCTTTCTGCTATTTCTCCGGAGCTCTCCGCAGATATCTTTGAAAATGGTATTGTTTTGACCGGTAACGGTGCTCTGCTTTACGGTATGGATACATTTTTTGAGGGAGAGACAGGCTTGCCTGTTCGTATTGCAAAAGAACCGGGGCTTTGTGTTGCAAAAGGATTGGGAAAATCACTTCGTAATATTTCAAAACTGAAAAAGAACGGCTATGACTTTAAATATAGAGAAGAACTTTGATATGAAAGATATCTTTAATAACAGTGTGTGGATAGGTGCAGATATGAGCGTGAACGAACGCTATGCACCGATTTTTAAGAAAGAAATTGTTATAAAAGAACACGTGAAAAACGCTTCAGTGAGCATTTGCGGACTAGGTTTATTTGAGTTACGTATAAACGGAATTTTACCTGATGATACATTGCTTAATCCTGCTCATACACAATACAGCAGTTCCGTTCTTTACAGAACCTTTGATATCACGAAGTTTATTGCTTGCGGAATTAATACGGTAACTGTTGAGTTGGGTAACGGTTTTTTTAACGAGAACAGCGGTGTTTGGAATTGGCAGAAAGCGTCATGGCGTTCCGCACCGAAATTTATTGCAGAAATTGAAATAAATTATTTTGACGGATCGTCTGAAAAAATTGCGACAGACACAACATGGCTGATAACAAAAGACGGACCGACTGTAGAAAACAGTATTTATCAGGGAGAGGTTTTTGATTCACGCAGGACTGAAGACACATTTGTTTGGAAAAACGCTGTATCAGTGAACCCTCCATCAGGCAAACTTAAAAAACAAGAAATGCCTCCAATAAGAAGAATAGCCTACATGGTGCCTGAAAAAATAAGCAGTGTAGGTTCAAGCTATATTATTGTATCACCTGAAATGACAACAGGCTGGATATCTTTGCGTTTGAATGTGCCTGAAGCAGCTTGTGTTACTATCACCTATGGTGAGCAGCTTACGGATGGGGGATATGTTCAAAAAATAGGCAAGCATGAAGGCCGTGACGGTGATTGGTGGCCGGATTGTTATTTGCAGCAGGATATTTTTATCGGTAACGGAAAGACGGTTGTTTTTGAGCCGAAATTCAGCTACAAAGGTTTTAAGTATGTACAGATAGATAACTACTGCGGCGAGCTTTGTGAAGATAATATTACGATTTATCGTATAGCTAATGATGTTCCCATGCGTTCAGAGTTCAAGTGCTCTGATGAACTTATAAATAAGCTTCATTATCTTATGGTTCGTACTCTTCGTAATAATTTTCAGGGAAAACCTACTGATACTCCTGTTTGGGAGAAAAACGGTTGGCTTGGAGATGCTTCTTGTGCATTGGAAACAATGATGTATAATTTTGATATGAGTTCCTATTTAGAATCTTTTATCAATACTATGGCAGATTGTTTTTTTGAGTATGGTGATGTTCCCGTAATGGTTCCTACTGCCGATTGGAGCACAGCAAATTCACCTGTTTGGAATACAGTTTTTGTCTTTGGAGTCAAGGCATTGTGTGATTATTGCGGAAATATAGAATATGCGAAAAAAATCTATCCTGTTCTCAAGGTTTTTGCAGAGAAGGATATTGAAGAAATACGTCAAAAAGACTGGGTATGGCATTCAAGTGAACTTGCGGATTGGGTGTCACCGATGGGAAATGAAAATTCAATGATAAATCCCGGCTCTTCTGAAGGAGCTGAAATTTGTGCTACTGCTTATATTTACAAAATGCTCAGATGTATGGAACAGCTTGCAAGACTCACATCAAATGACGATGATATAAGTAATTATTCTTCTGCCGCTGATTGCATATATCATGCTTTTAACAATAAATTTTTCAATGAAGAAAAAGGAATATATGAAACTTCTGTATGGACACAGAAAGGCGAGCGAAACAGGGAGTACCGACAAACTTCAAATTTGCTTCCTCTTGCTTTCGGAATGGTGCCTGAAGATAATCGAAAAACTGTCACTGACAATCTTATTAAAAATATTATCAGTCGTAATTATCGTCTTGATACAGGTTGCATCGGAACAAAATATATACTCCCTGTTCTGATAGATTCCGGATATACTTATATTGCTGAAAAGATTTTAACAAACACTTCTTACCCCAGTTGGGGATATTGGATAAAAAATGGCTCTGATACCGCATGGGAGTGTTGGGAGAATACAACTCGCTCAAAAAATCATTATTTCCTCGGAACTTATGATGAGGCTCTGTTTTCTCATATTGCAGGCGTCAGAGATGTAAAGAATGGTTTTAAAACTTTTACTGTAAAACCAAATTTAGACAGCACAATCAAAAATTTAGAAGTTGCTATTGATTCCCCCTGCGGCAAAATAATAAGCAGTTGGAAAACAGATGAAAAAGGCAAAAAAACTGTTTATATTAAAGTTCCGAAAGACTGTGTTGCAAAAATAATTATTGAATGCAAAGGAAAAAGATTTGTTGAAACTGATTTCAGCGGAGAATTTGAGTATGTTGCAGATTAACAGAGTATTTTATTGAAAGTGTCTTTCAAAAACAAACAAGAGCGTTTAAAACGTTCAAGCTCGTTATCTGTAAGAGTCAGCTCGACAACATCACTTATTCCGTTACGGTTGATTATAGCAGGAACACCTACATACACATCTTTTTCTCCGTAACATCCGTTCAAATACGATGAAACAGTTATAATACTGTTTTCATTGCCTAAAACCGCTTTTATTATTCTCACAAGAGCCATACCTATGCCGTAATAGGTTGCATTTTTAGCTTTTATAATTTCCTGGGCAGCAAATTTAACTTCATTTCCGATTATTTTTAAATCTTCATGCTTTCTGCAAACAGTCAAAATCGGTTTTGTGCCTACCATAGCTTGTGACCACGGTATCATTTCGCTGTCACCGTGTTCTCCCATAACATAGGCATGAATATTTTTCGGAGAGATTGTAAAATAGTGCCCTAAAAGGTATCTGAGTCTTGCGGTATCCAGGCTTGTTCCGGTTCCTATCACTTTTGATGAATCAAAGCCGGAAAGATACAGCGTGATTTGTGTCATTATGTCAACAGGATTTGTTGCTATAAGAAAAATACCTGAAAATCCGGTTTTTATAACGGGACCAATTATTGTTTCAAATACATTTGAGTTTCGTTTGAGAAGATCGATTCTTGATTCGCCTTCTTTCTGGTTTACACCTGCCGCTATTACGATTATGTCGGCATCAGCACAGTGTTCGTATCTGCCGCAGTAGATTTTCATTTCAGCAGGAGAAAAAGCAAGTGAATGGTTCAGATCCATTGCTTCACCTTTAGCTTTAGCTTCGTTTACATCAATAAGGACAAGCTCATCGCAGGCATTTTGGTTCAGAAGTGCATAAGCACAGCTCATTCCGACAAATCCGGTGCCGATTATTGCGACCTTTTTGCTGTCTTTGTTCATGTCTATCACCCGAAATATATTATTAACCGATTTGGAGATAAAATGCAAAACAATAATGAGTATGTTCAAATAACAGGTGTTGTTGAAGACGTAGTCTTTCAAAACAGTGCAAATTCGTTCACCGTCCTTGATGTTTCATGCAGCGGTGAGCTTATTACTGCTGTTGGTGAGTTGCCGGAAATTACTGCCGGCGAAAAGGTTGTTTTAAAAGGCTCGTGGGGGATGCATCAGTCATTTGGCAGGCAGTTTAAGGTGGAACGTTTTGAACGCTATATGCCTGAAACAGCCGCCCAATTTTTGAAATATCTGTCTTCCGGAGCAATAAAGGGTATAGGACCTAAAACTGCGACATATATTGTTGAGCGTTTTGGTGATAATACATTTGATGTTATCGAGAATGACCCTGACAGACTTACTTTTATAAAAGGTATTTCAAAAGACAAAGCTCAGAAGATTTCAGCTGAATTTAAAAAACAGTTTGCAGTCAGAACTGTTATTTTAGGACTGGAAAAATACGGTCTGACGCCTTCTGAATGTATAAGAATATTTAAAAAATTAGGTGTCAATGCTGTTGAAATAATAGAGGAAAATCCATATATCTTATGCGGAGATGCACAGATAATATCATTTGAGCGAGCAGAAAAGATTGCTTCAGAGCTCAGTGAACCGCCAATACATAAGCATCGATTGAGAGCAGGCATCTGCCATATTATCAGATACAATCTCTTAAACGGTCACACCTGTTTGCCGGAGAAGAAACTTCTTCCGCTTTGCTGTGAGCTTTTAAATATTACTCAGCAAGAAGCTCTTGATTCCATTGAAGAAATGCTTGTAAACAAAATTCTTGTAGAATTTTTTATCCGAGAAAAAAGGTTTTTGACTCTTCCCGACATTTATGAAGCAGAAGAAAAGATAAACGAAAAAATTAAGCTTTTTATGAAATTTTCTGCTTCGGAAATGGATGTAAATGAAGATGAAATTACTCAGATCGAGAAGCTTAACAATATAAAATATGAGGGCAAACAAAGAGATGCCATAAAACTTGCTGGATCAGGCTCCTTGCTTGTATTAACAGGCGGACCCGGTACAGGTAAAACGACAACCGTTAAAGGCATTATCAGCTATTTTGAACGGAAAAGGAAAGATATACTTCTTGCTGCACCTACGGGAAGAGCCGCAAAGCGTATGTCAGAGCTTACAGGATGTGAGGCAAAGACAATTCACAGACTTCTTGAAGTGGAATGGTCTGACGGTGACAGGGCAACCTTTAAACGTAATTCGCAAAACCCTCTTGCGGCTGATGTTATTATTCTTGATGAAGTTTCAATGGTCGATGTGTTTCTTTTTTCAAAATTTCTTGATGCTGTCAGATTTGGATGTCGTGTTATACTTGTAGGTGATTCTGATCAGCTTCCTGCTGTTGGTGCCGGTAATGTGTTAGGGGATATTATAGCCTCTCAAACGGTTCCGGTCGTTACTCTTACTGAGATATTCCGTCAAGCTCAGCAGAGTTTAATTGTTACAAATGCTCACAGTGTAATTGAGGGTAATATGCCTGTTATTGACTCTCACGACAACGATTTTTTCTTTATGAACAGAGAAGATCCCATTTTAGCATCAAAAACCGTAGCACAGCTATGCATTGAAAGATTGCCCAAAGCATATGGCTATTCACCTCTTTACGATATACAGGTTTTATGCCCCTCAAGAAAAGGAGACTGCGGAACAATCAATCTGAACAGGCAGCTTCAGGCACAACTTAATCCTTCCGATGAAAAAAAAGCAGAATGTAAAGTTGCCGGACGTCTTTTCCGTGTAGGGGATAAGGTTATGCAAATAAAGAATAATTATGATATTCCATGGGACAAAGGAAGAGAATCAGGCTCCGGGCTTTTTAATGGGGATATTGGTATAATTTCAGATATAAATGTGAAAAATGAAATTATGCAGATTGTATTTGATGATGGCAAAGAGGTCGTGTATCCGATAGCAAGTGCCGCAGAACTTGAACTTGCATATGCCGTAACTGTTCATAAAAGTCAAGGCAGTGAGTACGACGCTGTTGTTATGCCGATTGTAGATGTTCCACCGCAATTGCTATACAGAAATCTTTTATATACAGCTATAACTCGAGCAAAAAAAATGATTGTTATTGTAGGCAGTGTTAAAAAATTGGAGCAAATGGTTGAAAATAACAGACAGAATAAAAGATATTCTATGTTAAAAACAATGCTTAAACAATAATTTGCACAGCTAAATTATTGTTTACCGGAGGTTAATCATGACACTTGATGAAATAAAAAGCTTTTTCAAAAACGATGGCTTCGCTATGGGGATCGGCTGTGAAATTCAATCTGCCCAAAACGGTACTTCCCGTGTAACAATTGATATTGAAGATAAGCATCTCAACGGCAACGGTGTCGTTCAGGGCGGTGTAATATTTACGCTTGCAGATTTTGCTTGTGCTGTTGCCGCAAATTCCGATGAAATTGCTTTTGTATCAGCAGACGGAACAATAAGTTATTTTAGTGCAGGAATCGGCAAAAAGCTTATTGCTGATGCAAAAGTCATAAAAAACGGAAAAACTTTAGCATTCTGCGAAGCGACAGTAAAGAATGACGATGGAAGAATAATTGCAAAATCAAGCTTTACAATGTGCAGAACTAAATAAAATTTTATGTTGACATTTATTTTTCCATGTGTTAAAATATTTTCAATATTTGAAAGCAATGACAGGGAAGAGTAACTCATCATATTCTCCTCAGAGAGAAGGCGGTAGGTGCAAGCCTTTGAGAATGTTGAGTGAATGTCGCCTTGTGGCTTCGGAAAGAAAGAGTAATTCAATTAGAATCCGACGTAATCCTGCGTTAAAGGTTTTGAGTGCGGTTTTTAACCGAATTCAGGTGGTACCACGGAGTTATCTTCGTCCTGTTGTTATGGGGCGAAGTTTTTTTTGTTTATTATATACAATGGAGGTAAAATATATGAGTAAGGAACTTGAAAAACAGTATAATCCTAAAAATGTTGAAGACAGAATTTATAAATCCTGGCTCGACGGTAAATATTTTCATGCAAATCTTGATAAAAGCAAGGATACATATACAATTGTTATCCCGCCACCCAATATTACCGGACAACTCCATATGGGTCATGCTCTTGATAACACTCTTCAGGATATTCTTATCCGTTTCAGAAGAATGCAGGGCTATGATACTCTTTGGCTTCCCGGAACTGACCATGCATCAATTGCAACAGAGGCTAAAATTGTAGAAGCTATGAAAAAAGAGGGGCTTACAAAGGAAGACCTTGGCAGAGAAAAATTTCTTGAGCGTGCATGGGATTGGAAAAAACAGTACGGCGGCAGAATCGTAGAACAGCTTAAAAAACTCGGTTCTTCCTGTGACTGGGACAGAGAACGTTTCACTCTTGATGAGGGATGCAATAAGGCTGTTAATGAGGTTTTTGTCCGTCTTTATGAAAAAGATTTGATTTACAGAGGAAACCGTATGGTAAACTGGTGTCCTTGCTGTAATACATCAATATCTGATGCTGAAGTTGAATACGAAGAAAAAGACGGCAGCTTCTGGCATCTTCTTTACACAGTTAAAGAAACAGGTGAAAAGCTTGAGCTTGCTACTACTCGTCCCGAAACAATGCTTGGCGATACAGCAGTAGCTATTAATGCAGAAGATGAAAGATATAAGCATCTTCATGGCTGCCATGTTATTTTACCTTTGATTAATAAGGAAATACCCATTGTATGCGATGAACACGCTGATATGACAAAGGGTACAGGTGTTGTTAAAATCACTCCTGCTCACGACCC